>NZ_QUDF01000018.1:0-56652 GCF_003477535.1 Eubacterium sp. AM05-23
TCAACCATATGCCGCCTCACTTGTTTACAAGAATAAGAACATTATACTAAAAATTACAAAGAAAAGCAAAAGAGGCAAGCGTACGAATTTGGCGTACAATTCAAGGCTGTATGTAGAAGGAGAATGATAAAGCCGCTCAAAAACCATTGAACGGTTTTTTTATTGAGGAGGTGCCAATTATGGCAAAAACCAAAGTCATCACAATCTCTAATCAAAAAGGTGGCATCGGCAATAAATCGTGGATCGTTTTTAGCCGAATGTGTGAGGAGCTGTGCGACGAGCACGGCGGTGCGAAGCAGCGCGATCCTCGAACGAAGACCATTTTAAAGAGATGACCAGTCATAGGGATATGGCTTTTTTTTATTTTTTTGAAAAGTTTAAGGAAATATGGTATAATATAAAAAGAAACAGGGACACCGGCAACGGCCAGCCCCAATAATTCATTAGATTTGACCGTTAGTGCTCGTGGAAAAGGCTAACGGTCGTTCTTGTTTATGCAGCCTACGATAAACGCAATAAGCGCCAGAATCAGAATCAACTGGTTACTGTCCATAAACGGGCACCCCATTTCCGGGGCAAGATTAACCATGCCAGTGCCACAAGAGCCGGATGCTCCTGTCTGGCTAGTATAGCATATCCTTTCCTTAAAAACAATTTATCGTTAAAGCCTTTGAGGATATAACTTTTTAAAGAGATGACCAGTCATAGGGATATGGCTGTTTTTTTTATTTTTTGAGACTTGACAGAAAAACAGCCTCTGCGGTGAAGCGGAGGCTGTTTTGCCATCAGGCTAAGGTGTCTTTATATTCGGGATGCTTGTCATATTCTACCTTTGCAAAGGGACATCTTGGAATAAGCTTCCAGTGATTCTGGCGCGCGGCTTCAACGGTCTGCCGCACCAGCTCTTTCGCAATACCCAGGCCGTTGTAGCTGTTGTCAACGCCCACATGAGTGATGATAAAGGTGTTGTCCGTGGTGGGCTCAAGGTTCAGCTCGCCAACCTCGTAGTTTTCCGGAGTCAGGACAAAGAAACGGTTAGGCTCACTCTTGTAGCGCAGGCTTTTTGCCTTATGGTTTCTGCCACACAGCTGCACAAAGTAGTCCTCAATAAATTTTGAGGCCACCGCGCCGTCAGAGGCCGCGGTGATGATCTGGCGCAGCGGCTTGGTGCGGACATCGCCGACCGCGTAGACGCCTTCCACATTGGTCTGAGTGGTTTCATCAGCTATGATGTAGCCTGCCTCGTCGATATCCACAATGCCCTCGAACAGATCCGTGTTGGGGCGCCGGCCAATGGCGATAAACAGCCCGTCACAGTCTAACTGGGAAACCGCGCCGGTCTCGGTGTTTTCAAGCTTAATACCAGTTAAAACGTCACCGTAAATGGGTTCCACCACCTGGCTGTTCCAGATAAATTCGATATTTTCGGCCTCATCCAGTGGCGCCAGATAGGTCTTGGTAGCGTTTAGCCGGTTGCGGCGGTGAATGAGGTAAACCCTTTTACAGATTTTGGACAGATACAGGGCATCGGCCACCGCGGAGTTGCCGCCGCCCACAACAGCGACCACTTTATTTTTGAAGAACATGCCGTCACAGGTGGCACAGTAGGCTACGCCGCGTCCACGCAGCTCGTCTTCATGAGGAAGGTTGAGGCTTCTCGGGGCGGCGCCGGTGGCGATGATCAGGGCCTTGCACTCATACTCGGCACTGTTTGTCTTGATGCGTTTTGGCTGGCCGCTGGCTTCGATACTGACGACCTCGCCGTATTCGGAGATCACGCCAAAACGTTCCGCGCCCAGCTTCATACGCTCGCTCAGCTCATGGCCGTCAATCCCTTCATTAAATCCAGGATAATTATCGACCTGGCTGGTGGTCGCCATCTGCCCGCCCGGCCACATCTTTTCTAAAATCATGGTTTTCAGGTTCGCCCGGGCGCAGTATAGCGCGGCCGTATAGCCTGCAGGTCCGCCGCCCAGTACAATAACGTCAAACATCTTCATTTATGTTGCCCCCTTAGCACAGTGGCCTTTTCGACCAAGGATTAAAACGAATACATCGCTTGGTTTAAAGTCCTTTGATAATTTTCTTCTATTATACCATACATACCCTTTGGGTGCAAAAACAAATCATTCCAGATACGCTATTGACTTTTTCGCCCTAGGCTGTTAAAATAACTGTATAATATGTAATTTATAAAGTTACAGAAAATTGCAGCAACTTCCAAAAGGAGACAAATAATGGAAAATAATAAATACGACGTGATCATATTAGGCGGCGGGCCGGGCGGTTACACAGCGGCACTGTACTGCGCGCGCGCAGGCCTTTCTACAATGGTGCTCGAAAAGATGTGGCCGGGCGGACAGATGGCGACCACCAGCCGGGTCGACAATTACCCGGGATTTGAGGAGGGCGTGGACGGCGTTGAGCTCAGCGGAAAGATGCAGCAGAGCGCCGAACGCTTTGGCGTTGTAACAGAAATCGGCGAGGTGTTATCCATTGATCTGGAGAGCCAGCCGAAAGTAATCCGGACGGGCAAGGGCGAGCTTGAGGCAGGGGCCGTTATTTTAGCGACGGGCGCAGCCCCCAGAACACTCGGTATTCCCGGGGAGGATGAGCTCCGCGGCAGAGGGATGGCTTATTGCGCGACCTGTGATGGTATGTTTTACCGCAACCGGACAGTGGTTGTGGTGGGCGGCGGCAACTCCGCGGTGGCGGACGCCCTGTTTTTAGCAAAAATCTGCAAGAAGGTTTATATTGTGCACCGCCGAGATACCCTCAGGGCATCAAAAACATACATGAAGACTTTAGAAAAAACTGAAAACATTGAATTTGTCTGGGATTCCAGAGTGGTCGAGGTGCTTCATGACGATCTGGTAACCGGCGTAAAGGTAGAGAATGTTAAAACCGGCGAGGTGTCAGAGCTTTCCTGCGAGGGTGTTTTTGTAGCGGTTGGCCGGACGCCGAACACAGATATGTTCAAGGGCGTTTTGGACCTTGACGCGCAGGGCTACCTGATTGCGGACGAGACAACAAAAACCAATATCCCTGGTGTCTTTGCGGTCGGTGACGTGCGCACTAAGCCCTTGCGCCAGATTGTTACCGCTACGGCTGACGGCGCGGTAGCGTCTAAATATGCTGAGGAATACCTGGCAGAGCTCTGTGCCGATAAATAGACACTCTGGTGGACAGAGAGCAGCAGCAGTGTTTTACCTGACTGTCAGAGGGTATATAGTCTTCAACATGAATTGTGAAAGAAGGCTATAATATGATTGAATATAAAAATGGTGAAAACCGCATCTATGCTGTGACTGATGCAGGAATAGAGGTCGGAGAAATCGAATTTGTGCCGACCGGAGAGAGCATGTTTATTATCTCGCATACAGAAGTGGCAGAAGACATGGGCGGCCTGGGCATTGGAAAAGTACTGGTCGAAAAAGCAGTACGAAAGGCAAGGGATGAAAACAAAAAAATCATTCCGCTGTGTCCCTTTGCGCGGGCGGAGTTTGACAAACACCCTGAATACCGCGAGTTAGAAGCCAACGCATAAAAGCGACATCCCGGTTTGATCTTTATTAAACCGGGATGTCTTTGTTTCGTTTAAGCTTTTTTCAGATTTAAAACTTAACAGAAGTTGGATTCGTCTTCAATATGCATTCAGGTTGATTTGTGGTATAATAACCAATAAAATTTGAATAACCAAGGTGTAAAAATGAACTTAGATATTTTAAAAAATACATTTACAAGCAACGAGCTGCTGACCGGTGATTTTGGTCTGGAACGCGAAGGCCTGCGGGTGACAGCGGCAGGAAAGCTCGCCATGACACCGCATCCGGCGATTTTTGGCAACAAGCTGAAAAACCCTTACATCACGACCGATTTTTCAGAAAGCCAGGTGGAGGTCGTTACACCAGCCTATGACACAGTGCCTAAGACCTACGCGGTGCTTGAAGGGCTTTGCGACATTGTCAACAATGAAATCGGAGACGAGTATTTCTGGCCCCAGTCCATGCCCTGTGACATTCCAGAGGACGGGGACATCCCCATCGCGGTGTATGAGGGGGAAAAGGACGCTGAGGCGGCCATGGCCTACCGGAAAGGGCTGATTGAGCGTTACGGCGGCAAAAAACAGCTGATTTCCGGCATTCATTTCAATTTTTCCTTTACCGAACGTTTTATTGATAAGCTGCACGACGCCGTCGCGCCGGAGAAGCCGCGCAAGGACTTCAAGGATGGCGTATACCTCAAGCTGGTCCGAAATTATCTGCGCTACCGGTGGCTGGTCGTCTACCTTTTAGGCTGCAGCTCGGCCCTGCATAAAAGCTATATTCCCGAATGTGTCAGCCAGATGGAGCCTGTGGGTGATGACTCCTATGTGTTAAAAACTGGCCCATCCTTCAGAAATTCCATCTGCGGCTATAAAAATAAAATCGCCCTTTTCCCAAGCTACCGCACCGTCAGAGAGTATACGGCGGATGTCCAGAACTTTGTGGACAAGGGCCTGATCTCAGCGCCCAAGGAGCTCTATACCCAAATTCGGATGAAGGCAAAGGGTGTGGACAATATTCTAGAATCACTGGAAGAGGATGGCATTAAATACCTTGAAATCCGGACAGTGGACCTGAATGTCTTTGACAAATGCGGCATTGCCGAAAAGGATCTGGTGTTTCTGCACCAGTTTATGCTCTACCTGCTGGTTGAAGAGGAATCAGACGATGCGGACTGGCAGAAGGAGGGGCTTGAAAATGAAGAAAAAGTCGCCTTTTTTGGTCTGGACCCCAACCTTATGATCCGCCAGAACGGCAAAGAGGTCTCTATGACCCGCTGGGCCCTTGAGATTCTCGAAAAAATGCAGAAGATGGATATTGAGCTGGAACTCGGAAACGGCGGTGTGCTGAAGGTAATGACGGACCGTGTTATCCATCCGGAGCATACTTACGCTTACCGGATGGCCGAAATTGTGGAAAAGGAAGGCTATCTAAAGGGGATGATGCGTCTGGCGGAAACCTATAAAAAGGAAAGCCACGACACCCGTTATCTTTTAAAGGGCTTTGATAACTACGAGCTTTCCACCCAGATCCTTATCAAGGAGGCCATCACCCGAGGCGTTCCAGTTGAGGAGATCGACCCTCAGGATAATTTTATCGGCCTTGGCAGGGGAGATAAGAAGACCTATGTCAAGCAGGCGACAAAAACGGAGCTGGACAATTATATCACCGTTCTCGTTATGGAAAATAAGGTGGTTACCAAGAAAATCATGGCGCAAAAGGGCATTCCGGTACCAGCCGGCGAGGAATTCTCAAGCTATGATGAAGCCGCGCGCCGCATTGGCCCCTATGTCGGGAAAAAGGTAGTTATTAAGCCAAAATCCACAAACTATGGGCTGGGAATCTGTATCTTTGACCAGGGAGGCAGCGAGAAGGACCTCCTTGAAGCAGTTGAAATTGCCTTCGAATACGACAAGACCGTCATCATTGAGGAGTTTATCCCGGGACAGGAATACCGCTTCCTGGTGATCGGCGGGGAGGTGGCCGCAGTTCTGAAGCGTGTTCCGGCCAATGTGACCGGCGATGGCGTCCACACCATCACCCAGCTGGTCGATGTTAAAAACAGACATCCCTTCAGAGGCTACGGCTATACTGCGCCCCTTAAAAAAATTGAGCTGGACGAGCAGACCGAGCTTTATTTAAAACAGCAGGAGCTGAAATTTGGCGATGTGCTGCCAGATGGAAAAACAGTCTATCTGCGGGGCAACTCGAACATCAGCACCGGCGGCGACAGCATTGACATGACCGATGAAATGCCGGACTTCTTTAAACGCATTGCCGTGGAGGCCGCGGCATCGGTGAAGGCTGTATTCTGCGGTGTGGATATCATCATTGAGGACTACCGGGACGAGAAATCACCCTTCGGCATCATTGAACTGAATTTTAATCCGAGTACCGATATGCACGCTTACCCTTATCAGGGAACTGAACGGCGCACCGGCGAGTTTATCCTGCGCGCCCTTGGACTCATTGAAAATTAAAGCATTCGGCTAATGTTTAAAGAATAAGGAGACAACAGAAGTGGGAATTATTTACGAGAAAAAACAGAAGATCAACGGCTATGAATGCACCTATAATTATCAGCTGCAGCCGACAGCAGCGTTGAACTACTTTCAGCAGACCAGCCAGGAGCAGAGCGAGCAGCTCGGCGTAGGGCCAGAGGTTCTGGATGAGATGGGCCTGGCCTGGTTCCTGGTAAAATACAAGCTGCAGTTTCATGAATACCCGAAGTTTAACGATGAGGTTATGGTCGAGACGGAGGCCATCGCCTTTGACAAATTCGCCGCCCACCGCCGTTTTGCCATCAAATCTCTGGATGGCAGAATGATGGTGGAGGGCGATACAGAATGGATGCTGCAAAACCGCAGGGAAAACCGTCTGGAGCGGCTGAGCAATGTGCCGGAGCTGGACGTTTACGAAAGCGGCCACGAAAACCATTTTAAGCTTAAACGGGTCGCGAAGGTGGATGAATGGACGGATTCCAAGAATTTTCAGGTTCGTTACCTGGACATTGATTTTAACGGCCACGTCAACCATGTCAAGTATCTGGCGTGGGCGCTGGAGACCCTGCCCCTGGAAAAGGTAAAGGCAGGCGAGATCGAAACCGCGAAAATTATCTACAAAAATCAGGGCTTCTACGGCGACATGATCACCGTGAAATCTGCCGAAATCGCTGAGGACACTTACCGAATGGACATCGAGAACCAGGAGGGAACCCTCCTCTGTCAGATTGAAATGACCATGAGGATAAGGGAGGAATGACGATGAGGTTTGAGAAAACAGCGCTGGTGCTGGAGGGCGGCGGCTTCAGAGGCATTTATTCCTCCGGCGTGCTGGACTATTTTATGGAAAAGTCACTGGAATTTCCTTACATCATCGGTGTTTCCATGGGCGCCATCAACGGCGCCAACTATATTTCTGAGCAGCCGGGCCGCAGCTTTGCCATCGCGGAAACCTTTATGCCGGATAAGCGGTATATGGGGATGGGAAATCTGCTGAAGGAAGGAAATTTTTTCAGCCGCAGCTTTGCCTATAACGAGCTGCCGAGACGTTATAATATTTTTGATATGAAAACCTACTACAGCTCTGACATCACCTTTTACCTGACCGCTACCGACTGTGAAAGCGGGGAGGTCCGCTATTTTGAAAAGATGGAGGGCGATGTGGCGGAGCTCATTGCCGCGTCCACTTCGCTGCCGTTTATGAGCCAAATGGTGGAAATCGACGGCAGGCCTTACATGGATGGCGGGATTGCGGATTCCGTCCCGGTCCGGCGGGCGCTTTCGGACGGCAACGAGAAAGCCGTCCTGGTACTGACCCGTGAAAAAGGCTACCGAAAGGAGCCCTATGGCCATGAAAGGATGGTACGCTCCTATTACCGGAAGCACCCGGCCTTTGCCGATGGCATACTAAACCGCCATCTGTTTTACAACGAAACCATGGATCTCATTGACGCGCTGGAGGACGAAGGGAAGATTTACGTGCTGCGGCCAGAAAACCCCATTGAGACAAAGGTGATTGACCGCAACCCAGAGGGCGTTCAGAAGAGCTATAAGACCGGCTATGATCAGGCAAAGGCCGAGTGGGCGGCACTCATGGCCTACCTGGAAAAATAAGAAAAATTGAAGAAAGTTTACAAAGGGCAAAGCCGAAGAGTGTTCTGGCTTTGCCTTTTTTGACACTTCGGGCGTTTTGGCAGTAGACGGGCCGAGGTTTTTCCCATATAATTGTAAGTAATAAACTGGGGAGGACATCATCATGAAAATGCATGATTTTTATATCGGAAAGGCCTTTGACGCCTACGATTACTTTGGTGCGCACCGCATTGAAAAGGCCGGCCGGGAGGGCTTTGTTTTCAGAGTATACGCGCCGGGAGCAGAAGCGGTTACGCTCATCGGGGAGTTTAACGGATGGCAGGACACCCCCATGAAGCCCCTTGGTACGGGAGGAATCTATGAATGCTTTGTAGAGAATGCAGACGCCGGGATGCTCTATAAATATCGGATTCACCAAATGGACGGGCGTGTGCTGGACCGGGCAGACCCTTATGGCTGCGCTATGGAGCTGCGGCCAAATTCTGCATCGGTTTTAGTAAAGTGGGATTACGTGTTCAAGGACGAGGCATGGCTTAAGAAAAGAGCGAAGCGGCCCCATTATAATGAGCCCATGAGCATTTATGAGATGCATTTTGGCTCCTGGCGGCGTAAGGCGGAGGAGGGCCCGGCGGGCTGGTACAGCTATGAAGAGCTGTGCGGGGAGCTCCTGGATTATGTGCGTGAGCACGGCTTTACCCATGTGGAATTTCTTCCGCTGACAGAGTACCCCGCCGATGAGTCCTGGGGGTATCAGGTGTCGGGCTTTTATAGCGCGACCTCCCGCTACGGTACGCCGGCAGAGCTGCAGTATCTCATCGATACCTTCCACCAGGCTGGGATTGGTGTGATTCTGGATTTTGTCCCCGTACATTTTGCCACCAACGATTATGCCCTGACTCAGTTTGACGGATCAGCACTGTACGAATACCCTGACGCGGATACAGGCTACAGCGAATGGGGTTCCTATAATTTTAATTTTTACCGGGGAGAGGTACGGAGTTTTCTTCAGTCGGCGGCAGCCTTCTGGATCGAGAAATATCATTTTGACGGCCTGCGCATGGATGCCATCAGCAACGCCCTGTACTGGCAGGGAGACGCCGCCCGCGGTGTCAATGAGGGGGCGGTTGAGTTTATCCAGACCATGAATGAGGGCCTGGCGGAGCGTTATCCAGGAGTGCTGCGCATGGCCGAGGATTCCACCAATTTTTTAAAGGTGACAGCGCCTGTGAAATATGGCGGGCTGGGCTTTGATTATAAATGGGATATGGGGTGGATGAATGATACCCTGGATTTTATGAAGATTCACCCGGATGACCGCAAGGACCACATGGGCAGGCTGGCCTTTTCCATGCATTATTTTTATAATGAGCTTTATATGCTGCCCTTTTCCCACGATGAGGTAGTGCATGGGAAAAAAACTATTTTGGATAAAATGAACGGCAGCTATGAAGAAAAGTTTGAGCAGGCGCGTCTTTTGTATCTCTACATGTTTACCCATCCCGGTAAAAAGCTGAACTTCATGGGGAACGAAATGGGGCATTTCAGAGAGTGGGATGAAGCGCGTGAGCTGGACTGGGGACTGCTCAAATACCCTGCCCATCAGGAATTTTCTGATTATTTTTCTGCCCTGAACCAGTTTTACAGGATGTGCCCGGCGCTCTATGAAAATGACTACCACAGCGGATATTTTTCCTTTGTTCCGGTTAAAACAAAGGAAACTGCCGTACTGGCTTACCGGCGCAGCGCGGGCGAGCAGGAGCTGCTGACAGTGCTTAATTTTGCCGCGAAACCTGTTGAAGAACTGATTCTTGAGATGACAGAAAGCAAAAAAGTTAAAGAAATTTTCAGTACTGGTAATAATAGCAAAAGAATCGCCTATAAGTTAAAAACCCAGAAGGGTGAATTAATGTCCGCACCACATCGTGCCGGTAAATTAAAAAAGGCAGAAAGCCCGGCTTTAAAGCCAGAGCCAGAGCGTTCACATCTACTAAAAATGGCGCTGGAGGGCTTTGAAGGAATTGTTTTTGAGATTGTAAAATAGAAAACAACCAGCAGAAGAAATAATTACTTCTGCTGGTTGTTTTTTAGTCGCAAAAAATAATAAACTATTATGTAATATAATAAAATCGTTGACAAAAAATAGAATGTCCTGTATGATGAGATATAAGCAGTCAAATAATTTAGAAATGATTATAATTTAACAAGAGGGCGAATGTGAAATACAGATTTTGGGGTGGGGAAAAGAAAGCGTCTCCTGGGCAGGAACGGGATGAGGCTCAGGACAATCGTTTTGTAAAGCTTGTCAACAGCATTATCCGCTTTGCGGTTCAGAAAAAAGCCTCGGATATTCATTTTGAGGTGATGAACCCGGATAAGATGCGGGTCCGTATACGCATCGACGGTGAGCTGGTCACGACGATGGAGGTTACTGAAAAGGATTATCTTGGCATGATCAGCCGGATAAAGATTTTATCCGGGCTCGATATTTCAGAGAAACGGAGACCACAGGATGGCAGCTTCTGCTTTGAGACAGAGGGAAGGAAGATCGACCTGCGGGTGTCGGTGGTACCGACCGTTTACAGCGAGAAGGCAGTGCTCCGGATTCTGGACGCCCAGACCTTTTTAATCCCGGTGAAAGACCTGGGGCTTTCGTTTGTAAATGAGCAGAAAGTCAGGGGAATGCTCAATCAGGCCAACGGGCTCCTGCTGGTAACCGGTCCGACGGGCTGCGGAAAAACGACAACGCTGTACAGTCTTCTGAAGGAGAAGAATACCCAGGCCCTCAATATCATCACCATCGAGGACCCGGTCGAATTTCACCTGGAGGGTATTAACCAGATACCTGTCAATGAGCGGATTGGCCTTGGGTTTGGCGAGGGGCTGCGGGCCATTTTAAGGCAGGACCCCAATGTTATCATGGTTGGGGAAATCAGGGATGAGGAGACTGCGGCTACTGCTGTGCGCGCAGCCATTACCGGCCATCTGGTCCTGTCAACCCTGCACACCAACGACGCGCTGTCAACCATTACCCGGCTGCTGGATATGGGCGCGGCAGATTATCTGCTATCCACAGCGCTTCGGGGCATTATCGCACAGCGCCTTTTGAGAAAGCTGTGTCCGCACTGCCGGAAAGCCTGTACGGCAACCGAGGCTGAGCGTGCGCTTTTCGCCTTTGAAAAGGAGCAGGCGCTGTACCGTGCGGTGGGCTGTGAAAAATGCCGGCACACCGGCTATCTGGGGAGAAAGGGGATCTTCGAGGTGCTGTGTCTTAACCAGGGGCTGAGGGAGGCCATTCACGCCGGCGCGTCCTATGAGCAGTTCCTTAGCCTTGCGCGTGGCAGCGGTCTGGTTCTGTTTTCGGAAATAGTCCGCAATGAAATTTTAAACGGTGTCACCGATGTGGCAGAAGGGTTGAGGGTAATGAGTTATGGAAGTGATGAAACCGGCATGGCTTAAAGCAGTGTCGTTTAAATCAGGGCGCATCAGGATGCTCGGGCTCTTTTGCAGGCAGATGGCGATTACGCTTTCGGCAGGGGTTTCGATCATCGACGCTCTGGAGCTGTCCGGGAGGGAGCATAAAAACAGCGCCTTCGGGGAGACGGTTTTGCAGGTCAAGGCACTGGTAAAACAGGGGAACAGCCTTTCCGAGGCGCTGCGCCAGTTTCCAAAGGTTTTTCCTGAGCTTATGGTCCAGATGGTGCGCTCGGGTGAAATGAGCGGCTGCATGGATTTAGTCATGGAAAATCTGGGAGTTTACTATGAGGGGCAGGCTGATCTGAGGAGCAGAATCGCCCAGGCGCTATTCTATCCGTCATTGGTGATGGTGGTGGCTGTGGGGGTGGTTATGTACCTTATGGCAGGCGTGCTGCCAGCCTTTGTGGAAATATTTGAGAGTATGGAGGCAGAGCTGCCGCGGACCACCGAACTTCTCATGCGGGCCAGCACAGCGCTGATGTCCGGCGGCGGCTGGATACTGCTGGCGGTTTTACTGCTGCTGGCAGCAGGGCAGCTGGTGGTCAGACAAGAAAGGGGCGCGCTGGCAAGGGATCGTTTATTGCTGCGGCTTTTGTGGATTGGGCCGTTTATCCGGCTGATGGAAGGGGTGCGCTTTGCGGACGCCATGGCCATTATGGTCAACAGCGGCATTGATATGATCAGCGCGCTGGAAATCGCCGGTAAAATTTTGGGAAACCGTGTCATGCGCCATAAAATAAGCGCTGTGCAGGAAGCAGTTAGGCGTGGGGCAGCCTTGTCCGACAGCCTGGCAGAGGCTGGGATCTTTGACCGGCGATTTGTCCAGATGATTCGTATCGGCGAGAGCTCGGGAACCATGGAGCAGGTGCTCATAAAGGTTTCGGCTTATTATAACGGCGAGATCGATCGGAAAATCAAGAAAATGACTGCGCTGCTGGAGCCGGTGGTGCTGCTTGTGGTTGGCGGCCTGGTGTTTTTTATCATGGCGTCAGTTATGCAGCCAGTATTTGAAATCTATTCGGGCTATTCTGAGCTCGTGTAAGTAAGGGGAAAAGGATGAAAAAAATAAAAAGACAGATTATGGAAAAATGCGGTTTTACCCTCATTGAGCTGATCATTGTGCTGGCCATACTGGGAATGCTGGCAGCACTGGCGATTCCTCAGTTTTCAAAGGTGCTGGATAATTCGGGCTTAAAGACAGACCAGGCGAATCTATCCATTGTCCAGACAGCTCTGGAGGTTTATAAGGCGGATAATAACGGCAGCCTGCCAACGCTGGCAGCCGGAGAGAGCAGCGACTTTGACAAGCTGGTCACCGCGCTGAAAAACGCCGGATATCTGAAAACAGATAAAATTGTTTCGCAGTCCGGCGGCGTTTTTAACTATAAAGACGGCGAGGTCAGCTTCGCGCCGAAATCATCCCCGCCTTCTCCGTCTAGTTGACAGGAAAAATGGCCGGTCAGAGAGGGCACACCCTGATTGAGCTTATCATTACCCTGTCCATTCTGGGCTTTGCCCTGGCGGTGACCGCGGGACTGGGGTATTCGGCGGTTGAGGGAAATGCAAAGCGGGCTGCTGAGGCAGAGTACGAGCAGGTACTTGACGCGGTTTTAAAGAGCCGCGACGCGGCCATGATGTCTGGTGATCGTTACGGCACGTCGGCAAAGCTGTATAAAGACCGGGTGGATATTATAGCGTTTGATCCGGGCAGGCGGGAGATGGTGGTGACACAGTCTGTACAGCTCAGGCAGTGCCGGATTACATGGAACCTTGTTCAGAATGAGATTGTTTTCAGTGGGGCTGGCGTGGTCAACCGCGGGGGCACCATCACCTTTTACCACAACGACCGGCCGGAGAAATACCTGATTATACAGCCTGTCACAGGGAGGATTTATTTAAGTGATAAAAATACAGTCTGATATACGGGGCGTAAGCCTCATTGAGGCAGTGGTGGCCATTGCGGTGCTTGGGGTGGGGATTGTGTCCGTCTTTACCATTTACCACACAGTGATTATGGGGGAAAGGGTTTCTGAGGGGATTCTGGAGCAAAGCGTCAATATCAACGGGATTGTAAACGAAATACGCACCGGAATCCCTGCCGGAAGGTCGGAGCAGGAGTTTGAAGAGGAAGTCAGAGCCATTGTAAGAAGGCACCCGGGCTGGCAGGTCGAAACACACCTATCCGAGCGCCTCTCAGGGCTTTACGCGTTACAGCTGAGCTATGATGCGGCTGGCGGAAGAAAGAAGGTTTTTTATGCGAAGGTGGTTTATCCGTAGCAGGGAGGGCTATACGCTGGTGGAGGTGCTGACCGGGCTCTTTATTACATCGATGGTACTGGTGCTGCTCGTCACCTCGCTTCAATTTGGCGGGGAAATGGCTGGAAAAATAACAGGCAAAATGATCCGCGGCCAGGAGAGCAGACGGGCCTGCCTGTTTTTACAGAAGCAGCTCTCGAAATCCAGGGAAATGGTCGTGAAGGATGGCCGGGTGTATTTACAGGATATGGAAAACCCGGACTATTATAATTTTTATACGGTTGAAGCGTCTGGAACCGTCTATCGAAATAAGGTCGATAAGGCGAAGCTGGAGCCCATTAAGACTGGCGGAAAAAGCCAGCTGATCCACAATGTTGTGCGCTTCGAACTCAGGCTCGAGGAAAAAGACGGAGTGCGGCTGATCATAGAATTCATAAAAGAAGAACCGGCAGTGGACGTCCGGTTTTATTATCCTAATGAGGTGTTGTTGAGATGAATCAGAAAGGCTACGCGCTCCCCCTTGTATTGATCGTTCTGGCGCTGCTGTTCACTGTGGCGGCGGCATTGCTGGGGCAGATCCGGAATCAGCTGGACGCCAATCAGAATTACCGCGATTACGAAATCTGTATCCTGGTGGTAGAAAATGCATTTGCCGAGGCCGAGGCCGAGCTCAATGCTGATTTTGACTACCGGGGGACAGGCGTCTTGAAAAGCGAGGATAACGGCGGACGCTACAGTATTGAGGTCGTCCCGGTATCCGGGCAGGAGCGGTCTGTGCGGGTAACTGCCGAGGTTAAAAATTATAAAAAGGTCTTTCAGGGAACGGGCAGGATGGACGAAAACACCCGAAAGATCAGTGGAATGAGCTATTATATGGAGAAATAGTGCTGGATACAATGCGTGAAATCATCTATAATAGAGGTAACACGTATCCGTGAATCTAAAATGATTTAGAGGGAAGTAAAATGTTAAGTAAAAACCAATTTGTTACCTGTATTCCGTTAGTATCGGATAATGAAGAGGACCTGTACCGCGAGATTGACGAGGCACTGGCCCAGAAGCCAGATTATCTGGAATGGCGCCGGGATTATTTTCTGGAGGATGACTATGAACAGGAACGGAGAATTTTAAGAAAAATCCGGAACCTGGGCGTAAGCCTTATTTATACCTTCCGCGATGTGAAGGAGGGCGGTTTCCGGCATGTTTTAAACGAGGACCGCTGGAAACATATCGCCAATGCGGCCAAGTCCAACGCGGTTACCTACATTGATGTTGAACTTAACAGCAGCGAGGAATATTTTGAAGCGGTCAGGCAGGTGGTGAAATCCACACAGAGCAGGCTGATGGTTTCCTATCATGACTTTGATAAAACCGGCGCCTATGATGAAATCATTTCTATTCTGGACAGGATGTCGGAAAAGGGAGCGGACGCCTTTAAGCTGGCGCTGTATGCAAGAGATAAAGTCGATTTTAAGACTGCCTCAGCAGCTGGTGGCACCTACAGCCTGAAAACAGACAAGCCCATGATCATGATTTCCATGGGTGAGGAAGGCCGCCTGTCCAGAATTCTGCCGGAAGTGATGGGGGGATGCCTGACCTTTGCGTCAGGCGTCAAAGCGACTGCGCCGGGTCAGATTACGCTGGAGGACATTTTGAAATTGCGGGAGACCCTTGGGCTTTAATATGAGAAAGAAGAACATTGCACTGATTGGCTACATGGGGACCGGGAAAACCACCATCGGAAAACGCCTGGCCAGGAAGCTGGGTCTGACCTTTGTAGACACCGACGCCTATATCGAAAAACAGCAGGGAAAGAAGATATCCCAGATATTTGAGGAAGATGGAGAGCCAGCTTTCAGAAGGATGGAGGAGACCGCACTTAAAGCTCTGATGGAAAATGAGAATCTCCTGATTTCGACCGGTGGCGGGATTGTTTTAAGTGAACAGAACCGAAAGGTATTAAAAGAGCGGACCTTTCTGGTAACTTTAACCGCTTCGCCAGGGGCGATCTACAGCCGGGTGCGGGGAAATACAGACCGTCCGCTGCTTCAGGAGGCTGATCCCTACCAGAAGATTGTGGATATGCTAAGAGCCCGGAAGCCCTATTATGAGATTGGCGATATGATGATACCAACAGATGAATTATCAGAGAAAATTTGTGTTGAACGGATTGTAGAGGCATATCAAAAAAGTTGAAATTTATTTTGATTTTTGTTTGAATTTTAATTTAGAGTATGCTATTATATTAATCGTACTCGCTGTGCGGGTATTATAGTAGCATACTTTTTATTTTATGCGCCGAAGTGATGGAATTGGCATAAGCAGTGAACCCAAATCTTTGATTTGGTGTGAATCGCTTAGTCGGGGACGTTGCGGCGGCTGCTATTGAAAATAAGATTCAACTTTTTGTTTTATGCGCCGAAGTGATGGAATTGGCAGACGTGCTGGACTCAAAATCCAGTGGTAGCAATACCGTGCGGGTTCGACCCCCGCCTTCGGCACCACTTTGTCTATGACTTACAGATCTGTGATTTTTTGCGGGTCTGTTTTTTTATAGCCTGCCTTTGCTGTGTTTCGGGATGGGCCGCCCAGGTGCTGTAAGAACGATTGCACTTTTTTACCTGAGATGATATACTTTGAAGGAGAAGAGGGGATGAAGAATGAATATTAAGGTTGATTTAAATTTAAAACAGACACAAAAACTCGTAATGACAACCGAAATGAAGCAGGCGATCGAAATATTGCAGCTGACTTCCATGGAGCTAAACAACCTTATTGATAAGGAGCTTCTGGAAAACCCCATGCTGGAATTTAACGACAGCCCCATGGAATCCATGGAGGTCGTCAAAGACGAGGCAGCCAAGAAAGAGGAAAGCAAGGATCAGATTGAGTGGGATGATTATTTCCAGAATATGCAGTCCACAGAATTCAGGAATACGCCGTCATCCAGCTACGATCCTGATGATGAGTTTAATTTCGAGAAGTTTTCCTATTATGAGACCACACTTAACGAGTACCTGCTGCTCCAGTTCCACGTGCTCTCAGAAGATTTGACAGAAACAGAGAACCTGATCGGGGAATACCTGATTGACTGTATCGATGACAATGGCTATTTGCTCATTGATATGGACTATATCTGCGATATCCTGGGTGTAACGCAGGATGTGGTCGAAAAGCTCATCGGAATTATACAACAATTTGATCCCGCTGGGGTCGGAGCCAGGGATATTAAAGAATGTCTCCTGATACAGCTGCGGCAGGAGGGCTATGACGATGAAGTCTATGAAAATCTTGTCAACAATTATCTGACCGACCTGGCCGAAAACCAATTCAAACGGGTCAGTCAGGAAACAGGCATTTCCACCTCCGAGCTGGCAGCGTTTAAGGAGCTTATAAAGACGCTGGAACCCAAGCCGGGACGTCAGTTTACCAATTTTGACGGTGTGAAGTATATTATTCCGGATGGCAGCATTGAGTGGATCGACAACGAGCTGGTGGTTCAGATCAATGATATTTCAGCACCGCGGCTTCAGATCAACTCCTTCTATCAGGGAATGCTGAAGACGCGGAATGAAAATGAGGATACCAAGAAATATATTGAGAAGAAGCTGGATTCAGCAGCTTTTCTCATCAAGAGCATTGAGCAGCGCCGGGATACGATCCGCAAGGTGATCGAGGCCATTGCCCATTACCAGGAAAATTTTTTCAGGGAAGGGGTAGAGGACCTCAAACCGTTGACGCTTAAGGCCATTGCAGATATGATCGAGGTTCACGAATCTACGGTCAGCCGCGCCATTCGTGGAAAATACGTCCAGACGCCAAAGGGAACCTTCTCTCTGAAGTTCTTTTTTAAGAGGGGCTTTTCCCAGGGGGCGGACGATGTATCATCAGAGGCCATCAAACAGAAAATACAGGCCTTTGTGGATGCCGAGGACAAGCGCAAGCCGCTGAGCGACCAGAAAATTGTTGAAATGCTCAAAGAGCAGGGGGTTGATGTGGCCCGCAGGACCATCGCCAAATACCGGGAAGCACTTAACATACTTCCATCATCGAAGCGCAAGCAGTTTCGATAAGACATCACAGACCGGTTGTAGAGGATACAGCCGGTTTTTTTATGTTTATCATTTAACAATGTTAAAAAAGAATGTTTTATGGGCTGAATTAAGGATTTTTCAAGGCTTTCATTTTAATTTTTTTTTAACTTGAAATATCTTCAGAATTGGTATATAATAAATTTGTCCCAGCGGGAACAAAAATGAACAGACAAGATCTGAGACGGAATGGAAGTGAAAAGTTGTCAAGCGAAAACATAAAAATCAGCAAAGAGTTAGTTGACCTGCAGCGTTTAGTTGTGCCGGAAATCGGCTCACTGATTGAGATGCGCTACAACATTCTGTCAACAATCAAAAGCGAAGAGCCCATCGGAAGACGAAATCTTGCTTTTGTCCTCGATATGAGTGAGCGCCAGGTGCGAAATGAGATTGATTTTCTCCAGGCCCAGAAACTCGTTCAGGTAGAACGCCAGGGCGTTGTCCTGACAGAGCTTGGCCGCAAGATCATCATTCAGCTTAAACGCATGCTGTATACCTATAATGGTCTCGAACAGCTTGAGCGTGAGCTGGAG
The DNA here is from genome assembly GCF_003477535.1 of Eubacterium sp. AM05-23. Taxonomy (NCBI): domain Bacteria; kingdom Bacillati; phylum Bacillota; class Clostridia; order Eubacteriales; family Eubacteriaceae; genus Eubacterium; species Eubacterium sp. AM05-23. Next base: position 17,994 of record NZ_QUDF01000018.1, read on the forward strand.
GAAAAGCTGCATCTGAAAAAAGCCATTGTTTCCCCGGGCGATATGGATATGAACTATCAGGTCCTGAAATTCATGGGGCGTTCCGGCGCCCGCTATGTGCTGTCCATCATGAAGTACAAGGATATCCTGGCACTGACTGGCGGCGCCAGCACAGCAGCCATCGCGGAGCAGATGAAGGAAGCCTTTTACCCGGACGTCTATGTGATTCCGGCAAGGGGCGGGATTGGCAAGAGTCACTCGACTCAGGCCAACAACGTCGTCGCTGAAATGGGGCTTAAGCTCCATGCGAACTATGAACTGCTGCATTTACCCGATAACATCGATAACCGCCTTTTGGAAGCCCTGAAGGATTACCCGGAGATTAAACGGGTATTTAATAAAATGGATGACATCGACATTTTTGTCTTTGGTATCGGCCGGGCAGATGTTCTGGCGGACTGGCGGAATATGAAAGAAAGCGAAAAGCAGGCTCTGCTTGACAAGGGCGCTGTGGGAGAGGCTTTCGGACATTATTTCGATATTGACGGAAACGTGGTTTCCCCGTCCAGTACCATCGGGATCAGCATTGAAAACTATAACCGTATCCAGCATGTGATTGCGATATCGGGCGGCGAAAGCAAAGCCGACGCCATTATAGGGGTCAGCCGCGTTAAGCCGAATATGGTGTTAATAACGGATGAAAGCGCTGCTAAAGAGATCATCCGTAAGTTAAATAAATAAGTATTATATTTTTAAGGAGGCAGATAAAATGTCTGTAAAAGTTGCAATTAATGGTTTTGGTAGAATTGGTCGTCTGGCATTCAGACAGATGTTTGGTGCTGAAGGTTATGAAGTAGTAGCAATTAACGACTTAACAAGCCCAAGAATGTTAGCTCATTTATTAAAATATGACTCAGCCCAGGGTACCTATGCTTTAGCTGATAAGGTAGAAGTTAAGGAAGATTCTATCGTTGTTGACGGTAAAGAAATCAAAATCTATGCAGAAGCAGATCCTGCAAAATTACCATGGGGTGAATTAGACGTAGACGTTGTTCTGGAATGTACAGGTTTCTTTGCTTCTAAAGACAAAGCAATGGCTCATGTCAATGCAGGTGCTAAGAAAGTTGTTATCTCTGCTCCGGCAGGCAACGATCTTCCAACCATTGTTTACGGTGTTAATGAAGAAACATTAACCAAAGATGACAAGGTTATCTCTGCTGCATCTTGTACAACAAACTGCTTAGCTCCAATGGCGGATACCTTAAATAAATTAGCGAAGATCAGAAAAGGCTACATGACCACTGTTCATGCTTACACCGGCGATCAGATGACCTTAGACGGACCTCAGAGAAAAGGCGATTTAAGAAGAGCTCGTGCTGCAGCTGTAAACATCGTTCCAAACTCTACCGGTGCTGCTAAAGCAATCGGCCTGGTTATCCCAGAATTAAAGGGTGTTTTAGACGGTGGCGCACAGCGTGTTCCAGTTCCGACAGGTTCATTAACACAGTTAGTGGCTGTTGTTGAAGGCACTGTAACAGCTGACCAGGTTAACGAAGCAATGAAAAAAGCAGCTGACCAGTCCTTTGGTTACACTGAAGAAGAATTAGTATCCTCTGATATCATTGGTATTACCTATGGCTCTTTATTCGATGCCACTCAGACTACTGTTATGGACATGGGCAACAACGAAACCTTAGTAAAAGTTGTTTCCTGGTATGACAATGAAAACTCTTACACAAGCCAGATGGTAAGAACGATCAAATACTTCTCTGAACTTGCATAAATTTTCCATCTTTGGCTCAAAAGCTGCGTTGTTTTTCCATCAAGACTGCGTTGCGTATGCGCAATACGCGCCTTATCTTTCTGAAAAAGCCGCCTTGCATTTGAACCAAATCTGAAAAAATTTACAACATTAAACTACATAATAACAAGTACTAAATCTGCCCCTACCGGTAGATTTTAAAACGGGGGGTCGCGCGACCCCCTTTTTTAATGAAAATTTGAAAACGAGGTTGAGGAAACTTATGAAAAAAACAGTAAAAGATATCGATTTAAAAGGCAAAAAGGTATTGATGCGTGCGGACTTTAATGTTCCGCTTAATGAAGACGGCGTTATTACCGACGATACCAGAATCCAGGCGGCGCTGCCGACCATCAAGTATATTTTAGACCAGGGGGCTTCACTCATTTTAATGTCTCACCTTGGACGTCCTAAAAATGAACCTGACCCGAAGTTTTCTTTACTGCCAGTTGCAAAAAGACTGTCCGAAGTGCTGGGAACTGAAGTGGTCTTTAACGATGACGGCGAAGTGGTTGGACAGGTGACAAAGGATGCGGCTGCAGCGCTTAAACCAGGCCAGATTCTTTTGTTACAGAACACACGTTTCAGACCGGAAGAAAAGAAAAATGATCCTTCTTTTGCCAAAGAACTGGCAAGTCTGGCAGATGTCTTTGTTGAAGACGCCTTTGGCTCCAGCCACCGTGCCCATGCCTCCACAGCAGGTGTTGCAGATTATCTCCCGGCAGTTTCCGGCTTCCTGATCCAGAAAGAGCTTGATTTCATCGGCGGCGCTTTGGAAGATCCTAAAAGACCGTTTGTCGCAATCCTGGGTGGTGCAAAAGTATCCGATAAAATCGGCGTGATCAACAACCTGCTGGAAAAGGTTGATTCTCTGATTGTCGGCGGTGGTATGGCTTATACCTTTCTAAAGGCACAGGGTTACGAAATTGGTACCTCCTTGTTAGAAGAAGACAAAATCGATCTGGCAAAGGATTTACTGGCTAAAGCTGAAGCAAAAGGCGTTAAGCTGTTATTGCCCGTTGACGTTGTCGTAGCGCCCGAATTCAAGGCTGACGCGCCTGCAACCAATGTAAAAATTGACGCGATCCCGGCAGACCAGATGGGGCTGGATATCGGAGTTGAAACTCAGAAATTATTTGCCGACACCATTAAGGATGCCAAGACAGTTATCTGGAACGGACCAATGGGCGTCTTTGAATTCCCAGAATTTGCCAAAGGAACGGTTGCGGTTGCCAAAGCGATGGCAGAATCCGATGCGGTGACCATCATCGGTGGCGGTGACTCCGCGGCGGCTGTTAAGCAGCTGGGCTTTGAGGACGGCATGAGCCATATCTCCACAGGCGGCGGCGCTTCCTTAGAATTTATGGAAGGAAAAGTATTACCAGGTATCGACGTTTTAGAAAATAAATAATAAAAAATAAATTATAAATATTTATAGAGGAGAGTACCATTATGTCAAGAAGACCAATCATTGCCGGCAACTGGAAAATGAACAAGGATATCAACGAGGCGGCCGCTTTAATCAACGAGTTAAAGCCCTTAGTAGAAGGCGCAGAGGCAGAAGTTGTTTTCTGCCCGCCTTATGTGGATCTGGTGGAAGCCGTTAAACTGACCGAAGGCACCAATATTGGTATCGGCGCACAGAACATGCACTATGAAACAAGCGGCGCGTTTACCGGCGAAGTCGCTGGCGAAATGCTGACAGCCATCGGTGTAAAATACGTGGTGATCGGCCACTCCGAACGCCGCGAATATTACAACGAAACAGATGAAGCCGTTAATAAAAAAGCCATCAAGGCTCTGGAACTGGGCTTAACGCCCATCGTCTGCTGCGGCGAAACCCTGGAAGAACGTGAAGGCGGAAAAGCTGAAGCCAAGGTAGTTGGTCAGATCAAGGAAGGCTGTAAAAATATCGATGATATCGCTCAGGTCGTCATTGCCTATGAACCTATCTGGGCCATCGGAACCGGCAAAACTGCGTCCAAGGAAGAAGCAGACGAAGCCTGCGGCTGGGTACGCAAGACCATTGAAGAAATGTACGGCAAAGACGCCGCCGAAGCTGTGCGTGTACAGTACGGTGGAAGCGTGAAGCCGGCCAATGTGGCAGAGCTGATGGCAATGCCAAACATTGATGGCGCTCTGGTTGGCGGTGCCAGCCTGACCGCCGATTTTGCCAAGATCGTTAAATTTTAACAGGAGCCGTCCATAGAGACCGAACGGCTGTGTTAGAATTTGTATTTGATAACGGGAGACGAGGAGAAATACAATAGCTCCGAGCTCCCGTTATTGCTTTGAGTTGAGATGCAAAGAAAGGATTGATATTTATGAGAGGAAATTTAACCGCGCTAATTATCCTGGATGGATACGGCTACACCCCCATTGCGGAGGGCAACGCTGTGCTTGAAGCACCGTCTCCAAACCTGGACGCTTTTTATGAAAAATACCCACATACCCATATTGTTGCCAGTGGTTTAGGCGTTGGATTGCCTGAAGGACAGATGGGGAACTCTGAGGTCGGCCACCTGAATCTGGGAGCAGGCCGCGTGGTCTACCAGGAGCTAACCCGTATTACCAAATCCATTGAGGACGGAGATTTCTTTGAAAATCCGGTTTTTATGGACGGTATTAGAAATGTTAAGGAAAACGGCACAGCCCTGCATGTGATGGGCCTGGTGTCGGACGGCGGCGTCCACAGCCACTTGAAACACCTGTATGGTCTGCTGGAACTGGCCAAAAAGGAAGGCGTTGAGAAAGTCTATGTCCACTGTTTCATGGATGGCCGTGATACTGCTCCGACCAGCGGCCTTGATTTTATTAAAGAACTGGAAGCAAAGATGGCTGAGATCGGCGTGGGTGAAATCGCAACAGTTGAAGGCCGTTACTATGCCATGGACCGCGACAACCGATGGGAACGTGTTGAAAAAGCTTACGATGCCATTGCTCTGGGCAAGGGCAATGCCGCGGCTTCTGCTGTAGAAGCCATGGAGCTGAGCTACAAAGAAGATGTTAATGACGAATTTGTGGTTCCAACTGTCATTAAGCCAGAAGTGGACAAGCGTGTCCAGGCCAATGATACCATTATTTTCTTCAACTTCCGCCCTGATCGCGCCCGTGAGCTGTCCCGTACCTTTATCGAGCCGGATTTTGCTGAATTTAACCGTGAGCGGGGCTATATTCCAGTACACTATATTACCATGACCCAGTACGACGCCAGCTTTGAAGGGGTTGAGATTGCCTTTAAGCCGGAAACCGTCACCAATACCCTGGGTGAATATCTGAGCGCCAGCGGCGTGCCGCAGCTGCGTATTGCCGAAACAGAAAAATACGCCCATGTCACCTATTTCTTTAATGGCGGCCTGGAAAAACAGTATGAAGGCGAGGACCGTATCCTGGTGCCTTCTCCAAAGGTAGCAACCTATGACCTGCAGCCGGAAATGAGCGCTTACGAGGTAACCGAAAAGGTTCTGGAAGCCATTGATTCGGATAAATATAAAGTCATTATCCTCAACTACGCCAACACCGATATGGTTGGACACACCGGTGTGATGGAAGCGGCTGAAAAAGCCGTTATGGCTGTTGATGAATGCTCTAAAAAGGTGATCGACGCCATTTTATCTAAAGGCGGTAATGTTATTTTGACCGCTGACCACGGCAATGCTGAAAAGATGATCGACTATGACACCAAGAAGCCGTGGACCGCCCACACCACCAATCCGGTAGAATGTGTGATCGCCGGCGCTGGTGAAGTTGAGCTGAGAGACGATGGACGTCTGGCCGACATCTCGCCGACGATTTTGGACCTGCTGGACATGGACGTTCCCGCGGAAATGACCGGGACATCACTTATTAAGAAATAGGAAAAAATTGCGGTTAAAAATCGATTACATGCAAAAAAAGCCCCGAAAATTAGTTTCGGGGCGTATTTTAATATTGAAAAATTCTTAAGGTTATGATAAGATTTATCGTACGATTAAAACGGAGGTGATACAATGAAAACATTCTTAATCGTTCTTTTAGTGATTGCAAGTTTTGCACTGATTATCAGCATTCTGCTGTCACCGGCAAAGGTTGCAGGTATGGGTGGCGCGATCGAAGGCGGCGCTGAAACTTTATTCGGCCGTAAGAAAGCCAGAGGTCTTGAAGCCATTCTTGAAAAGATCACGATTGGTTCCGCTATTGTATTTATGTTATCTGCTTTCATTTATTCACTTTTAGCTTAATCGAAAAATCTGAAAATTTCACGAAGGGGGAATTTGCAAAATGGAATTATGGATCGCTCCTATTATTGGGGTAATCGCATTGTTAGTTGCAGTTTTCTATACTGCCCGTGTCAATAAAGTCGCTGAAGGCACAGACCGTATGAAGGAAATTGCTTCTTACATTCATGAAGGCGCCATGGCTTTCCTGACCAGAGAGTACAAAATGATGGCTGTCTTTATTGTTATTTTATTTATTATCTTGTGTGTGACACCTGGCCTCGGATGGCAGACGGCTGTTTGCTTCTTAATCGGTGCACTTTTCTCAGTTCTGGCTGGTTTCTTCGGCATGAACGTTGCTACCAAAGCAAATGTAAGAACTGCGAATGCCGCTAAGGAAGAAGGCATGAACAAAGCCCTGAGCACAGCTTTTTCAGGCGGTGCCGTTATGGGTATGTGTGTTGTAGGCTTAGGCCTGATTGGTGTCAGCGTACTTTACATTATTTTCCAGGATACAGCTATTGTAACAGGTTTTGGCCTGGGTGCTTCCTCTATGGCTTTATTTGGCCGTGTCGGTGGTGGTATCTATACAAAAGCTGCTGACGTTGGGGCTGACCTTGTTGGTAAGGTAGAAGCCGGTATCCCTGAAGATGATCCGAGAAACCCCGCAGTTATCGCCGATAACGTTGGTGACAACGTTGGTGACGTTGCCGGTATGGGTTCTGACTTATTCGAATCTTATGTTGGTTCTTTAATCTCTGCAATGACCCTGGGTGTTGTTGTAACTCAGAGCGTTGTCGGTATTTTATTCCCATTATTATTGGCCGCTATCGGTATCGTCGCTTCAATCGTCGGTACTTTCTTCGTACGCGGTAAAGAAGGCGGAAGCCCGCAGAAATCTTTAAATATGGGTACTTATGTATCCGGTATTCTGGTTATTATTGCTTCCTATTTCCTGTCTACCTATATGTTAGGCAGCTTCTATCCATTCATTGCCATTATCTCTGGTTTAATTGTTGGTATTGCCATCGGCCAGCTGACTGAATACTATACCTCTGAAAAATACAAACCAGTACAGCATATTGCTCAGCAGTCTGAAACTGGTTCTGCAACCACTGTTATTTCCGGTCTGGCTGTTGGTATGAAGTCTACAGCCCTGCCATTGATCGCCATCGCGATTGCTATTTTCCTGGCTTACTGGGCTGCCGGTCTGTTTGGTATCGCCTTAGCAGCTGTTGGTATGTTATCCACCTGTGGTATGACCATCGCCGTCGACGCTTATGGCCCAATCGCTGATAACGCGGGCGGGATTGCGGAAATGTCTGAACTTCCTGAAGATGTCCGTAACATTACAGACCAGCTGGATGCTGTTGGTAACACCACTGCTGCCATCGGTAAAGGCTTTGCTATCGGCTCTGCAGCGCTGACCGCTCTCGGTCTGTTCGCTTCCTATGCCGAAACCGTTGGCTTAAGCCAGATCAGCTTACTGGACCCAATGGTTATCATCGGTTTATTGCTCGGCGCAATGCTGCCGTTCTTATTCTCAGCTTTAACCATGGAAGCTGTCGGCGATGCCGCTAACGACATGATCGAAGAAGTTCGTCGTCAGTTCAAAGAAGACTCCGGCATTATGGCTGGTACCAGCAAACCGGATTATGCAAAATGTGTTGATATCTCAACCGCCGCTGCACTGAAGAAGATGATCGCTCCTGGTCTTCTGGCCATCGTTGCTCCTCTTTTAATGGGGATCCTGTTAGGCGCTGAAGCGCTGGGTGGTTTACTGGCTGGTGCGCTGGCTTCCGGTGTACTCATGGCAATCATGATGTCTAACGCTGGTGGTGCCTGGGATAACGCTAAAAAGTATATCGAATCCGGTGTGCATGGCGGAAAAGGCTCAGAAGCACATAAAGCTGCAGTTGTTGGGGATACCGTAGGCGACCCGTTTAAGGATACTTCCGGACCATCCATCAACATCTTAATCAAATTAATGACTATCGTTGCGTTGGTATTCGCACCAATCTTCATGGGTCTCTAAAAAGAAAACACATCCCGCGGCGCCGTTTTTCGGCACCACGGGATTTTTTTATTTATGACTTTATTTATTAATGGATAAGCTGTATACTATGGAAAGACAAAAGCCTTAAAGGAGAAGCGAATAAAGATGACAGAGCAAGAAAAATTTGAAGCCTATGTGAAAAAATGTATGGAGGATCACCAGGCTGTGGGCATGGCTGTGGCCGTTGTGGACGCCCAGGGCGGGACAAGCTACGAACAGTTTTTTGGAAAACGGGATCAGGAGAGCGGCGCGGCCATCGACGATGAGACTATTTTTGGGCTGGCGTCCCTGACCAAATCCTTTACCTGCCTGGCCATTTTAAAAATGCAGGAGGAGGGTATTCTGAGCATCGACGATCCAGTGAGCGACTATATTCCGGAATTTAAGGGAATGAATCAGGGAGAGCCGGTCTTGATCAGGCACCTGATGTACCACAGCGGCGGGTATTTTCCCCAGTCACGGATTGTGGTGGATACTGTGGCCGCAGAGCTGGGGCTGGATGAAGCTGTTGTGGGCGACCTGGCCTACAATGCAGAGCTGGCTCAGGAAGGCTGCCGCCAGGTGGCGGGAAGGCTGGATGCCCAGAACGAGTTTATCGGCCGGCCAGGCGAATATTTCAGTTACTGCAACGATGGCTACGGGCTGCTGTCCGATATTGTTTATCATCACGGCGGCTGCGCCTCCTACGCAGATTATCTGCTGGAGCATATTTTAAAGCCTCTGGGAATGGAGCGGAGCTTCTGTGATTTTGTGCGCCCACTGAAGGATGAAAACCACGCGACGCTTTATGCGGTGATTGCGGGAGAGCTGACAAAGGTCAGGGATTATCATGACAATGCCTTTGTGTTAAACGGCGGCGGTGCTATGAAATCAACATTAAAGGACCTGAAAAAATACATTGCCATGTACCTGAATGGCGGGACAGGCCTTAACAAAGCGTCCATTGCAAAGCCAGAGACCATCAAGGCCATGACCACAAAGCACCAGATGGACTCCTATGTGACCGATTATGGTTATGGACTGGATATCAAGGAGCTGAACGGCTTTCAGGTAGCCGGGCACGGAGGCAGCCTGCCCGGCGTTTCCTCACATCTGCTGTGGTGTCTGGAAAGGGGCGTGGGCGTCATTGTGCTGTGCAACACAGAGGATGTGCCAGTCAGCGGGGTGGCAGAGGCAGCCCTGAGCATGGGTATGGGCTTCGAGGCTGAGAGAAAGGCCCATCATTATGAGAACAAACCCTGGGATGCAGAGGACCTCAAGGCAGCCTGCGGTGTTTACGCCTCGGATGAAGGCACAAGGGTGGAGCTTTTGATGAATGAATCGGGAGAGGCGCTGCTGAAAAACGGCGTGAAGACTTCTCCTGTTATCATGATCGAACCCGGTCATGGAATGATTGCAGGGGAGTACGGCGATACCTTTATCCAGATGATTGCCGATGAGCACCGGGGCGTCTTCGGCATGCGCTATGGCTCTAGAATTCTGCCGAGAGCCGAAGCCTGAGTGGGAATTCATCGAGACCGCAGGCGTGTCAATTTTTCAGCGTGACTTTCTCGTCTGCCACTGTTTTTTTGACCTGCGTTGCGCTATACTGAAATTGCGTACCCGGTACAGCGGGTACCATTTCCTTTCTTTAATGGTGGCAGGAGGGAGATTTCCCTTCTGCCCGATTTAAGAATAAGGACCTTCTAACCCGTAAAAGAATGAACCCTCCGAAGTACTGGAGGGTTCATTCTTTTATAAGGTCTGGCAGAGGCAGCGCTTCTCTGCATTTTTTATCGCTTCATAAATTCTTAATAAAATCGGCACTTTCTTTGTAAGAATGTTATGGTATCATAATACCATCAGATCGATACTGAAGGACAGAAGGAGTAAGAAATGAACATATTAATATGTGATGACGAACGGGAAATCGTCGACGCTTTGGAGCTTTACCTGAAAAATGAAGGATATGATATTTTTAAGGCCTATTCCGGAAAAGAAGCACTTGAAATAGTCTCTGAAAATACCATCCATCTTATACTGATGGACATCATGATGCCTGAAATGGACGGGATTCACGCAACCCTGAAAATCCGTGAGACCGCAAACATTCCGATTATTTTTCTGTCGGCAAAGGCAGAGGACAACGATAAAATTATGGGGCTGACCGTGGGCGGAGACGATTATATCACCAAGCCCTTTAATCCGCTGGAGGTCATAGCCCGGGTGAAATCTCAACTGCGGCGTTACACGACGCTTGGCAGCTATGTAAAGCGGACAGATGTCTATAAAACAGGCGGTCTTGAACTGGACGACGCCTATAAAAAAGTGACAGTGGACGGGGAAGAGGTTAAGCTGACCCCGGTAGAATATAAAATTTTGAAGTTTTTGATGCGGGAAATGGGAAAGGTCTTTTCCATCGAGCAGATTTATGAAAATGTCTGGGAGGAACCTTCGTACAATGCGGACAATACTGTTGCCGTCCATGTGCGGCGCATTCGCGAAAAGATTGAGATCAATCCGAAGGAGCCCAAATACTTAAAGGTGGTGTGGGGAATTGGATACAAAGTCGAAAAATACCCTCCGCAATAGCGGTGTGATTGTAATAAAAAGTGAGCATCTGCTCCGCAATACAGGCGTAAAGCTCATTGCGTTTATACTGGCAGTGCTACTTCTGAGCACAGGCATCTTTGTGCTGGAGCAGACAGCCACAACAAAAATGGAAGGCTTCGGTATTTCCGAAACTTGGGATGAACAGGATTATCTGAAGAGCAGCTCGCTGCGCTCAGAGGTTTACAGTGTTTATCACGACCTGTTTGCTTTGGCAGATACCTACCGCTCCGAGGAGTATATCCGCAGCGGTGCCCTTCTCGATGAGGACGCTGTCATCGAGGAATATAAGCTCTCGCTGCTCGCAGAAGACCGGAGCCGTTTCGGGCTGTGGGAAAATGAACTTGGAAATGTTGACAGCTATTACTACGGTGAGCGTTCCGACAGCAGTGTGCCAAAGACCGTTATTGATGTGATCAACTCCGACGCTTTCATGGAAAGGCATGGCAAGGAAATCGAGAAGTATCGGGCGGAGCAGATACAAAAGCAGCTTCAGGACTATGCAAACACGCTTAACAGTCTGGAAAATGCCCAGAAAAGCTTTGGTCTTAAATGGTATATTGAGCGGGACGGGCAGAAAAGAACCAGCGGCGAAGGCGTGACGCCGGAGTCCCTGATACAGTCTAAGGTCTATCTCGAAAATGACAAGGGTAAGATCAACGCTTCTCAGGAAATGAGTCATTATAATTATGGTGGAAACAGCAATACTGACAACCGTATTATCCTTGCCTTTGATGATCATAAGGTCAATGAGATGGCTGAAATTTACAGCCAGGATCGGGCGGACGCGGTACTGGCGGTTCAGGTTTTCTTCGTCTGTGGATTATTATCTTTGATCTGCCTGGTAGTGGCCTGTATTGGCGCCGGGCGCCGCGAGACAGACAACGACATTCACCTGCTGGTCATTGACCGTATATACTGGGATCTTCATTTGATTATTCTGGCATGGGTTGAGGGGATGCTCATTGCGGCGGGGGTGGCTTGCATTATGTACAGGCTGCCAGCCTACATGTCGGCGATTCTGCTGATCATCGCAGTGGCTCTTGCCTATAACTATGTGCTGAGCATTGTGCGTGTGATCAAGGCGCACCGCTTTATGGACCGGTTTGGAACATTGGTGCTGTGGAAAAAATGCTGGCGTCTGATCAAGCGTTTTTGCCGCAGAATCCGGGATTTTTACCGGAATGTGATCAAGGGCCGCTCACTGGTGCTGCTGCTGTGCGCCGCCATTATCATCTGCGCGATCGTGGGAATGCTCATTATTGCACTGCCGCCAGTCGGCATTATTCTGCTGGGCGTGGCGCTGTGGTTTGGCGCAAAGCGGGCAAAATCTCTGGATCAGACCATCAAAGGCGTGGAGCGCATCTATGAGGGTGATACGGACTATAAAATTGAGGTTGAAGGGCACGGGCCGGTGGAAGAAATGGCAAAAAACATCAATAATATCAATGAGGGCTTGTCGACGGCAGTCAGAGACGCAGTGGAAAAAGAGCTGAAAAGCGAGCGGCTGAAAACAGAGCTGATCACCAATGTCTCCCATGATATTCGTACCCCGCTGACATCCATCATCACCTATATCGACCTGCTGAAAAAAGAGGATATTGACGAGGAATCCAGGGAGCGCTACATTGGTGTACTGGAACAGAAAGCGGCGCGGCTGAAAGCGCTGACCGACGATCTTTTTGAGGCGGCGAAAGCCTCCACAGGTAATATGGAGGTACATTGGGATACCGTAAATATGGAAGCGCTGGTAAACCAGGGGATGGGTGAGCTTGAGGACAAGATTGAAGATTCCGGTCTTCAGTTTATTGTCAGCCGTCCCCAGGAGAAAGTGCTGGTACGCGCAGACGGCCGCCTGCTCTGGCGGGTGATTGAAAATCTGCTGTCCAATGTGCTGAAATATGCGCTGCCTGGCTCCAGAGTCTATATGACCATTGACAGGGATCTGTTTACAGACCGAGGCGTTTTTATTATTAAAAATATTTCGGCTGATCCGCTGAATATTCCGGCTGAAGAGCTGCTGGAACGTTTTAAACGCGGGGACGATACCCGTCACAGTGAGGGAAGCGGCCTGGGACTCGCTATTGCCAAGGATCTGACCGAACTGCAGAACGGCCAGTTTGACCTGAGTATCGACGGTGATTTGTTCAAGGCAACAGTTTATCTGGAACTGACGCCAGACGAAGAGCCTTCAAAAGCGGCAGAGGAGGGAGCCGGCGCATCGGATGTTGAAGAAAAAAGCGAATAGATAAAGTATAAGCTGGGGGACTGTTTTCACAGAGCCCCGGCTTTGTTTTTTGTCAAGATTGGTATAAAATTTGGCAGAATATGGAATGGAATTTTTCCTGGAAAACGGTATACTTTAAAGTAACAATGAGATCATGGAGGAATTAAAATGGACGTGAATCAGTTATATGAGGATTATCCCCTGACCCGTCGTATGCAGCGGGGCGAGGAGGTTATATGGTTTAATCCGGATTCTGGAAAACAGGAGGTGCTGCCTTTTACCTCAGACGATACCGCCGATGCGGAGGCGAGACTGCGGCGCTTTGCACCCTATATTAAGGCCAGCTTTCCCGAAACCAGAGGGGCCGGCGGCATTATTGAATCACCGGTAAAGGAAGCGCCGGATATGCAGGCCGCTCTCGAGAAGCGGTATGGAAGGGATATCCCCGGCAGGCTGCTGATTAAATGTGACAGCCATCTGCCGGTTTCTGGCTCCATCAAGGCCCGGGGCGGCATTTACGAGGTGCTCAAGCTGGCGGAAAGCATTGCCATTGAGAAAGGAATGCTGAGCGATGCGGATAATTATGCCGTTTTGGCCGAAAAACGCTTTAAAGACCTGTTTTCCGGTTACAGGGTTGCTGTCGGCTCTACTGGTAATCTTGGACTGAGTATTGGCATTATCAGCGCAAAGCTGGGCTTTGACGTTACAGTGCACATGTCGGCAGACGCCAGACAGTGGAAAAAGGATATGCTGCGCTCAAAGGGGGTGCATGTCATCGAGTATCCTGAGGATTATCAGAAAGCTGTGGCCGAGGGAAGAAAACAGGCAGAAGGAGATCCTACATGTCATTTCGTGGATGATGAAGGCTCCTCCGATTTGTTTCTGGGGTATTCCACAGCGGCGGAGCGCCTGAAAAAACAGCTTGATGGCATGGGGATCGTTATCGACAGCGTGCACCCTCTGTTTGTCTATCTGCCCTGTGGCGTGGGCGGCGGCCCCGGCGGGGTGACCTTTGGGTTAAAAACCGTGTTTGGCGAAAACGCTCACTGCTTTTTTGCAGAGCCCACCCACGCGCCCTGTATGCTGCTGGGGATGATGACTGGCCTTAACGATGGCATCAGCGTTTCAGACATTGGCTTGGACGGAAAAACAGCCGCTGACGGTCTGGCGGTCAGCCGTCCCTCCCGCCTGGTGGGACGAGTGATGAGAACACTGATCGACGGCGCGTTTACCGTAGAGGATGCGGAAATGTATCGGCTGCTGAGGCTGGTTATGGATACGGAGCGTCTGACCATCGAGCCTTCAGGCTGTGCGGGCTTCCCGGGTCCATCCCACGTGGTGGGCGACGCCGCTTATCTTCAAGAAAAGGGCTTGACAGGGGAACGATTAAAAAATGCCGTGCACCTGGTCTGGGCTACCGGTGGCAATATGGTGCCAGAGGAGGAGATGAAGGCCTATTACAAAAAAGGCTGCCAGCTCACAGAGGAATCGTAAAGGAATATAAAAAGCTGCTTACTCTGCGCTTGACAGGGGAGCAGCTTTTTTATCGGAACGGGCAAAGGCGAATAGTCAAAATCCATCAAGAATCGGTCAAAAATCAGAATATACGCTTTCGTAAAATTCGAGTAAAATAAAAGCATCCATTACAAAGAAGAACGGGATGTCGACAACCCCTGATAAAATGTTTTAAATTAAGAAAGAGGTTCTAAAAATGTTAAAAACTACAAGAAAATCCGATCCGGCTGTTTACGAAATTGTCGCGGCAGAGCTGAAGCGTCAGGAACACAATATTGAAATGATCGCATCTGAGAGTACCGCGCCCACTGAGGTGCTTGAGCTCAGCGGCTCTATCTTCACCAATAAAACCGAGGAAGGCTACCCGGGTGCCCGGTTCCAGGCTGGCTCGGAGGAAGCCGATAAGATTGAGAATCTGGCCCGCGACCGCGCAAAGGCACTCTTTGGGGCAGACCATGTCAATGTTCAGTCCTACTCCGGCTCTACAGCCAACTACTGTGTCTACTCCGCCATTCTGACGCCCGGCGACCGCGTGCTCAGCATGCGTCTGGATCAGGGCGGCCATTTGACCCATGGTTCCCCGGTAAACTTTTTGAGAAAGGTCTACGAATACGATTTTTACGGCGTCGATCCCGAAACCGAACAGATTGACTACGACGCCCTTGAAGCAAAAGCCATGGAGTACAGACCAAAGCTCATTATCGGAGGTGCGAGCTCCTATCCGCGCCTGATCGATTACGAACGGATGGCGGCTATCGCGAAAAAATGCGGTGCTTACCTGATGATCGATATGGCGCATATTGCCGGTTTGGTAGCAGCAGGGGTAATCCCAAGCCCAATTCCCTATGCTGATTTTGTCTCTTCATCCACCACCAAAACCTTCTGCGGACCGCGCTCCGGTATGGTATTCTGTAAAAAAGAACATGCCAAGCTTTTAGACAAGGGCACCTTCCCGGGCACCCTCGGTTCCATTCATCTGGCAACCATTGCCGCTAAGGCCTGGTCATTTGGTTATGCAGCTACCCCTGAATTTAAGGCAGTTATGGAGCAGATTGTCAAAAACGCTAAGTGTCTGGCCGAGGTGCTTCAGAACTACGGCTTCCGCATTATCAGCGGCGGCACAGATAACCATATCGTCATGGTAGATTTAAGGCCGAAGAACCTGACCGGTAAAGCCTTTGAGGAAGCCCTGGAATATGTGGGGATTACCGTGAACAAAAATGTCATCCCCTTTGACAAGGAAAGCCCTATGGTGACCAGCGGCGTGCGTATTGGTCTCACCTCTACCACCCAGCGCGGCCTTAAGGAAAAAGAAATTACAGAGATCGCCGGTATTATGAACGCGGTCGCAAATAATGTGGACGATAAGGACAAGCTCGATGAGCTCAAGGCTCAGGCAGAAGCCCTGATTTCAAGATTTCCACTGTACCCGGAAGGCTACTTTGAGGATTGAGCCTGTCACATTCAGAAAGCAGTTTGAGGCCTCTTAGCAGGCTTTGGAAAAAAGCTGGCAGCGGATACCAAGGTATCCGCCGCCATCGGTTTATCGTATGGGAGGGTAACTTTTGGAAACTTTTAATAATATCATCAATGCTGTCAGCAGTGTGGTATGGAGCACGCCGCTGGTGGTGCTGTGCCTGATCGCAGGGCTTGTTTTTTCAATATGGCTGGGCTTTCCGCAAATCCGTCATTTTAAGGATATGGTCGGCCTGATTGTTCACCAGGAAAAGGGAAGTAAAAGCGGAATTACGCCATTCCAGGCCTTTGCCACAACGGTCGGCTCCCGCGTGGGCATGGGCTCTGTGGCCGGTGTGGCCACAGGCATTTACTTTGGCGGCCCAGGCGCACTGGTGTGGATGTGGATATTGGGGCTTCTGGGCGCGGCGACGGCGCTTGTAGAAACAACGCTGGCCCAGGCCTATAAGCGCCGGGTCAACGATGAATATATCGGCGGTCCGGCCCTTTACATTGAGCGTGGCTTCAAGAACAAATGGATTTCGAGTAAGTACGCTAAGGTTTTTGCCGTGGCGACTATTCTGGGGCCGGGTATCCTGATGCCAGGGCTGCATTCCAATTCATTGGCAAGCACCTTTGAACGCTCCTTTGGGCTGCCGATGATCTTCGGCGGTATTCTGCTCTGCGTGTTTTTGGGGATAGTGACCTTCGGCGGGGTCAAACGTATCGGGAAGTTTGCGGAAAAGGCAGCGCCGGCCATGTGTCTGGTCTATATGCTCATGGCCATTGGCATTATTGTAATTTATTACCAGAATATCCCATCTACCATTGCGCTGGTTTTCAAATCCGCTTTTGGCGCAGACGCTGTCTTTGGCGGTATTGTGGGCTCGGCCATTGCCTGGGGGGTTAAGCGCGGTGTTTACTCCACCGAGGCGGGGCAGGGTTCCGGAGCCATCGTGGCCTCGGCGGCTGAGACATCTCATCCGGTGAAGCAGGGCCTGGTGCAGGCGCTGTCGGTTTACATTGTATCCTTTATTGTCTGTACCTCCACGGCTATTATTCTTCTGCTGAGCATGTCCTATAATGTGGCAGGACCGGATGGCGGCATGCTGGTAGAATATCTTCCTGGCAGCCAGTACGGCGTAGGCTGGACACAAGACATTCTGGAAGCCACTTATGGCGGCCTTATCGGCGGGAAGCTGTTCGCAGTCATCATCAGCCTTTTTATTTTTACCAGTCTCATTGGCTACTCTTACCAGGCAGAGAGTAATGTGAATTATCTGTTCCATGGAAAAAAGATAGCTGTTCAGGTATTTAGGGCTATCTTTATCCTGTCCACCTTTTCCGGCGTTATTGTAAACGCCGATGCCATCTGGACCATGGGCGATACCGGCGCGGGCATTATGACCTGGCTCAATATTGTGGCCGTTTTACTTCTATCCAGACAGGCGGTCAGTATGGTAAAGGACTATCAACGGCAGAAGTGCGAGGGACTGGATCCGGTATTTCATCCCGCGGATTTCGGCATTGACGACCCAGACCACATCTGGGATAAGTATGCGGAGAAATAAAAATTCAGAAAACTTCCAAAGCTGTCTTTGGGAGTTTTTGTGATATAATGAATAAACCAAAACAGGGGGTGACGGCATGAAAATACAGGAGACAGACTGGGGTTATGTGGAGTGGCAGCATATTCATGAGGAGGACAATCCCAGACAGTCCATGAATATTGGGCGGACGGTGATTCTGCCTGGAAAGCACCAGGTAGAGCATGTGCATTACGGCCAGGAGCAGCTGGTTTATATCCTGAGCGGCGAGGGAATTTACGTGATCAACGGCGAGCGCAGGCGCTGTGCCAAAGGGGCAGTGCTTTATATGGAGGCGGGCAGCACACACGAAACCATTAATGACACCGGCGAGCCCATCTGTGAGCTTTTAGTATCCAATCCTGTCAGCGGCGCGCGGGAAATTACCATGCGCGAGATGAAAAGAATGGACAGCAGCGGTAAAAATGCCCTGTACGCGGCGGTCGAGAGCTTGCGTGCGCCGCTCATTGAGCCGCTTAACCTGCCGCTCACTATTTTTGATGCCGAATGGCGTACCGTGCTCCAGACACCACATTTTCCCGCATTCTGCAAAAAGCACTGCGACCCCGAAAAGCATCCGGAAGCCTGCGCCTGTATGGACACCTGCTCCTTTACGGCCGACGCCGCCTGTACCGAGAGTGTCTGTCCCATGAGCCTGAGGGTCTACAGCGTGCCCATCATCCACAATGACCTGTGCATCGGCGTGGTGCGCGGCGGCTTTATCCTGCTGTCTGGTTCCCGGGTGGAAGAGCACGAGGGCCTGTACGATATGCCTGAAAGCGCGGCCCTCAGCATTAAAAAGCTTCTGGGCGAAATTGCCAATAATATTGTCAACTACTGTGTGTTTGACGATGCCCGGAGGGAGCTCGAGACAAAGGAGAAGGCCATAAAGAACTCACAGCGGCAGGGTGAAATCCTCGAGCAGAACCTTCAGCTGGCCCAGGATACCGTGACCAATTTAAAAATTAATCACCACTTTCTGTTCAACACCCTCAACTGTATGGCCTCCATGGCCCTGCAGGACGGCTCGGAGCGCCTGTACGCCGGGATTATCGATCTGGCCGATCTGTTTCGCTATACCATGAAAACCGACTGCCGCTTTGTCCCCTTCGAAAAAGAGCTGGCCTATCTCAATAATTACCTCAACCTTCAAAAGCTCCGGTACCGAAAGGGCCTGAGCCTTACCTATGATTTGAGCGATGCCCTCATGGGAATTGCCGTGCCTTTTAATTTTTTACAGCCCATCGCAGAAAACGCCTTTATTCACGGTTTTGCAGGAAACGTCAAGGAGCGGAAAATTGCGTTAAAAACCTGGGTGTCTGATGGCCGCGCCCACATTGTTATTCAGAATAACGGCACGGTGATGGACCCCATCACCCTGAATCGTGTTAACCGCAGCCTCGCCAGCGGCAGCGGCCACGGACTTTCCCTGATTTACACCAAGCTGGCCGCTGCCTTTGGTGAAAATTTTACCATGAGCATTCTATCAGACCAGAACGGTACCAGCGTGGTGGTCAACCTGCCAGTCACAGCCGCAGAGGAGGAACTCCATGATTAAAGCCATTATTGTCGACGACGAACCAGCCGTATCCGAGATTTTGACCTTTTTTATCAAAAAGAATGAGCTGCCCATTGAGATTGTGGGAATAGCTGAGGATGGCCAGGAGGCCATAGCGCTTATCGGGCAGGAAAAGCCTCGGCTGGTATTTCTGGATATTCAGATGCCTGTCATGAACGGATTTGAGGTCATGCAGAGGAGCAACAGCGAAACGGACTTTATCATCATCACTGCATTTGAGTCCTTCAGCTATGCCCAGAAAGCCCTGCGCCTGGGGGCAAAGGATATTCTGCTCAAGCCCATCCAGTACGAACAGTTTACCGAAGCCCTTACCCGGGCCATCGGCTGGCAGTTTACCGGAAACGCTACCGTGAACGGTGTGCTGGAATATATCCACAGTCACTACGCCGAAAAAATAGATCTGACCACACTGGCGGACATCTCCTATTCAACGCCCAGCCAGATTGCCAGGCTCTTTAAAAAGTATATGGACAGCACTGTCATGACTTATGTGCACAAAGTGCGCATCGAGAAAGCCATGACCCTGCTGGAAAGCGGTGAGGCCAGCGTTAAAGAAGCGGCTCTGCTGACAGGGTACGAGAGCCTGAATAATTTCTATAAATATTTTAAACAGCACACCGGTATGACGCCGGCGGCGTTCTGCGAAAAGAAGTCATAAAAAGATCCGTTGTGCCGCATCTGGCGGCACAACGGATCTTTTTATGAGTGGGGGAGAGCGCTCTGTTTTACAAATTTGCCGGCAGAGAGCACATCCCAGGATGCAGTTGTCCCAGAATAAGAGAATATTTTGGCGAATAAAGATCAAGGCCCGGGACTGCTGTCAAAAAACAGAGTACCAGTCTTTACGGAGAATGCCGGTACTCTAAGAGAGAATTGATCAGCTGGTACTTGGGCATCTTATGGCTGTCTGGCTTCATAGGCTGCGATCGTATCGTAGCTGTAGTTATTTTTATTCAGAGTATCCCCTTTATTTACAAGAATAATCTAGATATTCCTGATAACTTTGTCTAAACTGCTGGTGCCGGTTTTTTTACTGTTTTTTGCCCAACTCATCCATCCGGTGTTTTCATTAGTCCCGGCATAGCTGCGCCGGTCGATTTCTGTCTGAGGAGTTGTAACTGAGCCAAAACAGTAAAATCGTAAAGTGTTGCGCTGGCTTTTTTGCTTTGGTCTGGCTTTGAGATTTCTGAGCCTGCACCCAAAAGAAATTAATACTGTTCTAAGCCTTTAAGGTAAATTGACATAAAAGCAATTGCCCTTTACAATAGAGATAGATATAACGTTAATCAAATTGAAAAGGAGAAAAATAATGAGAAAAGAACAGACCGTACCATCCTTTGACGGTATGGAACTGGTAGTGACTGTGGATAGCCCGGAGGTATGCAGGGCGGTTGTGGTCTTTGTTCATGGGCTCTGTGAGCATCAGGGGCGGTACGACTACATCACCGACAAATTTACCGCACGTGATTTTAAGGTATATCGATTTGACCACAGAGGCCATGGAAAATCCTCCGGTGACCGATATTTTTATACGAATAAGGATGAAATCATCGATGACACCAACTTTATTATTGAACTGGCTAAAGGTGAAAATCCAGAGCTGCCAGTATACGTGATCGGGCACAGCATGGGCGGCTTCGCGGCAGCGGCATTTGGCACTAAGTATCCGGATGTGGTGGACGGTATCATACTCTCCGGCGGCCTGACCCGCGACAACACTGGACTCATCATCAACGTGGATATGGAGCTTGCTCCGAAAACGGAATTTCCAAATGAGCTTGGCGACGGCGTGTGCAGTGACCCGGCAGTGGTGGAAGCCTATGGAAAAGATCCGCTCAATGGCAAGTTCTTTACCGCCGGTCTGTGCCAGAGCATCGCTGAGGGGCTGCGCTGGCTCATGGACAACAAGACTTTCAGCTATCCGGTGCTGCTGCTCCACGGCGAGAAGGACGCGCTGGTATCCCCCAAGGACACCATGGATTTCTTCGCCGATATCCCATCCAAGGACAAGCAGATGAAAATTTATGGTAATGCCTGTCATGAAATTTTTAATGAATATATCCGTGACGAGGTTATCGAGGATGCCCTGGCATGGATTGAATACCGTCTAGGGTAAAAACAAGTATAGAATCCCGCGGTGCTGCGAAATACGCCGCCGCGGATTTTTATTTGCTCTAAATTGAATAAGACTGGGTTTTGTTGTTCTTTTGTTGTACTCTGGGGTGTAAGATAGGGTAAGAAATAATCTAAGGATACAAAAGAAGGGAGCACTTAAAATTAGAAGGATTCATACTTTACTCATCACCTTTCTCGCCTTCCTGCTGCTCAAGGCGGGAGGAAGGGTAGGAAGCCGCTGCACTATCTGCCATTCAGGCTCGAAAGGGCTTTATGGTTGGAGGAAAACAGGCTGGCTATGCCTAGAAGAAGGGAACACCTCTGTACGTGCAGCAAGGTGATCTGAGCCTTACGCTGGCCATCGCCGAGGCTGTGATTGTCCGACACAGAAAAAAGTATTCATAAAGGAGAAATCAAAATGAAACGTAAGACAGCTGTATTTTTAAGTATTGTGGTATTTGCTGTGCTGGTGGCTACAGCCTATTCAAATTCCAGTCAGAAAAAGGAAGAAATTCCGAATCCCATGGTGCGTTATGATACAATGGATCAGATTGAGAAAAAAATTGGGTATTCCCCGGCGATTCTGCCAGCCTACTCGGGCTTTGAGCTGAAAGAAATGTACATTATCGGCGATGAACTGGTGGATCTGAGATATCAGAAAACCGGCGGAGCAGAAGCGGCCCTCCGCAGCCAGAAGAATGCAGAAGGTGACATCAGCGGCTATCAACAGCTGAGCTACAGCCCGGAAACCTATAACGGTATCACCTATAATATTGCCGAAAATGCTGACGATCAGGCGATTGTCGCGTGTTTTACCAAGGGAGACATGACCTATTCCATGTCTGCAGTCGGACTGGATAAGAATACCTTTAAGAGTGAATTTGCAGCAGTGATCGATGAGGTCAATAATCAATAGGGGGTCGTAGAAGACCGCAGACAGCCAGGAAAGGACAGATAAAATGAGAAAAGGACGTTATTACAGAAGTAAGAGAAAAATTCATTTAAAACCGCGGTTTTTTGTAGTTTTGGCAGCAGTGCTGCTGGTATGCCTCGTTGTGTCTTCCATGGTGATCGGAAGGCACAACATTGAGAAAGGAGCAGCTGCCCAGGAACAGATTGCCGGTAAAATGGCAGAGGTCAGCAGCAGCTTTCAGGTACCAGCCGCAGCCGGTGTGCTGCAGATGGCAGTCAATGAACAGAAAAAGGCCGGAGGGCCAAGGGTGGACGCTGAGCTGAGAGCAAAGATGGATGAAGTGAAGGCCAAGTTAGCAGCGGGTGACACCGCGGACCTGAAGGTAGTTTTCTTTAGCTTTGACGACGGCCCCAGCGAGCATACCGGGGAGATTCTGGATATGCTTAAAAAGTATAACATCAAAGCCACCTTCTTTACGAACGGCAGGGAAGGACCAGCCATGGAAGAGGCTTACAGGCGCATTGTGAAGGAGGGGCATACACTGGCTAACCATACCTGGAGCCATCAGTACAGCCTCTACAATAATGCGGATGCCTTTTACGCTGATGTGGAAAAACTGGACGCTTACCAGAAGCAGGTGACTGGTCTAAAGCAGACCTCCCACCTGTTCCGTTTTCCAGGCGGCTCTGCAAACGCCAATGCTACCTGTACCCGGGGGATAGTGAACCGGGGTTACAACTATGTGGATTGGAACGTGGTGTGCGGCGATGGCACCAGCAACAGCCTGAGCGTTGATCAGCTGACGAAAAACTTTATTGACGGTGTTCACGGGCATAATGTCTCCACGGTGCTCTGCCATGCCGAGCAGAAGGAAAATACCCGCAAGGCACTGGATAAAACCTTTAAAACCCTGCTGAAGGAAGGATACACTTTTTTACCTATGGAATATGATATGGAGCTGCCAAGACAGCTGTAGGCGAGAGGAGAGACAAAATGAAGCCCTGGAAGACTGGCAGGATGTCGCTTCTGCTGCTGGTCATGGCCGCGTTTAACGTCTTTGCCGCGAGGAGTAAAATTTCATATCGCCCTGCCAGAAAAGTATCATCCTTTTAAAAGGATATTCTTTCAGAACTGTGGGCAGCTTTTTGATCTGGATGCTTATACTGTTTTTAGTCTTTGCGGGCATCGTACTGTTTCTCAGGGGCGTTTCTCTGCTTTCGGGCGCAGTTATTCTTATGGTAACCTGGCGGACTGCAGGCGGAGGAGGAGCGTCTCTGGGAGTGATGATCCTTATTGGGATTCTGGAAGTCTGGCTATGAGGAGATTAAGGACCTGGACATCAGAAGCTTTTTGACTCGGAATATAAATCTGTACATTACGCCTATTGTCTATGGTGACATAGAAAATTTAAATGTAGATGCCCTCAGTATTGAGGAAACATTTACCAGTGAAGCACTGATGGAGCGTGCTAACCAGAAGAACAAGGATGTGCACCCTGGACCGTCAACGATGTCGACAGCATGCAGAGGATGATTGACTGCGATGTGCATAACATCATCATCGGCTTTGGGCTGTAAAAAAAGGCTGCGAGAGGTAAGCCGATGAGTAGTGCTGTTTTCGATGGGGATTCCAGCTGTGTGGGCAGCGGATATGGATAATCCAGTGGAGACAACAGTGCGTCTGAGCGTTAGTCCCGGAACGGCAGTAAAGGAGAGTGTGGCGAGAACAAGTTTAAAATCGGAAAGCGGCGTTTATCCTGCCAAAGCCGGATCTTATACTCTTATCTCCCGCTAACGTAGGGACGAGGATGGCTATGCGGACGCCGAGATGCAGATTGTCCTGAGCCTGAAAAACACAAATGCCAGACCAGGCGGACTGATTACCTGCGCTGCCTTGGCAGATGAGGGATCAGCTCTGCTGGCTGCAGGCGCACTTTTGGCGCTGGTACTTTTGATGATTCTAGGGTATTAGTCCATCCGCATCTACTCCATCATCCAGAAATTAATCATAATCGAAGTTGACATTTTTAACATCAAGGGTAAGATAGTTTCTGTTCTTAACCAGAAGATCAACTGTATGCCTGCCTGCTGCTGGGTAAGGCCGGGGATAAAAAGCACCGCTTTAGACCGGATAGTGCCATGAGTGTACTGGACTGGGGAAGGGATGTCTGACCGTTTTACCGGAAAAGTAGCGCAGGATGGCGGAGAAGTTATGGATTTAAAGGATTGCCTGTGTGTGGTTGAGGTAATCCACAATAGGTATTAAGAATAAAAACACCATGAGGGAGACGCCCAGCATGGTGTTTTTTATTTATCAGAGCCTGTAAAAAATCCCCCTAATGCTGCAAAGACGCAGGGCCATAGGGACTGTTTTTATTCTTTGAAGGAGCGGAGAAGCTATTTACCAGCTTCCGCCGCCACCGCCGCCACCGCCGCCGCCGGAGAAGCCGCCGCCACCCGTAAAGCCGCCGCCGCCAAATCCGCCGGAACCGGAATTCGGTGGAACGGTAATGTTGGTTGAGATGGCGTTCATGCTGTGCATGAGCGCGTTGGTGAAATAAATCGTATTGAACATGCTGTAGGAGTCATAGGTTCTGTACCAATGTGGCGGTTCGATCGCCAGACTTTCAAAACGTTTGGCCCATTTATCTGTTACGCCCAGCACATAAGCGTACGGAAGTACATCAAAGAAATAGTTGGGGTTTTCATCCACTAGGGTTTTGATGCGGTCCAGCTCTGCGGTCTGGATAAAGTTTTTAAAACCAAGGGTCTCGCCGAGCCACTTGCTGCCCTGAGGTGTCCGCTTGGTGGCAAAGGCGGCGAAGAACGCTGCGATAACAGATACCAAAACGGGTACCAGCGGCATTAAAATGGTGCCAAAGGTGACCGTGCCTGTGGCCAGAACAATGACCAGAAGCGCAGCGGAAATCAGAGTGCCCGCAATCACACGCCCGGTAAAAGAGCCCGCGGTCATACCCTGGCGGGTTTCGATGGTGTGGGCTAAAAAGCTGAGTCCTGCAAAGGGAAGAATCCCGAACAGGCAGCCCATGATCAGTACCATGAACACATCAAAGTAACCTTCGCTTCTGTAGCCCATAACACAGCCAAAAATGAACAGTGGGAGGAAGCAGGCCAGGTGAATAAAAGCCTGAGCCGTTTTGGAGCCTGGGGTGAACAGTCTGTTCTGAGGCTCTGCGAAAAAACCGCCAACCTCTGCCTTAGCCACCTGCATATCCTCGTAAAAGGTATCCTCAAGGTCCTTCATGTTGGAGACTGTGCGATTGTTTGGGAAAAGGGCGCGCATGACCGTGCGCTCAAAGTTCAGTGCATCGGCTGGGAGTTCCTGTATTTTCTCGAACTTAAAGTTCTTTTTGCTGGTTTGCTCAATGGTCAGATAGCCCTTGTCCGCCAAATACATAATCATGGACAGGATTTCCTCGTTGCCGGTTTTACCGTCGATCACCGTCCCAATCTGAGCTGGTGTGAGGCCATCCGGGGCGTAGAACATGACTGGCTCCAGCGGCTTGTGGTCACGGCCATAGCGAAACCACAGAAAAACAGCCAGAACCAGACATATACCTGAGACAATATAGACGATCGGATTCCACTCATTGCCGGTGCGTGCGCCCACAAAATAGCCCTGGGGCAGACGGATATTAAGGGTAACGCCCTCATTGGCCTGCAACGGCCGATTGAGCGTGCCATGAATGGTGTTGCCGTCAACTGTATAGGTTACTGCATTGGTATCTGTGACACCATAGCCGCCCACAATAAATTCGATTTTTGAAGGGTCGAATTCCTTGGGCATATTGATGGTAAAGCTTGCGCTGTCAATGGTAGTGTCCCATTTCCCCGGGATGATATTGAAATAAACATCGTCAAACTGGCTGATATGGTCATCCCCGGGATCCCAGGTATAAGAGATATCATAGGTCTGGTCGCCATCTACATATTCGTCTTCGTCGCCGATTTTAAGGACCTTACTGCCGTTTTCGGTATCGGTGTCAAAGTTGTAGCCCGGAACCTTGATGTTGGATATTCGGGCATTGTAAGATGTTTCGGTCGCTTTGCCGTCGATATCACGGTAATAGCTTCCACTGTAGGGAATATAACGGTAAAGCCCATGTCGTGGCTGGCTGAAAGTAACATTAATTTTTTCGTTGACATCATAGGCGTGGTTTTCCTGTACGTTCATGGTCACAGCGTAGCTGTCTATGGTGAAGTATTCCCTGGCCAAACCGGCTCCGGGAAACACAAGCGCCAGCAGTAGAAGAAGTGCCGTCAGTACAGGCAGTTTCTTTTTCATTGGTGCACCTCCTTAAAGGAATGTAAAAAGGAGAATGGAGAATTAAAGCTTTTATTCTTTTAATTCTCAATTCTCCAAGCATAATTGTCCGTTGATTTAAAATTGTACTTTGACGTTTTCACGCTCTTCCTGAGAAGATACTTCAAAATAAGGTTTCTTTTCAAAATGGAACATGCCGGCGATGATGCTGCCCGGAAACATTTCAATTTTGTTGTTCAGGTTTTTAACGGAAGCATTGTAGTATTTTCTCGAATTGGCAATGTCTTCTTCAATGTTCTGAAGCTGACGCTGTAAATCCATGAAATTGGTGTTTGCCTTTAAATCCGGGTAGGATTCGGTAACGGCAAACAGGCTTTTTAAGGTGCCGGTCAGGGCGTTTTCACTTTTCAGCTTATCGTCGATGGATGTGGCGGTCATAGCAGCGTTGCGGGCTGCGGTCACCTGTTCCAGCGTCTGGGATTCATGCTTGGCATAGCCTTTAACGGTTTCCACCAGGTTTGGAATCAGGTCATACCGTTTTTTCATATAAACATCCATGGTTGAGAATGCTTCTTCGGTTTGATTTTTTGTTTTAACCAGACCATTATAGCTGCCCATCACCACAAGGGCGAGGATGACCACAATGGCAATGATGATTATGAGTGCAATCATTGTAAACCTCCTGCGTTTAAGTTGATCTCATTATACCACATTTTCCTGCCTTCTAAAAGAATTTCAGACAGCCTACAGCTTAAATAAATCCGTACTTAAGTATTTTTCGCCCCGGTCCGGGAAAATGACCACGATGAGGCCCGAGTCCAAAGTTTTTGCCACCTCGCAGGCCGCGTACATGGCCGCGCCGCTGCTCATACCCACAAAGATCCCTTCTTTTTTGACAATCTGCCGCACGTACTCAAAGGCGATCTCAGATTCCACCATGATATGCGTATCGATTTTATCAGGATCGTAAATGGCAGGAACAATAGCCTCCTCCATATTTTTGAGCCCCTGAATATAGTGCCCTTTTACCGGGTGTGCCTCCACGATCTGTACGTCCGGATTATGACTTTTAAGGCCCATGCCAATGCCCATGATGGTGCCGGAAGTTCCCAGAGAGGAGACCATATGGGTAACCTTTCCGCCAGTCTGCTCCCAGATTTCCTCGGCGGTGGTGGTGTAGTGGGCCAACTTATTATACTCGTTACTGAACTGGTTGGGGTTAAAATATTTATCCGGGTTTTCTGCCAGCAGCTCCCGCACCCGGCAGATGGCACCGTCAGTACCTTTGTCGGGCGCGGTCAGCGTGACCTTGGCACCGAAGGCCTGGATCATCTTGCGGCGTTCGATGGAAACCGCCTCGCTCATGACGATCTCCACATTATAGCCCTTGACGGCCCCGATCATGGCCAGTCCGATGCCTGTGTTACCCGAGGTGGGCTCAATGATGGTCTTATCCTTGGTCAGAGCGCCGGACGCTTCGGCCTGTTCGATCATTTTAAGGGCGATGCGGTCCTTAATACTGCCGGTGGGGTTAAAACCTTCTACCTTGGCGACGATTTCCACCCTGGGGTTTGGGCTTAAATGGTTAAGGCGCACCATGGGGGTGCGGCCGATGGTCTCTAAAATATTGTTGTGAATCTGCTGCATGTTGTGCTTCCTTTCTGTATCTTTGTCCTTTAATCTTTGTCCTTTATGGGATAAATGAAAAATGGATTCAATCCTGCATAACATTATAGTACAAAAAGCAGCGGACTGCACGGGGAATTTGAGAAAAAGCAAAGCTGAAAACCTTTTGCAGCCAAGAAAAGCTTTTATTTGAGAGACATTTGTATTATAATGAGAGACAGTTATAATAAGTAGCAGAACCCAGATGGGATTATTTTCATCCCAATGGGACAATTGAAGGAGGGTGTTCATGAAATATCACTGCGTATTGTTTGACCTGGACGGCACATTGCTGAATTCCAAGGAGGGCGTCTGGCGTTCCTTTGAGTACGCGCTTAAGATGCTGGGGCATCCCAACCCAAAAATCGAGGATATTGAGCCCCTTATCGGGCCGCCGATCGAGCAGGTCTTTACGAAATATTATGGCTACAGCGAGGAAGACGGCTGGCGTGGCTACGACTTTTATCAGGAAGAGTACGTAACTCATGGCCGTATGTATAAGGACCCTTTCTTTGACGGAGCAACCGAAACTGTGGAGGCGCTGCGGGCTTTAGGCTGTACGGTCGGCATCTGTACCAACAAGGGGGAGCCCACAGCCCGGCAGATTGTGGGGAAATCCGGGGTCAATATCGACGCGGATCATGTGTATGGCCCCGACGAGGCCGGCACCCGCACCAACAAGATCGAAATCATCAGCGCTTTTTTAGAGGATTACGGCTACGATACGCCGGAGAAAAAAGCCGGCGTGCTCATGGTGGGGGACCGCTATTACGATATTGAGGGCGCTCACGCCTGCGGTATCGACGCAGCCGGAGTGGCCTTTGGCAACGGAACCCGGGAAGAATTGCTTGAAGCGGGCTCCATCGCAGTGGTGGATCACATGATGGATCTGATTGAAATCGTAAAAGGATAAAACAGAAAGGAAGTAAAAATATTATGGAAAGTTTGAATGTACATCGCAGCATTGTGATCAACGGCGATCTGAAGTTTACGAACGTGAGCCGTGTGCTGCAGTCCAAAACCTTTGGAAAAATGATCACCACCTTTGTGAACGAGCTGGAAATCCGCCATTCCAGAAAGCTGAAGGCAGTCATTCCCTTCAGGGACGAAAACAAATCTTTTGATCTGGAGAAATTCCGGGATTTTGTGACCCTGCTCAATATGAAACCCTTAAAGGAGGTCATGCGCAGCGGTTATTTTGATATCCAGTACGGCGTGGATGAGTATACAGCCATCATGCTGGATTTCCTTGAAGGTTTTTACAATTACTGGCGTAATATTCAGCGTTTTATGGTCAAAAACGAAACCTATAATCCGGACGATGGCGCAAAGCGTTCCAAAGCACACTCGCTGGCATCCAACAATGACTCCCTCAAAAAGCTGGTGCTGGATTTGTACCGGAATATTTTATACAACGTCACCGGTAAGAGCCTCAGTATTTACAGACAGCTGCCCTCCGGCGCCCAGGTCTCTTTTCTGGTCGACCATTTTGATTTCCCAAACGATGTCAAGAGCAAAAACGACTCGCTGTACCGCGTGCCCTATGTCTGGGAGGCCATTTTTGAGCCTCCGGTCATTTTCTATACCCAGTCCAGCAAGCGAAACGGTGTGTTCCCTATTAAAAAGGATAAAAAAATCCTCGAGCGGTTTTATATGGACGCGGAGTCCTGGTACGCCATTCCGGTAAAAGCCGGCCGTCTGCTGATTATTGTGTACTGCCACAAGGATTTTCTGGAGCTGGGCGCAGGCCTGTTTAACCTCTTTGAGCTGGCTACCCCGGAAGAGTTCCTCCACAAAAAGCCTGACGGCGTGGTGTTCTTCGGTCTGGACAAGAGCCTCTTTGACGAGGATGAAATGCTGGGCTTTGTGGTGAAAGAAGACGGCGTCTATTATGGCATGCTGCCCAACGAAGCGACCATCGATTACTTTGGCTATATGAAGAAAATGATCCTGACCCTGCACAATATCATTCAGATCAAAAACTTCTGGCTGCCCATCCACGGCGCTTTTGCAAAAATACGTCTGGCGGCTGAAAAGCCTGTCAACATCATGCTGGTAGGAGACAGCGGGGCTGGAAAATCTGAAACCCTGGAAGCCATTCACAAGCTGCCCAAGGAGCTGGGCTGCGATGTGGATATCCTCATCGACGATATGGGCTCTCTCCACTTTAACAAGGAGGACGAGCTCATGGCTGTGGGTACCGAAATCGGTGCCTTTGTGAGGCTGGATGACCTCCAGCCAGGTTATGCCTACAGCACAATGGACCGCTCCATTTTTATGAACCCTAACATTGTCAATGCCCGCGTGATTGTGCCGCAGATGACCTATGAGGAAATCTCCGCCTCCACGCCGGTGGACTATATTTTTTATATCAATAATTATGAAAAAATTGACGAGGAACACCAGCCCATCGAAATGTTCGAGGATCTCGACACCGCCTTGGCGGTCTTCTCCGAGGGTAAACGTATGGCCAAGGGTACAACCGGAGAGGTGGGCATCACCACGACCTATTTTGCTAACCCATTTGGCGCAGTGCAGTTGAAGAAGGAGCATGAAAAAATTGCGGAAAACTACTTTAAGCGCATGAAGGAAAAGGGCGTCAAAATCGGTGTGATCCGCACCCAGCTGGGCATTCCGGGCTTTGAGCAGGACGGCCCCTTCGTTGCTGCCGAATCCCTGGTAGAGTTTATCAAAAATATCAAATAGGCATATAGGACCGCTTCGGCGGTCTTTTTTACCACAGAAGTCATTAAAAACGAACAAGCCTTTAAATGCAGCTTAAAAAATAAAATAATTCTAAACTGGCAGGTGAAATAATTTGAAATTTTTTTTAGATCGCGTTATAATAAAGAAACGAACAATATTTCATTAATCAAGGAGGAATTTACCAATGGGAAGATTAAAAGGTACGGAAACCCTGTCTAACTTAATGAAGGCATTTGCAGGTGAAAGCCAGGCACGTAACCGCTACACATTTTTTGCCTCAAAGGCTAAAAAAGAAGGGTATGTACAGATTCAGGAAATTTTCCTGGAAACTGCGGCGAACGAAAAAGAACATGCTGAAGTTTTCTACAAATATATGGCTGCTGAATTAGAAGGCGGCGAAGCCATGATGCTGAATGTCAATGCTGACTATCCAGTAGCACTGGGCGATACAAAAAGCAACCTGTTAAACGCTGCTGCCGGCGAAAAGGAAGAATGGGCAGATTTATACCCGGCTTTTGCGGCAACCGCTAAAAAAGAAGGCTTTGACGATATCGCAGAATCCTTTACTCAGATCTGCGTGGCTGAAAAAGCTCATGAAAACCGCTATAAAAAATTAGCGGCCAACATCGAACAGGGCAAAGTATTCAAACGTTTTGGCGATGTAAAATGGAAATGCGGCAACTGTGGCTATATCTATGAAGGCAACGACGCGCCTCAGGTATGCCCGGCTTGTAAACATGACCGTTCTTACTTCCAGCTGTTTGTTGAAACCTACTAAAATCGAGAATTTATCCCTTCCTGTCGCACGGCGCGACGGGAAGGGATTTTTTAGTTGCGTGGGCGGCAGAAACAGGATAAAATGGAGACAAGACTAAAAAGGGGAAGAAGAATGGAAAAAACTGTTGCACAAAAGCTCGTCGGCCTGTTGGCCGGGCTCCTCGTTATCTCGGCCGGAATGTTTTTAATTCTGCGGCCAAAGACCTCGCTCACCGATCTGGTGTTGCTTATCGCTGTGGTTCTGCTGATCATTGCGTTTATGAACCTGGTGGCAGTGATCTACAAAAAGAAAATTAAGGGCCAGGGCGAGGTGCTGGAGGCCGTGGTCAACCTTGGCTTTGCCGTTGCCTTTTTTGTGCTGCGTTTTAAGGTGATACGCTGGATACCGGATATTTTTGCCGGATGGATTATCTTAAACTCTATCATCCGTTTTATGTCCGCGGTCACTTACTTTAAGGACGGCGCGCCAAACTACGGCGCCTATTTTGTGAACGGAGTGGTCACACTGGTGGCGGGGGCACTTATGTTGGTCAACAACCGCCTAAATGCCATTGGATTTGGGCTGGTGGCGGGGATCTATGTGCTGTGGTACGGCTTTACCATGATTTTTGATACTTTTAACGAGGAATCGACTCAGCAAAAAATGTCGGCTACGGCTAAAAAGATGCAGAGAAAGCTGCGCTTTGCCATTCCACCGGTGCTCGGCGGACTTTTGCCCAGGAGGCTGCTCAAGGAATATGATGCAAAGGTGGCGTCCGAGGACGCTAACATTTATCTCCACGAGCAGAATGTGTCTATCCCAGGAAAAGCAGCGGGGCTGGCGCCCTTTAACGTCGAGATCCTGGTGCACCTTTCCAAGAAATTTATGGAATCCTTTGGCCATGTAGACCTCATTTTAGGTGATGAGGCTGTATCCTATGGTAACTTTGACGGCCACAGCTACAGGCTGTTCGGAGTGATCAGCGATGGGGTGCTGTTTCGCTGCAACCGGGAGCGCTATCTCCAGCAGTCCACCTATCACGACGATAAGGTGCTCATTGCCTTTAAGGTGGCCTTTGAGAAAGAGGAGCTTTTGCAGATTAAACGGAATTTTGAAACCATGCGTGAGAATATGACTGAGTGGTACTGCGATACTCAGCTCATGGAGCAGGGGCTGCTTCCGGAAAAAGTATACGATGATGTTGCCGACCAGATATATAAGGGGAACGGCGCTTCCTTTTATAAATTTAAAAAGGGTACCCTGAAAACCTATTTTGCGGTGGATACCAACTGCGTGAAGGTGGCGGACTCTCTGTTTGAAAATACGAATTTTGACAAGCCGGCCATACCGGGGATTGTTACCCCCGGCGCTTACTATCAGTTTCTGATGCGGGAGCTGGAAAAGCCAGGTACCAAGGTTTACGAGAAGCATATTTATTCCAGAGATACCCTTCCCTATGACAAAACGCTGGAAACTGGAAAACAATGAGAAAGCCCTGCTCCTGTCCCAAAACGGGACAGGAGCAGGGCTTTTGCGGTGCGGGTTTACTGGCAGTGCTGACCGTTGCCTTGACGGCCCCCGCCATGGTGTCGCCCCTCACCTACCGGGTTGCCGGAGCGGTCGCAGATACCGTCGCCATCGACGTCTCCGTAGGCCTTGGGGCTGCCATTCTGGCAGCCCTGGCCAACTGGATTGCCGCTAACATCACAGATGCCGTCACCATCGGTATCGCCGTAGCCGCAGCCATTTCCGCCTTTATTCTGGCTGGAGACCAGGATATTTCCCGGGTTTTCTGCCGGGGCTTCGCTATTCTGAACGGCGGTGGAAACACAGTTTCCGTCACCGTTACAGTCTCCAGTATGAACGGGACTGCCGGTAACATCGCAGATACCATCGCCGTCTGCGTCACAGACCACTGCGGTATTCTGGGCATTGTATTCCTGCATAAACCGTCCGCCGTTTCCAGCGGCCAGGGCCGTGGTACCGGTGAGCAGTGCTGCTCCGACAATGAGTCCAGTCATGACTTTTTTGTTCGTTTTCATTTTAAACACTCCTTATTTCTTGATCTTGGCTTTATTATAGAGGAGATTTATGGCAAAATTGTGACAGAAGTTAAAAAATAAAAAAATGCCGGCAGAGCGGCATTTCGGAAGTGTTATTTTTCATCAATATCCTCTAGGGGTTCTTTGAGTTTATTGATGATTTTTTCGAGCTCTCCGGTCAGTCCGGTTAAAAAGTTGGAGATGACCTTTTTATCAGCACTGTTTAGGTGGCCGATGAGGCTATCCACGCCCTCCACCAGGTGGTCTTCGTCGGCCTTCATCCGGCTGTAAAGAGCCTGCCCGTCATCTGTCAGGTTAAAGATGACTTCGCGCAGGGAGCGCTCCTTGGTGACAAGTCCTTTTTCGAGAAGCTTGCTCGTGCTTTTGGAAACGGCGCTCTTGGAGACGTTCAGGGCTGCCGCAATGGCGGTCAGGTTGAGGCCGGGGGTAGTGCCGATGACGCGCAGGGCGCTGGTTTCGGAAAGGTAGAGGGGAATATCGCCGCCATAAAACCGTGGGAGACTCTCGATCATCTGATATTGGGCCGCGATTTCGGACAGGGCCGCCTGGAGGTCGATTCTGGCCGCCGGCGCTTTGGTTTTTGACGGTTTGACTTCCGCCGTTTTCAGAATTTCTTTTTTCTTGCCGCTCTTTTTCTTTGAATTCTTCTTTTCAGCCGGTTTCTTACTCTTTTTTTCCTTTTTCATCATAATACCTCACTTCATCAAACTATGATAAAGACCGGAACCAAGCCGGTGTGACCGGGTTCCGGGGTTTTATCACAGTTCGGCCGCTGGCCGGATTTATTTTTTCAGCATGCTGTTGGTTTTAGACAACCGGTATGCCAGCACGCAGAAGGAAATACCAAGACTTAAAAAAGCAATGCCTGTCCAGATGGTGATGGTCAGCGCGGTGAAAACTGGGTGGAGGAGAAGAACGATTGACAAAATGACAACCAGAATCCCCAGTGCCAGGTTCCAGCCCCAGCCGGTATCGCCCAACGATTTCGTGGTGAAGGCATAGCCGATGGTATTAAACCCGCCAAACATGACGGCAAAGGCAACATAAAAGGCCAGTACGTCTGCGGACAGATTCAGATTTGCCACCAGAATGATCCCGAGCACCAGCATGAGAATGCCGGATATAAGATTCCACCCCCAGGCGGGAATGGCTTTCCGGTTGAAAATGGTAACAAAAATAGAAGCAATCCCTGAAACCAGAAAGGTCAGGGCAAAGATAATGGTCAAGGCAGCATAGCCCTGCATGGGTGTAAAGAACAGCCAGATGCCGATGGCGATGGCCAGGATGCCCAGAATCAGGAACATCCACCAGTGTTTTATGGTCTTTTCCAGGTCCTCTTCAAGTGTTTCAATCGGTCCCTTGGGTTCTTGTTCTTCATACATAAATAAAGACTCCTTTCATTAAAAAAATGTCTGTTTTCTGTTATTCTATTGTATACCCGCGGTGAAAGGTAAATAACACTATAATCAACCTGGTTGCTTATATGTTTATCATACAGGATTATACCGTAAAATGCAACAAAGTTTTCTTAATTTGAAGCTTTCTTGATAATTGTAGTGAAAGTTTCATATTATAAAATGAAGTTTGAAATGCTTTACCTAAAGGTTGTTTTCTCACTTTAGTAAAAGTATGATATAATAATTAATCAAAATATCGAAACTGCATATTGTATTATAGATAAAGGAGCGAAATCATGAAGGAACTAACCTGTACAACGGAAAACAAACACCAGTACAAGATTATGATTGGCAATGGGTTAAAAGAGCATCTGTACGAAATGGATGAGGTCTTTGGCAGCTACCGCAGCATTGTCATTATCAGCGACAAGAACGTGGCCAAGCTGTACCTGAGCAATGTGAGAAAGCAGCTTAGAAGCCTTGGCGCAGAGGTCTATACCATCGTGATACCTGCCGGAGAGGAATCCAAAAATCTGGCTCAGGTCGAGGAAATCTATTATAAACTGATGGATATCGGCATCACCCGTTCCGATGCCATTGTGGCTTTGGGCGGCGGCGTTGTGGGAGATCTGGCTGGTTTCTGTGCCGCTACCTATATGCGCGGTATCGATTTTGTGCAGATTCCGACATCCCTTTTGGCTCAGGTGGACAGCAGCGTTGGCGGCAAGGTGGGCGTGGACCTCGGCTTTGGCAAAAACCTGGTGGGCGCTTTCCACCAGCCAAAGGCCGTGATCATCGATCCCGAATTTCTGGACACTTTGGACGACCACTACCTGACCGATGGCATGGGTGAGGTGATCAAGTACGGGTGCATCAGCTCGGCCAAGCTGTTTGTGCGGCTCATGGGCTTTGAGTATCAGGAGGACCTGCTGGAGGATATGGAGGAAATCATTGCCAAATGTGTGCAGATCAAGCGCAATGTGGTGGAAAGCGATGAAAAGGAAAAAGGCCTCCGCCGCGTGCTCAACTTTGGTCATACCATCGGTCACGTCATTGAATCCTACTTTGAATTTAAGGAGTACTCCCACGGTGAAGCAGTAGCCATCGGTATGTACCAGATCACCAAGATGAGCGTGCGCGAGGGGATCACTGCGCCGGAAACCCTGGGCAACCTTCAGCTGATTCTGGAAACCTATGGCCTTCCCTATGAAATGCCTGAGATGGATATGAACCGTGTGAAGGAGATTCTGTATTCGGATAAAAAGTTTGAGAATGACGTTTTAAATATGTGCATCATCACTAAAATTGGCAAGGCAGAGATCGTAAAAATCCATAAGGATCAGGCCATTCAGTTATTTCAGTAGAAAGGGACAGCATGAAAAAAGTCGAAATTACACCTAAAAAGCTCGGCGGCGTTATCTGTATTCCTCCGTCCAAGAGCGTCAGCCACCGGGCGGTGATGTGCGCGGCCCTGTCACAGGGAACCAGCGTGATTACCAATATCCTTTTGTCCGACGATATCACCGCGACCTGTAAAGCTATGGAAACCCTGGGAGCAGAGATCAAATATAAAGAAAATGAGGGAAAGCGTTTTACCCTGATGATCACTGGTGTGAGTCGTCCAGATACAGAGGGCAAGACCATTGACTGTATTGAGTCCGGCTCCACCCTGCGCTTTATCATTCCACTGCTTGCGTTAAAAGCCAGGAATTCGCGGGTCATTGGCCGCGGAAGGCTGACAGCGCGGCCAATGCAGCCCTACTATGATATTTTTGAGGAGCAGGGCATCGCCTATCAAAAGGAAACCGAAGGCCAGGAGCTGCCTCTATGTTTTACAGGGGCTTTAAAACCCGGGACTTACCGCCTAAATGGCAGCATTTCTTCTCAGTTTATTACAGGGCTGCTGTTTGCGCTGCCGCTGCTTGACGGGGATTCAGTCATCGAGATCACTACGCCGCTGGAATCTAAGCCTTATGTCGACATTACACTGGATGTGATGGAAAAATTTGGCATTGCTGTGATCAATGAGGATTACCGTTTGTTCCGCATTGCCGGAAAGCAGCGGTATAAGGCTCGGGATTACCGGGTAGAGGGCGATTTTTCCCAGGGCGCTTTCTGGCTGGTGGGCGGTATCCTGGGCGAAAAAACGGATTGTGAGGATTTGCAGCCCGCCTCATCCCAGGGGGATAAAGTCATTGTTGAGATCATTCAGTCCATGGGCGGCTGTGTATCCCAGACAAAATCGGGCTATGTGGCAGAGCCTGGAACGACACATGGCACGGTGGTGGATGTGTCTCAGTGCCCGGATCTGGTGCCGGTGCTCACGGTGCTGGCGGCTCTGAGCGAGGGGGTGACAGAGATTGTGGGAGCCGCCCGGCTGCGCTTTAAGGAGTCTGACCGGCTGGCTGCCATGAATGAAGTGCTGACCATGCTGGGGGCAAAGGTAACCGAGCATCCTGAGGGGATGACCATTGAAGGGGTTAAGCGCCTGAAAGGCGGCGTGGTTGACAGCCATAATGACCACCGTATCGCCATGGCCGCAGCTATTGCCAGCTTTGCCTGTGAGGATAAACTCACGATCACAGGTGCCGAAAGTGTGCGGAAATCCTATCCGGATTTTTGGGAAGATTTTAAAAAAATGGGAGGCGACATCCATGAGTTCGATCTGGGGAAATAAGATAAAGGTTTCGGTGTTTGGAGAATCCCATGGAGCTGCCATTGGCGCGACCATTGATGGGCTTCCCTCTGGCGTGAGTGTTGATCAGGAGGCGGTCGCCTTTGAGATGAAACGCCGCGCGGCATCCAGCAGCCGACTGGCGACACCGCGTAAGGAGGCAGATGAGGTGGAAATTGTCAGTGGCTTTTTTGAAGGAAAAACTACAGGCACGCCGCTTACCGGGATCATCCGCAATGGTAATACCCGTTCTAAGGACTACGCCCGCACCAAGGATCTTATGCGCCCGGGGCACGCCGATTACAGCGGCTGGGTGCGCTACAGTGGTTTTCAGGATTACCGGGGAGGTGGCCATTTTTCAGGACGTCTTACAGCACCCCTTGTTTTTGCAGGCGCTGTCGCTAAGGCTGCGTTGGCTCAGGTCGCTCCCGAGGTTAAAATCGGCAGCCGGATTTTATCCATCGGCAGTGTCTGGGATAAAAAAGATTTAAAGCCTGGAGAATATGCAGCGCTTCGCTATGAAAATCCGATGTTCCCGCTGTATACAAAGACGCTGGAGGAGGCGATGAAGGATGAAATCCTCGACGCCATTAAGGATCAGGATTCTGTGGGCGGTGTGATCGAGGGCTATGTGACGGGAATGCCGGCCGGCGTGGGGGACCCGCTGTTCGATTCAGTCGAAAGCCGGCTGTCCGCGCTGCTGTTTTCAGTGCCGGCGGTTAAGGGTGTTGAATTTGGATTGGGCTTTGACATCACCGGCCTCCGCGGCTCTGTGGCCAACGATCCCTTTTATATGGACGGCAGCCGGGTTAAGACCACGACCAACAATAACGGCGGCATCAACGGCGGAATTACAAACGGCATGCCCATCGTGTACCGGGCAGCCTTTAAGCCTACGGCTTCCATCGCGCAGCCCCAGAAGACTGTTAACATGGCGACCAGTGAGGACGCTGAAATCGAAATTCAGGGCCGGCACGATCCTTGCATTGTGCTGCGGGCCTGCCCGGTGGTCGAGGCGGTAACGGCATTATGCATGCTGGATTTTCTTTTATAAAGCCTGCAAATAAAAAGTCAAGGAGAAAATGAAAAAAGATAATACTGA
>NZ_QUDF01000019.1:0-53175 GCF_003477535.1 Eubacterium sp. AM05-23
TTTTAACATAACCCTTCTCCTCGTTCTTTTATTTTTTCTTAGCTAGCTTATGCTATTATACTAATGCAAGTCCTGTGCCAACTTTTTGCTTTTCGGAAATCTTATGTTTTTATGGCTTTATCCAGCCGTTTCATTGTATTTTTTACGATTTTTTAGACAAATTCATTTTATCATTTCTGATAATACCAGGATTTTTCTTATCAGATTAGAGAAAACGTTTATTTTTTTGTTTTCATACATCCTTTTTCTTGTTTATTTTTTAAATTAGTATTTAAACTTTTTTCTTTTATCTTTATTATGATCTTTAATTCATTTATCTAACGCATCTTTTTATAAAAATATTTTTTCAAAATATTATAGATTTTAAGATTTTTATCCTGCTAAGCGGTTTTCCGCAATCTTAACAAAAAAGTAAGAATTTTGACGAGTCGACAGTAAGATTTTGCTGATACAATAGCTTTAACGAAAACGAAAGGATCCATAAGCAGGATGAAAAAGCAGCACTCACACAACCGCCCACCCATCACACGCCTGACACCGCCGCCCTCTGCCGGACTGAGCAGTGCTGAGGCCGCTCAGCGGAAAAAAGCCGGCTGGCACAACCAGACAAAGGAACAGCTCTCAAAAACGGAAGGGCAGATCATTTTTGACAACATCTTTACCTTTTTCAATTTTCTGTTCTTTGCGCTGGCCTTCTGTCTTTTTCTGGTCAAAGCCTATACCGATATGTTGTTTATTGGCATTGTTGTAGTCAATGTTCTCATCGGCATTGTCCAGGAACTAAAGGTAAAGCGCACGCTGGATAAAATCACGCTGCTCTCTGAACAGAATACCCGGGTGGTACGGGACGGCAGGGTGCTGTCTCTGCCGCCGTCTGAGCTGGTTTTAGACGATATCGTGCACTTTGGACCAGGCAGCTCGATCTGCGCGGACGCCATTTTGTGCGAGGGCACAGCAGAGGTCAACGAATCCCTGCTCACCGGCGAGTCGGACATCATCGTCAAGCGTCCCGGCGATACCCTGCTGTCTGGCAGTTTTATCGTATCAGGCCGCTGCTCAGCAAGACTGGACCGGGTAGGCGATGACGCTTACGCTGCCAGCATCACCCGGGAGGCCAAGCGCCGCAAAAAGCACCGTTCAGAGATGATGCGCGACCTGGACCGCCTGCTGAAATTTATCGGCATTGGCATTATTCCACTCGGGCTCATCATGTTTTTCAAACAGAGCGCGCTCTTAAACACAGGCGTCCCTTATGCAGTCAGCTCCACGGTGGCAGCCATGGTGGGCATGATCCCGGAGGGGCTGTACCTGCTGGTCAACATTGCCCTGGCAGTGAGCGTGATGAACCTGGCCCGCCGCAGAACATTGGTCCACGAGCTGTCCTGCATCGAGAACCTGGCCCGGGTCGACACGCTGTGTCTGGATAAAACCGGCACCCTGACCGAGGGCGTGATGGAGGTGGCCAAAGTCCTTCCGCTGGCAAATTGCTCCAGGGCTGTCTTTGGTCAGGAGCTGGCCGTTTTTCTGAGCGCCAGCACGTCGGAAAACGCCACGGCCACAGCCCTTGTCCGATATTTTGGCCCAACGGATAAAGCGCCCCCTGTCCAGCGGGAAATCCCCTTTTCCTCTGAACGCAAATGGAGCGCGATCGTCTATGAGGATGGCGACGCCTGCTTTCTGGGCGCGCCGGAAAGGCTTCTGGGAGCAGCCGCCCCACGGTTCGACTCTCTGCTGAAGCCTTATCTGACCTCAGGACAGCGGGTGCTGCTGTTTGCCCGCGGAACCGTTTCGGCCGACGATGCGCCGGAGGCAGAGACCTTAACGCCTCTGGGATTTATCATTCTCTCGGACAAACTCCGGAAGGATGTCCACGAGACACTGGCTTACTTTAAGGAGCAGGGTGTTACCATCAAGGTAATCTCCGGCGACAATGCTGAGGCCGTGTCGGAAATTGCCGGGCGGGCCGGGATCAATGGCGCCGGCGCCTATCTGGATGCCAGTGCGCTGCCCGAAGGCACGGACCTCTCGGCTGAAGCCGAAAGCCACAACGTTTTTGGGCGGGTAACGCCTGAGCAGAAACGCCGGCTGATCCGCGGGCTGAAGGCCAACGGCCACACAGTCGCCATGATCGGGGACGGGGTCAACGATGTGCTGGCCCTCAAAGAGGCGGATTGCAGCATCGCCATGGCTGCTGGCAGCGAAGCGGCCCAGCATGCCTCCCAGATGGTACTGCTGGATTCGGATTTTTCCGCGATGCCCCAGATTGTAAAAGAGGGGCGGCGGGTCATCAACAATATTGAACGGTCTGCGGCGCTGTTTCTGGTCAAGAATATTTTTTCCTTTATTCTGTCCGTGGTTCTGCTGTTCGCCGCCATCCCCTATCCCTTCCTGCCCATACACATCACCCTCATCAGCGGACTGATGATCGGCATTCCATCCTTTGCCCTGACCTTTGAGCCTTCCTACAGTCAGGTGCGCGGCCACTTTTTGAAAAATGTGCTGCTGAGCGCGCTGCCCGGCGGTCTGCTGAACGCCTTTAATATTCTGGCGGTCTTGGTTGTCGGGACATCCCTCGGGCTGCCTCTGGAGCAGCTTTCCACCATCTGTACGCTGCTTGCAGGCATTGCCGGGCTTCTGGTGCTGTTTGTGCTCTGTCAGCCTCTGAATCTGCCGCGGATCGGTCTCATTGCCGCCATGGGCGTTGGATTTTTCGGCGCGGCCTTTCTGTTTGGCCCTCTGTTCCACCTCAGTCCGCTGTCTCTGGAGGGTTTTATTACCTTCGGCGGCTTTACGATCCTCTCGCCGCTGTTGATGGCAGCTCTGGTCGCTTTATGCCGTCGATTTCAAAAACGTGTCCGTAAGCTGCCCCTGCCGCTGCCGGAGGCTAGGAAGCTGATTTAACCAGAAGGTGGGGTGCAGAACGCACCCCACCTCCTTTTTTATTTCTTAAGCTTAATGAACGCATTTTCTGTTTTATTTTCCTTAAAGTATGCTACAATAGAATCACCATACTGATAAAGGAGCATACTGTTGTGAAGATAAAGGAGAACCAGTTTCGTTTTATTCCCGCCCTGTTTTTAGTCCTGCTGGTCTCCGGCGGCGCTATCCTGCTTCTTTTATCCTGCCTGCTCCCCAATGGGGATATCTCCTTTGACACCGGAGAGGCTGCGCGGCTCAATGAGGGCTGGACCCTGAACTCGGACGGCGCGCCCCAGAACGCTATCTCCCTTCCCAGCTCTTTCTCGAGCGGTCATATCGCTCTGACGCGCACCCTGCCGGATACGCTCCCTCCAGACTGTGTTCTCAGGGTTTCCACAGCTTTTCAGTCTCTGACCGTATCCGTTGACGGAGAGGTGATCTACGCCTTTCCAAAAGACATATCCTTTGGCAGCCTGGTCCATGTCATTCCACTGCCAGAGACGGCCTCTGGCAAATCGGTCACACTGGAATTTCAGTCGCTGCTCGCTTCGGACGGGGTTTTTGTGGATGGTGTTTCCTACGGCAGCCGCTCCGGCGTTCTTTTTAGTCAGCTTTGGTCGGACGCGGGCAGCCTGGCGGTTTCCTTTATTATCCTGATCATCGGGCTCCTGCTCCTGGCGACCTCCTGGTTTTTTTCGGGCTTTAAAAACGGAGGTTACCGTTTTATCTGTCTGGGGACCTTTTCGATTTTATCGGCTGTCTGGATTTTAACCGACTGCGGTGTTCTTCAGTTTTTACCGCTCGCGTCGCCTTTCCCGGTGCTTCTGTCCTTTTACAGCTTTACACTGATCGCGGTGCCCATCGTCCAGTTTATGAAGTTGGAGGGAGACACGCGGTACGCCCGCCCCTACGATATCATCACACTGCTCATGCTCGTCAATTTCATCATTAATGTCTGTGCCTCGACGGTCAGCATCCTTCTGCTCCCAAAGCTGCTGCCGCTCACCCATGTACTGCTCCTCAGCGCCATTCTGCTGTTTGTATGGACGCTTATCCACCAGTGGGTACACTGCCATACCCGGCGCTTCAGCGCTTTGTCCATCGCCTTTTTCCTGCTGTGTGTCACGGGTATTGTTGATCTTGCGCGCTTTTACAAAAACCCGGTGGGCGCAGATAACAGTCTGTTTTTTAAGCTGGGGCTGGTGGTTTTTATCACAATACTGGGCTTCTCCACCATCCGGGAAAGCCTCGCGCGGTTCCGGGATTCGGTTCACCTGGAGGTCTACAAAAAGCTGGCCTTCACCGATACCATGACCAGCCTGGCCAACCGGGCAGCCTACGAACGGGATCTGGCAGCGCTCAAAGAATCCTTACCCTTAAAGGAATTGACGGTCATCGCCTTTGATCTCAACAATCTGAAGCAGACCAACGACACACTGGGCCACAGCGTGGGGGACAGCCTGATTATCGCCAGCGGCCGCTGTATCCGGGAGAGCTTTTCCGACCTTGGCGACTGCTACCGCATCGGCGGTGACGAATTCTGCATCCTCACCGGGGGGCTGGAGCCTAAAGCCTTGGAGCAGTGTCTTAACGACCTGGAGAGCCGTATCAGCCGGTACAACGCTGAGAACAGCCTCAAGCTCGACATTGCCTGGGGCTTCAGCCACGGACCGGTCAACTGTCCTGAGGACCTCGACGCGCTGCTGCGCAAGGCGGATAAAAACATGTACGCCTATAAAAAACACTGTCATTTGGAGAACACTTAAAAAGGTGGGGTGCGAAACGCACCCCACCTTTTTATCGCCTTATTCTTTTATGGGTTTTTGGAAAGCGCAGGGCACGCCAGCCAGACACTTGCCGCAGACCTCGCTGCCCGTATCCAGTATTTCACCCGCTGCATCGGCGGCGTAGGAATTGCCAAAATCGCGATAGACTGCGGCGTTTTCGCTGCAGAGCCCAAAGCATTTCTGACGGTCATAGCCTGCTTTTGTCAGGGCGCCTGAGGGGCAGCGCTTCACACACACGCCGCACTGGCCCTCGCGTTTGTACAGGCAGTTTTCAACCTCCAGAGGCCTGCCCGGCGTCACATCCAGGTTGGTGACCACAGTGCTGATCCGCCCGCAGCAGCCCCTGTCGGTGATGAGCATATTGTTGAGCCCAAAGCTGCCAAGTCCGGCCAGCCATGCCATATGCCGCTGGGACCACCGGCTTCTGAGCGCTTCACGGTCAAAGGCCGTGGCCTCGGGCGATACCGCTGCATGGTAGCCTCTGGCCTCTAACCGCTCGATGAGGTGGGTGTTCAGCCTGGCGAACAGGGCGTTGGTGTCCTCATAGGCTCTGGCCCACTCCGGTGAGGAGAGACGGCCCTCCCGGTTCGATAAGACCGTCTCCCGGGTAAAGGGAACAAAATAGCAGACCACCACCGTGGCGTCAGGCAGCACCTCCCAGGGCATCACATGTTTTTCATTCGCCACCTTCCGAAGCTCCCCAAGCCGGGGATGGCGGGCGTCGGCAAAGCCCACCAGCGGCGTTCCCCATTTGGTCTCACTGGTTTTCTGGCACGCGGCGATATAATCCTCGATACACGCGGTGACATAAGCTTTCATATCATAAGCACTTCCTTGTCTTTTTTAAAATTTTCATATGGATTAAAAAATACCGGAGCGGGACGCTCCGGTATCGCTGTCTTTAAATTATCTGCCTTCCTTCAGCCGTCTTACCGCTTCCTCAGCGGTTTCCCATTCGTTGTAATACAGGTTTTCGTCCTTCATGGTTTCCTGTTTTTCGTGCCCCTTTCCGGCCAGTACCAGCACATCGCCCGCCTTTGGCAGGGTAGCGGCATAGTAAATGGCGTCCCAGCGTCTGAGCACTGTCTCGTAAGCGTCTGTCTTTTCCGCCACCGCCGCGGCCACCGTGTCGATGATGGACTGCGGGTCCTCGCTGGCAGGGTTGTCCGAGGTCACGATGATATGGTCGGCAAACTCGCCGGCAATCCGGCCCATGACCGGGCGCTTTTCCTTATCGCGGTCGCCGTTACAGCCAAAGACCAGGTAAATTTTTCCATCGTACATGGTGCGCACGGATTTGAGCAGGCGTTCCAGCGAATCCGGTGAGTGGGCGTAATCGATGATGATATCAAAATCGGTGTCCAGCTCCAGGCGTTCCATTCGGCCCTCCACGCCGCTCATGGAGGCCAGCGCTTCCTTAATCACCTCGATGGCTATCCCCTCGAGCAGCGCGTTGATAATGGCGGCCATACTGTTGTAAACCATGACCTCACCGGGCATGGAGAGATAAATTTCTTCCTCGCCATCCTTTGTCACCAGCGTATAGCGCGTGC
Organism: Eubacterium sp. AM05-23; assembly: GCF_003477535.1. NCBI lineage: Bacteria > Bacillati > Bacillota > Clostridia > Eubacteriales > Eubacteriaceae > Eubacterium > Eubacterium sp. AM05-23. Next base: position 6,260 of record NZ_QUDF01000019.1, read on the forward strand.
CCTCAATGCTGTATTTCATATCTTTGGCGTAAAAATCGCACTCTGGGCTCAGGCCGTAGGAATAGACGGCAACCCCTTTTTTCTCGGCGCAGCGGCTGTAGAGCTTTTTGCCCCATTCATCGTCACAGTTGATGATATTGGCCTTAGAGGTATAGGTAAACAGCTTTGCCTTGGCCTCAAAATAGTTTTCAAAGGTTTTATGGTAATCCAGGTGGTCCTGGGTCAGGTTGGTGAAAATGCCATAGTCAAAGGCTACGCCGTTGACGCGGTCCAGATCCAGCGCGTGGGAGGAAACCTCCATCACCAGGTTTTCACAGCCGGCTTCCACCATTTCCGAGATGATTTCCTGTACCTCCAGCGAATCGGGTGTGGTACGGCCGGCGTTGTCGATAATTTCATCGCCGATCTGGTTATTGATGGTGCCGATGAGGCCGCATTTGCGTCCGGCCTTCTGAAAAATGTTTTTAAGCATGTAGGTGACGGTTGTTTTGCCGTTTGTGCCGGTAACCCCTGTGATGGAAAGGGATTCGGAGGGATGTCCATAAAAACGGCTGGACATGGTGCCCAGCATGTGGCGGGCGTTTTTTACCTTGACATACATGATACCATCCTGGTATTCATCCAGATCGTGTTCATAAATTACCAGAATGGCGCCCCGCCGGATGGCGTCGCCAATGTATTGATGTCCATCGGTTTTCAAGCCCTTGATGGCCACGAACATGCTGTTCGGGATCACCTTCTGTGAGTTATAGGCAATATGTTCAATATCAATCTCGGGATTGTTGTTCCTTACTTCCACAATCTCCGGGTTCTCTAAAATTCGACTTAGTTTCATGGCTACCTCGATCAATTTGTTCTTATTCGATTAACTTATTAATTATACAGTTCTTCTGTGGAATTGTCCACAAAAAGGCCATTTTGATACAAAAATAATACACTTAAGTTACATTTAAACCGCCCTTTTTTGTCACATATGTTATAATAAACAGTGACAAAATAAGAACGAGGTGAATAAAATTGACAACGCTATACCTGATTCGTCACGGCACTACCGACGCCAACGCCAACGGCATTTTTCAGGGCGTTTTGGATCTCCCCTTAAACGAGTTGGGCCTCAGACAGGCCGAGGCGCTTGGAAAGCGCTTTGAGAACATTGAACTGGACGCGCTGTACTGTACGCCCCTCACACGCACCCGGCAGACCGCCGAAGGGCTGCGCGGCAGCAAGGAGCTTCCAATTCTGGTGGAGCCGGGTATCATCGAGGTGGACGGCGGCCTGATGGAAGCCAAAAAAATCGCGGTGATCGAGGCGGAATTCCCGGGTCTGATGGAGGTCTTTAAGACGGATCTTCCCAACTTTCAGGCGCCCGGGGGCGAGAGCACCCGCGACGTTTACAACCGGGTTACCAGCGCGCTCACGCGCATTGTGGCCGAAAACGCCGGCAAGACCATCGCCTGTATTTCTCACGGTTTTGCCATTCAGACTTTTCTTTGGTACGCAAAGGGCCTGCCCTTCGAGGAAATGCAGCAGGAAATCCTGCGCAACACCGCGGTGTGCAAGTTTGTCTTTGACACAGCGGGTGGTCTCCAGATCGAGTATATTAACGATGACCGCCATCTGAGCGATGATCTGAAATGTGAACAGCCGCCTGAATTTCGGGTAGAAAAACAAAAAGCTGAGGGTAGGGCGTAAAACGCTCCTTACCTTCAGCTTTTTTTATTTATTGCTTACTGGTCTGTTTTTCTTTTTACCGCAAGGGCTGCCACGCCGGCGAGAACTGCCAGCACCGCGAAAACACCTGCGGCGCTGCTGCCATCAAGCCCGGTGTAGGGTGATAATCCTGATGGGCTGGCGCCACGGCCAGCCGGCGTCTTAACATGGTACTCGACGCGTTCCTTTTTATTGACTGCCTTAATCTGCACAGCCTGAGGTTCGCCCTGGGCCTTTGCCGCAATTTCAAAGACGGCCGGAGTCGTATCGATCTGATACCCCTGAGGCGCTTTGGTCTCAACGGCTTTATACTGCCCTGGCGCGAGTCCCGTCACATGGACATATCCCTGCTCGTCGGTTGTGAGCTGATCTCTGACGACGCTGCCGCTCTCGTCGAGAATCTTGAAGACTGCTCCCGCCAGCGGCTTTCCGTTTTCATCGGTTTTAAGGATTTCCAGCCGGCCGGTATAATCCGTCAGGGTGCCCAGATCCAGGGTCTGCACTTTTCCTTCGGCGGCTTCGGGAATTTCAAAGGAGATCCCCTGTGTATTGACCAGGTAGCCCGCGGGCGCTTCAACTTCCAAAAGGGTGTAATGTCCTGGGGCAAGGCCCTCATACTGGACTTTTCCGTCTTTTCCGGCGGTAATGTCATCTATAATCTTATTCTGTTCATCGGTCTTTATGATCCGGAATTTCGCGCCCTCCAGTCCGCGGCCCGATTCATCCTGTTTGACGAGCTCAATGCCGCCCTGATAGTTCACAAACTGTCCCAGCTCGAGGACCTCTGGCCTTCCTGCCGCGCTGGCGTCAATGGTAAAGGCGATGGGTTCGGTATTGAGAATATAACCGTCCTGTGCTTTTATTTCTGTCAGCTCGTATTGTCCTGGCGCCAGGCCGCTGTAAATAATTTTTCCGTCTTTGTCGGATAAAAGCGTGGCGATGAGCCTGTTTTGCTCGTCGAGCTTCCGAAGCTCAAACTGAACCCCGTCAAGACCTCTGCCGCCCTCATTTTCTTTGATCAGGGCAATGCTTCCCTGATAATTGACGAAGGCGCCCAGATTTAAGACTTGGGGCCTGCCCTCGGCGCTGGCTTCAATATTGAAAGCGATGGGCTCGGTGTTGAGGATATAGCCCTCCAGGGCTTCAACCTCAACCAGTTCGTAACTGCCCGGCGCTAACCCTTCGTAATGAATTTTTCCATTCTTATCCGATGTGATTTCCGCGATGAGCTTATTCTCCTCATCGGTTTTCCGGAGTTCAAATTTCGCGCTGGACAGGGGTTCTCCTGCTTCATTCTGCTTGATCAGCTCGATGCTGCCCTGATAATTTTGAACCGGGTTCAGTACAAGCGGCAGTACCTTTCCCTCCTCATTTTTGCTGAGTGTGAAAAGTACTGGCACACGGTTCAGGATATAGCCTTCTGGCGCCTTCGTCTCGGTAATCCGGTAGTCGCCTTCGGCCAGGCCCTCAATCACCAGCGAGCCATCCTGTCCAGATACCAGGGCATCATCCTCCCGAATCCTCGTCCAGGCGCCGTTCTGGCTGATTTCAAGACTGAATACCGCGCCGGCAAGGCTGTTTCCTTCTCCGTCCTGCTTAACCAGGGTTACCTTGGTCGGGTCATTTTCGAGAATGACAACACTGTCGGCCGCTGTGGTTTCCGCATTGACGGTGATGGTCTTTCCGTTTAGCAGCTCGTCGGATACGGTGTGCCCCTCCGGCGCCTCTACTTCCTTAAGAATATAACTGCCATACACCAGCCCCGTAAACTGGATGCGGCCGTTCTGGTCACTGACTACCGGACTTCCCAGCCTGACGCCGTTTTTGTCGTAAAGCTGAAAGACGCCGCCTGCCAGGGGCTTATGGGTGCTGCTGCTGTCCTTTTCCAGTGTGATACTGCCTTTCTTCCCAATGACGGTTCCGCCGCTGTCGTTGACATTGACGGCCAGCTCTTCATCGTCGTTGTCCTCGATGACCTGTTCGTTGTTGCCCTTGATGGTAACATTATTTGAAACCTTGTTGTCGCCGCCTTCTTCCAGTAAAACCTTGGTTCGGTAGGTCATAATGTAGGCCCGGTCGATATGGTTCAGCATGCTGACTGTCAGCTCATATTTGCCAGTCTCGGGGTTGATGACATAGTCGGCCTGATAGTCGACGCCCTCAACCAGTACCACATTGGTGTCGAGTGTGAGGTTTCCCTTCTCATCAATCTGTGTTCCGTAGATGGTCAGCGAATCCATATCCACCAGCTGATTATCCGAAGGCTTGTCTATAATCACCACGTCCGCTAAATCGGACTGGCTTGGGTTGACTGTAATATGCCAGTGCACATAGCCATCACTGTCCTGCTTGCCAGATTTCACTGCCAGCTTTCCGCCATTATTGACGGAGACTGTCCCGGTGAGAGTATGCGTGTATTTTCCGTTGGTAAAGGTCGCAGTGTTGGTATAGGTTTCGCTCTCCTTGATCACCTGGCCCTCCAGACTGGTCTGGAACTCGACAATGGCTTTTCCGGTGGCCTGGTCTGGGAAACGCACGGTCAGAACGTTATTGTTCTGGGCTGGTTCTGTAATGGTGACGAGCTTGTACTCTTCTGCTGAGATCTCCTCGCCCTTTACTGGTTTTCCGTCTGCGTCGATATTAAACCGGTAAATCCTGACCGAACCAGGCACAAACACCTGATTGCCGGTGATGGGATCGTTGATTTCAGCCGTGGGGTTTACATCAAAGTTATTGTAATTGACGCCGACACTCCAGGTGATTCTCTTATTGACAGCATTGTAGCTGCCGCTTTTAAAACCGTTATACTGCGTGCTTTGATCCGGCTTATACTCTGCATGGTCCTTGCTGCTGTGGTCATTGCCCTGCTCATCGGTCCAGTTAGATACCGCGTCATTGTTAAAGATGATGTTGTGGTCCGGGAAGAGGTCATAAGATGGATAATAATCCGTCTGGTACGTTATTTTAAGGCTGTCGCTTGTGGGGTTGTAGCTTCCAATCAAGGTGATGACAAACTGGTTGGTGTTTTTGTCATAACTCAGCGTATAATCTGTATCCCGCACGAGTGTCTTACCCGCCTTAGTTTTGACCACAACGCTGCTTTCATCTAAGGTCAGCCCAATGCCCAGCGTGTCGGTCAGCGACCAGTTGTGCATGGTGTACTGGTTTTTATTGACATCGATGGACCAGCTGATGCGTTTATTTTCCTCATCCGCCTGCACCATTTTCTTGATAACGCCCTGCTGTTTGGCCGAGCCCTTTGAGCCAGATGTCTGGCCGGTTCCGATTTCGACCTCGTTGCTGTAGGTTCCGTTTTCGTCCAAAATGCCGGATACCTGTGTTTTGTAAGTCATCTGCACCGCATAGTCCACATCGTTTAAAAATACGACTTTAAAGCCGTCGGCGGTCTTTTCGAGCGTGTAGTCCTGGCCTTCCACAAGCACGCCGGCGGTGGCCGTACTGCCGTCCGCGTTAAAGACGATCTTGTTTAAGACAAGACTGCCGTCTACATAGTCCATGCCGTCTCCGATCTTATCGGTGACCACTGCATGGTTCTGGGGAATTTTGGTTTCATTGTAATTATATTTGATTTCCCAGCTGAATATCTGGTTCGCCGAGTCGTAGCCGGTGCGGTTTTTCTCAAGGATTTTTCCATATTTTGCGTCAACGGTTGAGCTGGTGGTAATGTCTTTCAGATCGTCTGCGCTCAGGGTCGCGTTGTTGGTAAATTTAACGGTACCGCCATTCTGAGGCTTTACACTTTCGTTGATCGCGGTTTCGTATACAATCCGGTAAGCCGAATCGATGGGATTTTTAAAGCTGACATTGCCGTTTTCATCGACTGTGTACGCCGATGGATCGACGGGTGTGGGATCGACCGACGTGACATTGCCGTCGAGGTCTACCGCTACCGCATAAACCTGGACGCTTTCCAGGCTCAGGCCTGGCGGCAGCGTATCTTTCACGACAACGCCGTCGATGGTATCCAGACTTTTGTTGATATCCACATTCCAGGTTATTTTTTCCGGGTTCATTTCACGGTCAAACTGCCCGTTTTTTTCAATGGCGCTCTGCGCTTTGGGCTTGATGGTCACCACCTGCTCCGGAATATTCTCTTCGTTTGGAAATTTAATGATGGTGTCCCCAGGTCCGTTGATTTTATTTTTGTCAAAGCTTCCGCTGAAGTTAAGACTTCCAGTGATATCGGAGCTTTTGGTAACCTCGTCGGTAAACGTAAGGGTGACCACCCCATCCTTGCCCACCAGGGCTTCGCCGTATTTCACGCCATTTTCGTCGACCAGATTGATGGTGGTGTTATTTTCAATGATGATGTTTTCAGGGAGTTCAAAGCTGTAATAGTCGCCACCCTTCATCTGTTCCCGGACATCCTCCGGAATGGCAAAGCCGATGTCGAACCTTACTTTGTCGTCTACGGTGGGCGTTGTAACTTCCTGGCCGTCCTTATCATAATACTTGATCTGCACGCCGGTCAGAATGGAGCTCTGTTCATCTGAATAGCCCAGCTCCTTAAAAATTTCCTTGATGTCTCTTGGCGTTTCCGCCTTTGCTGTGGGGGTTGGGTCTGGAGCGGCTGCCGGCTCTTCTGCCGCAGGGACCGGCGCTGCTGCCGCTTCGGGCGCTTTGTCTTCAGGGGTCTGGGCCGATGGCTGGACCTCCGGCGTTTTGGCCTCCTCAGCTGCATCGGCTGCTGTCCCGGCAGCCTGTGTTCCAGATGACGCAGCCGGCTCCTGAGCTGCCGCTTGCGGATCTGAACTGGCAGTATCCGCAGCCTCAGCCATAACTGCCTGGGGCAGCGAAAACTGTAAAACCATGATTAGTGAAATCAGTATGCTTGCAAATTTTTTCATTATTAACCTTCCTGTATTGACGATTACTCTTGTTGTATGTGTCACATATTAATTAGCGTAATATATACCCAGAAAGTTTTAAGTTTTCATTTCACTTAAAGCATTCTTAAACAAAAACCGTTCAAATCGAAAAATATTTATAAAAAAACTGAGGGCAGAGCGCAGCGCGCATCCTTCCCTCAGCTTTCTTTTTTTAGCAGCCCAATCCCCTCGTCCAGGGTTTTTAACTTAGCGTACAGCCGCTCTTCTGTGACACTGTCCGCCGGTACCTTATCCGGCACCATCACCGGCTTCATCCCGGCCCGCCAGGCCGCCTCGATCCCGGCCAGAGAGTCCTCAAAAACCATACAGCGTTCCGGCGCTGTTTCCAGCTTCTGGGCGGCTTTGAAATAAATATCCGGTGCGGGCTTTCCATTTACGATCTCATCGCCGCCCACAATCGAATCGTCAAAATAGCGCTCAAGCCCGGCGCGCTCCAGATACATCTGAATCATGGGACGCTGTGTGGAGGAGGCGATGGTAAACCGGTAGCCCTGCTCCTTTAAAAAATCCAGCAGGCGGACCAGCCCCGGCTTCAGAGGAACGCCGTTTTCCCGCACATACGCCTCCATATAATCGAGGTGGAGCTTCATGGCCGCGCCGCAGTCAAAAGCGTCCCCGAAATGTGCCTTCCAGTAGGCGTCCACTGCCACGGGGTTCATCCCAAACAGTTCAAAAATCATGGCCTCTGTAATAGGATAGCCCAGTACCTCGCCCGCCTTTACCCAGCTGGGGATCGAGATCGTCTCTGTGTCGAACATGAGACCGTCCATATCAAAAATGATTGCTTCTGTCATGCGTTTTCCCTTCCATTGTTAAATAGCCTTTTTAGCTCCTACATTATAACGTGAACCCACAGCCAATTCAATTGCCTGAGCGCTTTTCCGGCTTTTAAACCGTTGCAGATTTTCGTCGCCGGCCCCTGTGCCGGTAGATGTTTTGGGGGCGGGTGAATTTTTGATGTTTCTCTTTGCCCGTTTAAAAAGAGGTACGGCCTGAAACAGACCGCACCTCTTTTTTATTTTCATGCTTTACTTTTCTATTCAACGGTGACGGATTTTGCCAGATTCTTTGGCTTGTCAACGTCGCAGCCTCTGGCGACGGACAGGTAGTAGGCCAGGAGCTGGAGGTAGACCACGGTTGGGATCGGGGTGATCTCATCATCCATCTGTGGGATGAAGAAAACCTGATCGACCTCGGGGATGATCTCATCATGGCCCTCTTTAGCAATGGCCATGACGTTGGCGCCGCGGGCCTTTACCTCTTTGATGGCGTTGAGCATTTTGTCAAAGACGTTCTCCTGCGTGCAGACCGCAATGACGACGGTTCCCACATCGACCAGAGCGATGGGGCCGTGCTTCAGCTCGCCGGCCGCATAGGCGTCGGAATGAATATAGGAAATTTCCTTTGCCTTCAGGGAGCCTTCCAGGCAGGTGTAGTAATCCAGCCCGCGCCCAATAAAATACATATCGTCCACCTTAAAGTGGTCGTAGGCGTATTCCTTGATCTTGTCGTGGTCGCCCAGGGCCTTCTCGATGAGGGCTGAGGTATCTTTCAGCCCGCTGGTGACGCGCTTCATGGTGGCTTTGTCTACCTGGCCGTTTAACAGGCCAAAGTGAAGGGCCAGCAAAATCATACAGCCCACCTGGGTCACGTAGGCCTTGGTGGAGGCCACAGCGATTTCAGGGCCGGCGTTAGTGTACAGCACATCGTCCGCCTCACGGGCGATGGAGCTGCCCACCACGTTGGTGATGGCCAGGACGCGGGCGCCCTTTTCCTTGGCCAGCCGGATAGCGGCCAGGGTGTCGGCGGTCTCGCCGGACTGGCTGATGACGATGAGCAGGGTGTGCGCATCGACCAGCGGGTCTTTATAACGGTACTCGGAGGCCGGTTCGGTTTCAACGGCCACACGGGCAAATTTTTCTATCAGATATTTTCCAACCATTCCAGCGTGGTAGGCGGTGCCGCAGGCCACAATCTGGATACGGTTGATGCTTTTCATGGTTTCGGCATCAAGGTTGACGTCGTCCAGCACGATTTTATCCGGGAAGCAACGTCCGGTCAAGGTGTCGGCCATCGCCTTTGGCTGTTCGTGGATTTCCTTAAGCATAAAGTGGTCGTAGCCACCCTTTTCGGCGTCGCCCGGGTCCCAGTCCACGTTAAAGACCTGCTTGCCGGCTTCACGGCCGGATTCGTCCAGCACGGTAACGCTGTCACGGGTCAGGATGGCGATTTCGTCGTTATCCAGCAGATAAACCTTGCGGGTATATTTCAGGATGGCCGGAATGTCGGAGGCGATGTAGTTTTCGCCTTCGCCGAGCCCCACGATGAGCGGGCTGTCCTTGCGGACGGCGATCATGCGGTCGGGTTCCTCGCTGCAGAGAATGCCCAGCGCGTAGGAGCCTTTGATCTTGTCAATGGCCAGGCGCAGCGTCTCAACCATGTCCCCGGTGTACAGGGAATTGAGCAGATGGGCAATGACTTCGGTATCGGTATCGGACACGAAAAGGTGTCCTTTCTTGATCAGCTCTTCCTTGAGCTCGATATAATTTTCAATGATCCCATTGTGGACGACCGCGATGCGGTTGTCAATGCTGCAATGGGGATGGGAGTTGATATCAGAAGGTTCGCCGTGGGTGGCCCAGCGGGTATGGCCAATGCCGACTGTGCCGGTCAGGGCTTCTTTTTCAAGCTCGTCCTCTAAATTTTTCAGACGGCCCTTGCGTTTTTTGACTTTGATCGCATTGTCCTTGTCCAACACTGCGATACCGGCTGAATCGTAGCCCCGGTATTCTAACTTTGAGAGACCATCAATTAACACTTTCTGGGCCTGATTCAGGCCAATATAACCAACGATTCCACACATAATAAATGCACCTCATTTAAGTAGATTTTGGTGGCTGCTCTGTGCAGCGGATCACTCCGCTGTTTTAACAAACCACCCTTCAGGGCATCCGCCGAATTTTCGATACTCCCTGTCCTCGTCAACTCAAATATTACGGGCTCACGCATGAGTTCTGGCGCTCTTGTCGCATTGATGTAAAGTGAACTGAGCCTTTATATCCTCCTGATTGCAGAATGACTTTACATGAACGTACAATGTGGATATTATAACATAATTTCAAATAAAAACAAGTGAATCTGCCGCCTTTTCTAACCGCTCACGTTTTCATCTGCTGCTGGGCGCAAAAAAGGACGGCCTGGGTGGGCTGTCCTTCCTTAAAACTTTATTATGCGTTGTATAAAATCAGGCCGATGATGGTCATGGTTTTTGGGCCGTTATTGTAGACGAGGCCGGTATCCTTGGTGAGCTGGACCACGTCGATGCCGGACGCCTCCAGGGAGGGCATGGCCTCATCCGGGAAACGGCAGGGTTCATCGGTCAGAATGCCACATTCCTTGCAGATGGTGCAGCAGCCGGCTGAAAAGACGGTTCCCTCCACATCGGATTTGCGGATGGCGCGGTGCAGCTTTTCCACAGTTTTCTCAAACCCGGCCATGATCTCGTTCATCCGGCGGTAATCCTGCCGGTTTTTAAACCGGTACACCTGCGAAAATAAAAGCCCGTTTGTGTAGCTGTTTACCACCTCGCGGTAGTGGTCTAGGCCGCCGACGGCTGGCGGGCACATGTAATTCTGGCCATAATGGCCGCAGTCGTTTTTGGCGCAGGCGTCCCGGACGTCCTGGGTAATGTGAATCTGTCTGGGGTCGACGGCCACGGTCTCCTCAAAACCGCAGGCCTCTACCATCTCTCGCAATGCTTCGTTCATAATTTTCCTCTTTCTTTATGTTTCATTTCTGATTTCTCATGGTTATTGTAACACGTTTTTCTTAAACGTATTCATATTTTGCAAACGGCGGGCACGCTGCCCTTCGTTCTTCGTTCATTGACATTAAAGCCGGTAATTATTATAATAGTATAAAGCAGTGTGACATCTTCGTTTTTCGGGGTGGGCACTGCTATTCATTTTGTGAAAAATTAATTTATATTCAAAAAGGAGTGATTTTTATGCGACAAGAGACCTGCCCTGCCGGGGAAAATAAAATGGGCGTCATGCCGGTCAACCGCCTGCTGATCACCATGGCCCTGCCCATGATGATCTCGATGCTGGTTCAGGCGCTCTACAACATTGTGGACAGCATGTTTGTATCCATGATCAGTGAGAACGCGCTGACGGCCGTATCGCTGGCTTTCCCGGTACAGAACCTGATGATCGCCATCGCCACTGGCACAGGCGTGGGGATCAATGCCCTGCTGTCCAAAAGCCTGGGCGAGAAAAATTTTAAGGAGGCCAACCGGGCCGCCAACAATGGGGTCTTTCTGGCTGTTCTCAGCTCTCTGGTTTTCATTATCTTCGGACTTTTCTTTACCCGTTTTTTCTTTGAGACTCAGACAAACATTGGCGAAATCGTGGATTACGGCACCCAGTATCTGACGATCTGCTCGGTGGTTTCCTTTGGTATTTTCGGGCAGATTACCTTTGAACGCCTGCTTCAGGCCACGGGCAAGACGCTGCTCACCATGTGCACCCAGACCACTGGAGCCATCATCAACCTGATTCTGGACCCTATCATGATCTTCGGGCTCTTTGGCTTCCCGAAAATGGGCGTGGCTGGCGCGGCGGCCGCGACGGTCATCGGCCAGGTCGTGGCCATGCTGTTCGCCTGTATCCTGAACCTCAGAAAAAACCACGAGCTCACCCTGAAGCTCAGGGGCTTCCGGCCCAATGGCGGCACCATCCGGCGCATTTACGCGGTGGGCGTACCCTCCATTATCATGGCGTCCATCACCTCGGTCATGACCTTTGGCATGAACAAGATTCTGCTGGCCTTTACCTCGACGGCCACTGCCGTTTTCGGGGTTTACTTCAAGCTCCAGAGCTTTATCTTTATGCCGGTTATGGGGCTGAACAACGGCATGGTGCCCATCATCGCCTACAACTACGGCGCCCAGAAAAAGGACCGGCTCGTCAAAACCATCAAGCTGAGCATGCTGTACGCCGTGGGACTGATGGTCGTCGGATTTCTGGTGTTCCAGCTCTTCCCGGGCGCGCTTCTGTCCATTTTTAACGCTTCGCCGGATATGCTGGCCATCGGCACGGTGTCGCTGCGCATCATCAGCCTGAGCTTTCTGTTCGCGGGCTTCTGTATTATCTCGCTGTCGGTTTTCCAGGCGCTTGGCAACGCGGTGCTCAGCCTGATCGTCTCGGTGGCCCGTCAGCTGGTGGTGCTGCTGCCCGCGGCCTATCTGCTGTCGCTCACAGGCAGCCTGGACGCCATCTGGTGGTCCTTCCCCATCGCTGAGATCGCTTCGGTTCTCTTCAGCGCGGCCTTTTTACGGCGCATCTATCGTCAGAAGATACGCCCCATTCCCGACGCCCTCCCTGTTCTGGGGACTCGGGCGGAGACGGTGGAGTAAAACAAAGAAAACCCGGTACGGTCTGAGACGGACCGTACCGGGTTTTTAAGTTTCTGTCTGGATTATTCCAGGTTGAGCTTGTTTTTCAGGATATAGTTGGTGACTGCAAAGTAGATCACTGACAGGATCAGGTTGCCCAGGGTTCCGATGTTCAGCATCCAGTTAACCGCGGCCACAGGGTCCATGTTGTTGAAGAATGCGTTGAGCATGCTGGTGTCTGAGGTCAGGGCAAAGCTGACGGTCATCACTGTAAAGACAATCTGCAGGATAATGTTGATGGCAATGTAGGTCACGAAAGCGCCGATGATTTTATGCTTGCCGAAGAGCTGTCCCACTGAGATAGAGGTATACACCTGAAGAACATTGCAGCAGACGCCCACGATCATCAGGATGAACAGCTCGATCAGGATCAGGGCAGCCTGTCCGCCCTCGGGTGAGTTGAAGGCACGTCCCAGTTCCTGGAAGAACTCGGCCATATACTGCAGGCTGGTGCCGTCAATGGCCAGAATCATAATGGACAGTATGATGACAATACCGCACACAAAGGTCCACATCAGGGCAATGACCAGCTTGGAGACAATCTGCTGCCAGGTAGGCACTGGGAGCGTAAACATCAGGTAGCCTTCGTCGGTCATCAGGTTTTTATAAAAACGCTGAATGATGACGATAAAGGTCATGACGACCAAAGCGATGATGATGCAGACGTAAAGCGCCATGCTGATACCGGTTGTCATGATGAAGCCTGTCGCCTCTGAGTTAATGGACAAAAATATTTTGTTAATCAGGGTCATGGCCAGCAGCGCCGCGTAGACAGGCAGCAGCAAGCGGGCCGTTCCCTTGACTTCATATTTCATGAGTTTTCCTAACATTTGAACACCTCTCTAAACAGCTCATCCACGGATTTATGCTGTTTTTCTCTGATTTCATCCACGCTGGCATTCATGACGATGCGCCCCTGGTTGATGAACACCACCTCGTCCAGCACCTTTTCAATATCCGCGATCAGATGGGTCGAGATGACCACGGTCGCGTTTTCGTTGTAGTTGGTAATGATGGTCCCCAGGATGTAATCCCGCGCGGCCGGGTCGACGCCGCCGATAGGCTCATCCAGCAGGTACAGCTCTGCGTCGCGGCTCATGACCAGGATCAGCTGAACCTTTTCCTTTGTGCCCTTGGACATGGTCTTGATGCGGTCCTTGGTGTCAATGCCCAGGTCGCTGATCATGTTGTAGGCCTTCACGCTGTTAAAGTCGTCGTAGAAATCGTCGAAGAAGGCAATGAGCTGGGTGACGGTCATCCAGTCGCTTAAATAGGTGCGGTCTGGCAGGTAGGACACGATCTTCTTGGTCTCGACCGAGGGGGCCATACCGGCCACCAGAAGCTGTCCGGATGTGGGGGTCAGCAGCCCGGTTGCTGTCTTGATCAGTGTGGTCTTGCCGCTGCCGTTGGGGCCTAAAAGCCCGATGATGCGGCCTCTTGGAAGCTGACAGTTCACTTCGGACAAGGCTTCCTTGGTGCCGAACTTCTTTGTCAGGTCAATGCATTCTAAAATTGGGTTCATTATTTTCCCTCCTTATCCTCACGTTCCATCAGTGTGATGATGTCCTCTTTCTTAAATCCGAGCTTTTCCATTTTTTCGAGGAAGTTTTCAATTTCCTTGATTGCCAAATTTTCCTTTGTTTCCTGTATCATTTTATGATCCTCCGTTATGAATCTGCCGCTTGTCCGCTGCGCATACACAAGGCCTGTCCGCTCCAGCTCCGAAAGTGCTTTCTGCATGGTGTTCGGATTGACTGAAGCCTCTGCCGCCATTTCTCTGACCGATGGCAATTTATCGCCTGGGGCGAAAAGACCGGAAACGATCCGGAGTTCTATCTGCTCGATGAGCTGTTTGTATACCGGCCGGTCGGAATCGATGATCCATTCCATAGTGTCCTCCTTTGTATTACTGTATTGTTGTACTAAGAACTTAATACAATAATACACGTATCCAGCTCCATTGTCAATACCCTTAAGAAATTCTTCATAAATAAAAAAAGAGCGGCTGAACCGCTCTCAGTTTTCAACATGAATATAGCCGCTGCTGTAATAGGGCAGGATATTGAGCCCAACGTCCTGGGCCAGGGCGGCCAGCTGGCCGACGGGCATGCCCGGACAGTAGAGATCGGCCGCGTGGCCCCGCTTATGGAAAGACCAGGCGACACCGCCCACTTCCTCGTTGCGTGCCTCGCACCGCACGCCGGATGTGATGATGACTGGGCTTTCGCAGGCACAGCGCAGTTCCTCGATCATGGCCAGCAGCTCTGGGTCCATGGCCGCGGGCCAGCCGTCGCAGTAGCCGTCACAGTCGCACCGGTATTCCTCCATGGCGAAATGAGGCGAGGCCATGACAGGCTCTGGGGCGGCCGCCATTGACTCTGTTGTTTCCTCCGGGGCGGGCGGCTCCTGGGGCGCTTCTGCGGAGGGCGCTGGCGCCGCTTCCGCTGCCGGAGGGGCTGCCTGCGGGGGCGCCCCCGCGTCTCCGCTGGCAAAAATCACACTGACCGCCACACAGCTGGCGGCGAGAAGGCCGGTAAAGATTATCTTAAATCGCTTCATAAAATCCTTTCTATAAAAGAAGCGGAAGGGCGGGCCTTCCGCTCAATGCATTACTCTGCCGGTATGTCGGTTTTAGTGGTCACAACTTTTACAGCGCCGGTCCAGGCGGTCAGCGGCGCGCCCTCGGGCTCAAAAATACCGTCGGCCACAATGGTCTGCCCGCCGGTTTTTACCTCGGCGTCGGTGATGTCCTCCCGGTAATCCGGGATGGTGATGTTGTGGTTCTTTCCGTCTGCGCGGTCAAAGCTCATGACCAAATCTCTGCTTGTTTTTTCTGCCATTTTCTACACTCCTTTCCTCTACTCGGTTTCCGTCAATTCTTCGGTCTGAACCATTTGCCGCTTTTCCATGATGGGCTCCTGCAGGGCTGCAATGGCCTTGCTGGTGCTCATGAATGCCTCGTCGGTGACGTCTGTCTTGACATCTCCATAGGTCTTGGTCTTTTTCATAATCCTGCCGTCTGGCTGCTCCCCATAGTTCAGTACGGTCTTCATGTCCACAGCGGTCACATTTTTCTGAATTGCCATCTCTTAACCTCCTTTGGCGTTTTGTCTTACACTTATACAATGGCCGTATCCCGGTTTTTCGTCCCAGGAAAATGTAAAAAATAAAAAAGCCGCCTCACTCAAAGGCCTCCCTCAGCCGCTTCAGGGCCCGGGCCATGCGGCTGCACACTGTTCCCAGCTTCACCTGCTCCCGGGATGCGATCTCGGCCCAGTCCATCCCCCGCACATAGTAGTCGTCAATGACGCGGCGCTGGGCGTCGGTCAGGGTTTCCAGCGCTTTCATCAGGCGGGCGTGTTCCTCTGCCCTTAGGATGCGCGCCCCGGTATCGGCCGCAGGGTCGGCCAGGCTGTCCATGAGGGTGGTGTCCTCCCCGGTGGGGATTTCCAGATACAGCTCCGCCCGGGCCGAGACCTGGCGGCTGGGCTTGGCCTTTTGCACAAAGGCGTAGAACAGCCGCTTTTTGGCGTAAGTCTGAAAATAGACGCCAGATTCGGGCTCATAGGTCTTGACCGCCTCCAGAAAGATGAGGCTGCCCTCCTGGATGCTGTCCTCAAGGCTGTCCCGGTCATAGACGTAGCGGGTGACCATGGACAAAATCAGCGGCCGGTAGGCTGTGAGCAGGCGCAGCTTGGCCTCCTGGTCGCCTGCCCTGGCCTGGGTGATCCACGTCTCCAGCACTTCATAATGGTTCATTCGTCATCCTCCCGGATGCTTTTAAGGTCAAGCACTATTTCAGGATAGCGGCTCTGCACGCTGTCCATATACTCGTTAAACTGGTCCTCCGCGTCCTCGGGGTCTCTGGCCCAGAAGCCAAGGCGCACATTACAGGTCGCTTTTACCAGATAAGGCCGTCTGCGCCTCACCAAAGGTCTGCCTGTTCCAATCATGTTGTTTACCTCCTCAGGAATTACTTAATATAGAAACGTATATTATTAATAAGAATTATTAAAAGGACGACAAGGCTGTCGTTTCATCTGCCGCTATTTTTCCGTTTTGGCTGTTTTTGATGACAGCGGTGTCGTGCATGCCGCCCACATAATCATAAACCAGCGCCTGCCCGCCGCCCAGGTTTTCGCGGGTGACGGGGCCCAGGTTTTTCACAAAGGGAATCATGGTGTAGATGCCCGGATGGCGGCCCTTGACAGCCTTCTGGTATTTCAGGCGGCCGGCGTCTGCCAGCTCCTTCCGGTACCGGATAACCGAGCGGTAATCGCAGCCCAGGGCCTGCTCCAGATGCTCGACCCGCACGGTAAACTCCACGCGCCACAGCCACTCACCCGAGGTGGTGGGCAGGGCGCAGGCGTTGTTGCGGTACATCAGGTAAAACCACAGGGCCTGGGCGCCGTGGCTGAGGGCGTGATCCCCCAGCCAGTCATAGAAATATTTGATCTCCTTAATCCAGTTCACGCGGGAACACCTTCAGAAAATGCCGCTGCCCTTTTGGCGTGATGCGGGTGGTCTGGTTCAGCAGCACCACGCCGGGCCTGGGGGCGTACAGGCTCTCCTCCACCACGAACAGGCCCAGGGCCATGCCCCGCTGGGTGGGAATGTTATCCTCCTTTTTGGAGCGGCACAGGTAGCCCTGCCGCCGCATCCATGCCATCATGCGGGTGCGCCCTGTCCGCACGCCAGCGTCCTGCAGCAGGCGCGCCATGCGCAGCATGGAGATGCCCCCGCCGGCGCGCATCAGCTGGCTGGCAAACAGCTCCAGATCCTTTCGCTCTGCCAGCTGGGCGGTCAGGGCCTGCACCTGGCGTTCCTTTTCAAACAGCAGCGCCGAGATCTCCGGCCGTCTGACCGTATAGCCGCCCGCCGCCCTCAGCCCGGGCAGCAGCACGTCAAAGACCCACTTCTCAAAAGCCACGGCTGACGGCAGCTTGCTGCCGATGATCAGGCGGTACAGATCGCCCTCGGGCAGAAAAAACATGTCCAGCAGCCGCCTCGGGTTCTGCGGGTGGGGTACGGTCCGTTTCACACCGTACCGGCAATGGCGCTTGATGGCGCTGCGGGTATTGCGGTAACCAAGGGCTCTCGCCACATCGGCCCCGCAGAACAAAACCGTACCGTCTCCTTCCTCCAGCACACGCACGCGGCCAAACCGCTCATCGACAAATTCCTGTATCATTGCTTGCATTTTTCTTCCTCCGAATCCATTATTCGAAGCGCGCTTCACTCACTTAAGTGACTCCTATGAT
Organism: Eubacterium sp. AM05-23; assembly: GCF_003477535.1. Lineage (NCBI taxonomy): Bacteria > Bacillati > Bacillota > Clostridia > Eubacteriales > Eubacteriaceae > Eubacterium > Eubacterium sp. AM05-23. The sequence goes on from NZ_QUDF01000019.1 coordinate 23,596, forward strand.
ACCGGATTTCAAAAATCCCTGCTTTCCCGTCTCAGACAGGCCCGCAGTGTTCTGTTGCGCCAAAGTCCTCTTTTTCGCGAATTTTCGGGGTCAGTCGGACGGCCTGGTTGCGTCAAAGGGCAGGTTTTAAAAAAACGCCTGCGCCAGACCAGTTGTTTCACACCCCGCCGATCTCTAAAAAAAGCGCCTTCAGGCTGGGCATCTCCCATTCCGGATCGTAATAATCCAGAATACGCTCAGCCTGGAGGAGCTTCTTTTTCATGGCCCGCCGCTCCATACAGTAGGACAGGGCCTGGTTTTCTCTCAGTAATATCTTTTTCTCCTTAAAGCGAATTCCCCTGTAGAGAAAAAAAGATTGACGTCGCCGTAATGGCCGTCACTGTCAATCAGAACCGAGGTCCGCATTTTGCAGGGCATCAGAACCATTTTGGCATGCAGCCACAGCGGTAGCATTTCCCTGCCGCCCAGCAGCGCTCTGTCGTCCGCCTTGCGGGCAGCCCGGTCGATGCGGTAAAATTCACAGGCCTTATTTTTAAAAGCCTCGGTGGTCTTGTGCAGCCAGCAGCTCCCGCCGTCCTTAAAGTACAGGCGGCAGCCGTTTTCGCCCGCCGGGCCGTATTCAGGCGCCAAAGCCATGAGCCCCCGGTCCACTAAATAGGTGTGCATTGCCTCACGTGTTAATTGCATATCGTTTACTCCTTTTTCTTATAAAAAAAGAGCCTGCCAAAATCGCAATGATTTTAGCAGACCCTTTTGTATCGCTGCCCTGCGGCAGCGCCGGAGCATCCGCTCCAGACGTTTCAAATATTAAGGCTGTTAATAGGTACCTTTTCTCCAGGTAATAAAAAATTTGCCGGGGACAAGGCCCCGGCTGTGTTAAATGTGTGCTAATAAAGAACTTGATTATCGTTATAATAAAATAGTTTTATATGGATATTAGTGTTTTCCAACCTTTATCCGTTTAAAATACAGAACCATGCAGCCGCTTACCGCTGCCAGCATCATCGCTGCCATGGGATAAAGAACTGCCGGATTATTTAAAATACCGGTATTCGGGTTGCCGCCTGTTACATGCGGCTGAGGACTTTCCGGTGTGGGCGCTCCTGGCGTCGGAACCTTGCTGTCATCACCCTTTACCTTGACCGTAACATCTATAAGCATGGTGGCGTAATTGGGATCGTCAGGTATAAAGCGCATTTTATAATTGCCGCTCTTTTCCACCTTAAGGTCAGAATCCACCCACTCAAAGGTACCTTTAAGAGCCTTGCCGTTGATGTCCAGCGCTTTGCCCTCCATGTACTTAACCTCTTTCAGGGAAATCCCCTTGTCCACCGGGTCTTTGACCTGAGGCGCAGGATCAAAGGTCGGCAGAGCCTTGTTGACGGTGTAAACCGCCCCCTCAGCCAGGGTAAGGGTATAGTTATCCCCTGCGCTTAAGGTACCCAAATTAATCGGATAAGTGCCGGCGTCTTCACCTGCCCCGCGGGCCAGAGCGCCTGTCATTTTATCATTGCCCACCAGAGCGGGTGACAGCGTGTAGGTGAGCTCGCCGTCTTTTTCGCCAAAGGTTTTTCCTAAAACCTTGCCTTCTTCCAGAGCTGCCGGTGTTACTGTAATGTTCAGCTGCGCAACCTCCACAGTCGCTTCTGCTTCGCACTGGCTGTATTTGCCCGGTTCGGCCGGAATAAAGACTACTGTCGCTTTCTGGCTGCCCGCGCTCAGGAGCGCGTCCGGATTTTCAAACTGCCAGGTTCCTTTTACCTCCGCATTGTCCGCGCCTTTAACACTGCCGCCGGACAGAGTGCTTTCGTCCAGCTTTTGGCCGTAGGTGATACCAGTGGCTGTTGGCGCCTGGGCGGCTGTTGTGCCCATTGGGCTTACGGTCACGCTGCACTTGGCAGTTTTGCCATTGACAGTGGTAGCGGTAATGTCAGTTGTTCCCGCGCTGATTGCGGTGACCTTCCCGGTATTGTCCACCGCGGCGATCTTATCATTACCCGCAGACCAGGCGATGGTTTTGTCATCGGTGGTGTCGGCCGGGTTCACGGTGGCGGTTAAGGTGTCGCTGCCGCCTGCTGTCAGGGATAGTTTTTCCTTGTTTAAGGTCACTCCGGTGATGGGGGATACCACCAGGACGGAGCCGTTGACAAACTCAAATGGCACAGTTCCGCCATCACTAGTACCGACGACTTCAGGGAAATTTGCGACATCTGCTCTAAAAGCCAGTTCAGCGATCCCAGAAGGCGCATCATCTTTAACTTTAAACTTAAAGGTCATAATCGGCTTGTTGATCGCTTCATTTTCGCCGCTGTTTGAATTAACAAAACCTTTAATTGTTGATATTTTTGCACTTTTGGCTTTTACTGCGGCTACACCGCCCTCCCAAAGCGTGCTGTCCTGAGTCCCGCTGATAAATTCCAGCGTGTCAGCTTCATAGTCAATGTAATACTGAAGGTTGCTGCAAGGTTGTTTTGTTGAATCCATGACCGCATTGATGGTCACCTCACTGCCCCTTGTAACCGGCACTTTCTGATCCAGAGTAAAGATTACCTTGTTTTCCTCTGCTTTAACCTTCTGCGGCATAATGGCCGATGTTAAGCTGAAACAAGCCAGAATCATTACCGACAACATTAAAGCAGCTGTCCGTCTAAGCTTAAGTTTATTCTCCATTCTTCCTCCATACTTCTTTTTAAAAGACTTTATCTGTCTCAAGAATATAACGTTTCATTTTGTTCGCATCCTGAGAGTTGATCCGGCCATCAAAATTGACATCAATGGCGGTTGTTTCCAATTCCGACTTTTGATCTGTTTCCAAAATGATCCGTTTTAATTTCCCGCTATCCTGCGCATTGATCCGCCCATCAAAGGTCACATCCCCCAGGAGCACATAATTCGATACAATGGCGCATTGTCCATCGGCCAGATCCTCCTCAGTGACGGTATAACGGGTTTTGTACTCCCGTTTAACCGCTGTGGGTTTGGAAACCAGCTCCGCCCTGTTTTCGGAAACCGCGGTGGCATAAGGGACATACGCTCTCTCCGCAATATTCCCCGACGCTGCAATCTCAAGCGTCATTCCCGGATAGACCGTATCGCCTTCTTTCAGCTCCCGCCCATCTGTGGCTGCTTTGATACCGCAGTCCTCAACCGATAAAGCGGCTCCGTCTTTATCCACGGTTTTATAAATCAGGTTCCCCTTTGGGGTATCCGCACTCTCGATCTCAAGCCTGCTGTCTTCCTCCCGCAGGATAAGGTTCAGCTCGATGGTTTTGATATGGATATTCGTCACCAGCTGGATAGTCCCGTCTGGCAGGGCATCCATCTCAACGCCGTCGAGGTTCCCGGTGCGGTCGATTCGGAAATCCGCCGTGCCGATGACCTGGCCGTTTTCCATCGCAAAGAGCTCATGCGCTCCCTCGGGCACACTGTTAAAAACAAACTGCCCGTTATCATCGGTCCGTGTCTGCTGAACCTCCGAGTGCAGTTCAATATCCGTGTTGGCCAGCGGCTCGCCGTTTCGGACGATCCGGCCCCTCACCACAAAGCGGTAGTTCTCATCCTGGGAGACGTCTGAAGGGATATAACTGACCTGAAGGGTCCCGTCATCGCTGATTTTGGGTAAGCTCAGACGGTTGTTTTTCACCTGATGCGTCACATCGTTTCCCTGATAAAACACGGATAGAATTTTATAATCGGTTTTGGGTTCCAGCGTGAAAACGACGTCCTGATGGCGCGGGATTTCCAGCGCTGTCCCAGAATCTACATCGGCATTGTCTTTTTTCACGCTCCCGCCCCGATTGTAATAAACCGATACCTGGTGGCTGGACGGCACGGTGGCGGTGATGGGGGTGCTGCCGCCTTTTTCGGCAGCGGCTGAGGCGGGTGCGGCCAGCAGGCACAAAATGAGGCTTAACGACAATAGGATTTTTAGTTTTTTCATTCTGTCCCTCCTGAGCCGGCATCCTGCATCTCTACCCAAAACGTCATGTTGGCCTGGTAGGCGCCCCCAGGCGCATCAGCCCAGTCCTGTTTGCCGATGTGCACCCTTATGGGGTAAGCCCGGTTGTCGGTCACATCCACGTCTGTAAAATCCATGGTGCAGGGCAGGGTCTGGCCGCTTTCTGTCTTCAGGTTTTCCAGTTCACCCCTGATTTTCAGCTGTTTCCCGGGTTCCAGCACCATCATGGAGACGCACACTGTCCCGGCGTCGGTATCCTCCTGATTATAGGGAATATCGACCCCGGCAGGTACCTCCAGCATGTACCCGGGCATCAGCTCGACTTCCATCTCAGCCGAGCCCTCAGGGTAAAAATTGTTGAGCTTACCCGCTGAGACACCGGGCCCAGTGAGAAGAAGCAGGCCCAGTACCAGGGTGATGATTAAGTTTTTTTTCATTGCAGGACCTGCTTTCTGTAAAATGAATGGCGGCGGCAGTTAACTCGCAGGGGTCGTTGACTTGGTATTCTCTGTGACCGTCGGTGAGATGGTGACTGTCAGCTGACTGTTGTATTTTCCCGGAGCCGTGTAACCATCCCACTTTGTGTCGTCCAGTTTTACTTTTCCGACAGCGCTCTTAACGTCCTCGGTCATGGTGACGATGGTGTCTCCCTTCTCGAGTTCTTTATCTGCTGCGTCCATCACTTTGTAGGCATCTTTTACGATGACGGTCGGGTCCTTCACATTGGTCATGTTAAACTTGTTGCTGTCCGTTAATTTTACCGCCAGATTTTCGATAGTGTAGTATTTCTCCCCGTCCTGCACATCAGCTTCGGTTCCGTTGTGGATATAGGAGGAGTAGGACAGCTCCTTCACTAATTTGCTGGGGTCTGTGGTGGCAGAGATCTGTTCAAAGGTGATTTTCTGGGGAATATCCACCGACCAGGTCGCTTCACCCGGGGTCACTTCCTTGAAAGAGAGCTCCAGCTCGGTCTGGTTCTTACCCTCGGTGCCGTCTGTGGTGACGTCATTCGCACCCGCAGTGGTGTCATTGCCGCTCCCATTGATGGGATAACTCTCACCAGCCGCAAAAGCAGTGGTGCCAAAGCATAGGGCCGTCATGGTGAGTGCCGCTAAGCCCACGGCGATTTTCTTCTTCATTGCCATTTTTATTTACCTCGTTTTCCTTTTATAATGTCACGGTGCTGGTGTTACAGCTTCTGTGGTCGGTGTGATGGAAACGGTCAGGTTCCCTTTGTAATTACCGTCCTTAAAATCTTTAAGTTTTGTCTTGTCCAGCTGTACCTTACCGGTTCCGTCGGCCACATCCTCGGTCATGGTGACAATGGTGCCGCCAGCAGCCACTGTTGTGAACAGGCCGTCTTTATCGGCAGCTGCGCCCGCGGCCACAACGCCGTAGGCTCCCGCTACCTTCGCAGGGTCTCCCGCCGCATCGGCGTTAAACATGGTGAAGGTGTTGGCAGCATCGCCATCCGGCAGCTTGATCTCAAGCTTGGTGATCTTGGATTTCGCATCAGCCACATTGTTGTTGATCACAGAGCTGTAAGCCAAATCCTTGACCAGAGCGCTCTGGGGGCTGTTTACTGAAATATCACTGAAAGCAATGGTCTGCGGAATATCCACCGACCAGGTTGGTGCTCCGTCTTCCAGTTTATAGGATAATTTTACCTCAGTCTGGCTGTCCGGCGTAGCGGTGTCCCCGCTGCCGTTTACCGGATTGTCTGCGTCTGCCGCCAGGGCGGTGGAGCCAAAACATAACGCTGTCATTAAAACCGCTGCCATACTGGCAGCTACTCTTTTTTTCATAGCCATTTTCTTAATATCCTCTCTAATTTTTTAAATCTCAGGAAGCCGGCGTGCCAACCTTTTCAGGGGTGATGACCACAGACAGGTTTCCCTTATAGCTGCCATTTGCAACGCCGCTGGCGGATAAAACGCTCTTATCCAGCTTGATTTTTCCTTCGCCATCGATTTTATCCGGGGTCATGGTCACAATCTTACCCTTTGCGTCCACAAAAGCGCCGTCCGTGCTGCCTTCAGCCACCACACCAAAAATGCCTGTCAGCTTGGTGGTCGGTTCGTCCGCTTTGTACATGTCAAACATCTTGTTATCACCCAGTTTGACGGTCAGGCTTTTAATTTTATTTTCTTCTGTGATTGAATCCACCGCATTATTGATGGCGCAGCTGTATTTTAAAGGCTTTTCCAAGGCCGAATCCGGGCTGTTGACGCTGATGCTGTTAAAGGAAACCTCCAGCGGGATATCCACCGACCAGGTGGGGTCGGCCGCTGTGGTGTCCAGGGTCATCTTAACCTCGGTGTTTTCATCGGTCACGCTGTTTGTTGTCCCCGACCCGTTGACCGGGGTGTTGTTCTCATCTGCCGCGAGAGCGGTACTGCCAAAACACATGCCTGCTACAATGATGGCGGCCATACTGGCGGCCAGTCTTTTTTTCATTGCCATTTTTCTTTACCTCTTTCTTTTAAAATATCCTGTGCTGAATGCCTATTCAACCGGATCGCTTTGATCTGGCGTTGGCTCTGGTGACGGTGTCGGATCGGGCTCAGGATCAGGCACGGTCAAGCGGGTCGGTGTGATCTTCATGGTCAGCTTACCTGTGTAGGTACCGGCGTCCTTGCCGTTGAAGCTCGCTTTATCCAGCTCAACCAAACCAGTGGCACTGTCGGATGCCTGGGTCAGGGTGGCGATGGGGTTTTTGCCATCGGTCACGTCGGCCTTTGACGGATCCTTCACCTTATAGGCGTCCGCAATGGTTTTGGTTGCATCGGTGGTCAGTGCCAGAGTCGGCTTAAAGCTGTCACCTACCTTTACCACAAGGTTCGCAATCTGGTTTTTCAGGGCCTCGTCGCTTGTGTTCACGTTCAAAATCGTGGCTTTAAGCGGCAGATCCTGGACAAACTCCGCTGCCGAGGTGGCTGTCACATTACTGAAGGACAGCTTTTTAGGAATCTCTACCGACCAGGTGGCGTCACCTTCCTTGATGGTTGTCACTTCAATTTCTGTCGAATTTGAATTGTCCGATGTGACAGCCGCCGAATTATCCGTGCCGTCACTGTAAATGGTGTTCGTTTCTGCGGCAAAGGCCGTTGTGCCAAAGCACATCGCCGTTACCGCGAGGGCTGCCGCGCCTGCGGCCAGCTTTCTCTTCATGGTCATTTCTTCTACCTCTTTCTGTGAGAAATTAAAATATATTGTCGGGGAAAGGCGCCAGCAATGGCACACTTCCCCATACAACTGCGCTTGCTGCGGCCTACTCGCCGCCGACCACTGGATCATCCCAGACAGCGTGCCAGGTCATATTGCCTGTGTAGCTGCCTGCATACAGCGTTTGGGAACCCGATAGCAGAACCGAACCCTGCTTCACCCGCTTACCGTCTGTTTCCGCATCATCACCGCTGAAGGTCCAGAAACTCCCTTCGGTGTAGAGCTGAACGCCGCCGGGAGTCTGCACCCGGTACTGCGGGGTAAAACCATTGTGGCTGGCCGCGGTGTTGTTCATGATGAAGGTGCCCCAGGCGCCCATGGCTCCCTTTGATGGCGAGAGACTGACCTCTACGGTCCGGCCCTCCTGAATATTACTTTCCACGGACAAATCGAAATCTGCCTTGACACCATGCCCGATGATCACTGGATTTTCAGGCGTTCCAGCCTGTATCTCAGCCGGGATTCCAAGCTGATAAGTCATATCCGCCAGCAGTGAAGCTGTCAGATTGTCATCCGCGTTGGCGCGCACTTTTCTCCGGTAGACACTGCCGTCGGGCAGTTCTGCCGAAACACTGGCGTAATAAGCGTCCTCCGACACAGCCGAAGCGGCCGTATAAGGCAGATACATACTCAGTAAACCGCCCGACGCCCCATCGACCTGGAAATCCGGTCCGGAGACCGCTGCCGACCAGCTGACTGCCGGAGACGCGGCGGTGCCCGTATCCCCATACCAGATGGTGGATCCGGTGACCCGCTGTCCTGCGTAAGCCTCTGGTGTTTCGCCCACCTTCAGCACCACACGGTGCAGGGGAATCTTCCCGCTGCTGTTTTGGGCGGTATCGTTAACCGGGTTGCGGACATTGGCGCCGCTGCCCTGTGCTGTCACCGAGCCGCCGTTGATGATGGTGGCCTTGTGGGCTAAGGCATTCGCCCCTGCCCCGCTGCCGATACCATCCGAGCCGCCGCTGCCCACAGCCGCCACATTGCCGCTGTTAATCCGGATTTCTCCAGCCAGCTGGGTGTTTCCCCCGCCGATGCCTGCGCCGCCGCCTGCACCTCTGGCTGTGACCATGGCGGTCCCGCCGATGGTGACCGAACCCTCCGGCACACCGCCGATGCCCGCGCCGGTGCCGCCGCCCTCAGCTGTCACTTTTCCGGACTCAATGCTGATGGTTTTGGTGCCGATGCCTGCGCCGGCGCTGCCGGTGGCGTTTACGGTGGCGCCGTTCAGGCTCAGGCTGCCGCTTCCGGAGGTTCCGGCCGGGCCTGAAAGATTCAAGGTTCCCGATCCCGAAAAGGTGCTGATGCCTTCGCTCAAAAGACCGGTTGTTGTTCCGCTGAAGCTGGAAAAACTGCCCTCCTTCAGGCTGAACTCTGCCGTAGCCCCGCCTTTGATCTGTAACGGGATGTCACTCCCGCTTAGGGTGAGCTGGTCAACATTGATGGCCGTTGCGCCCACATGGTTGCCGGATACCACAATAACCCGGTGTGCAGAGGGTTTTGTCAGATCACTGGACTTCAGCGTAAGCGCCTTCCCGCCTAAGGTATTATAACCTTCTGTTTCGACCACCACGCTTTCATCAATAAGGGAATCACTGAAGATAAATCCGTCCTTGTATATATACAAGTCCTTATTAACCGCCACTGCATCTGAAAAGTCATACTCCAGAGAAACGACAATCTCAAGCGTCAGATTTTTCTGGTAGGTGGTCTTATCCCCTGTGATCAGAGGCCCTGTCTCCTGACCCGTTCCCGGGTCAACCGACTTAAATCCTGACTCGGTCACTTCGATAACCAGGCTGTATTGCCCTGCGGTTAAGCCACTCGGATCCAGACAGGAAATCGCACCTGTGTCAGTGTCAACCTTAAATTTGCTGTTTCCCTGCGCCATTTTGTAGGTAACGCTTCCCGCAGGATTGTTACCTGTTACTTCTGCGGCATCCATAAATGGCACCTCCGGTGTTAATTTCGTGTTGACATAACGGTTGTCCTCACTTTTAGTTTTATACTCAAGCTCCGTAATGCCATAGAGCGCCAGTTTATCCTGTACGCTGTTAATAAAACGCATGCTCGGGGTCGTGTCCGCACTCCGGGTGAGCCCCAGCGGAAAAATGACCAGCTGGTAATTATCCCCCTGCATGCCGTCCAGCAATGTGAACTGGGACGTGGCGGTATAGGTGCCGTCTCCGTTATCCGTCAGGGTGGCGTGGCGCACGGTGTCTGTGTTCGAAGCCGCGGCAATCTGCCCGTAATCCCCATTCTTGATCCAGTAGGCGTCTGCCAATAAGACCTGGTTCTCAGCATCGTACATATCACTGCTGAGACGGATGCCTGTCATCTCCAGCTTGGACTCCGTATTGCCGTAAGACGGCCCGCTCTGCTGGGTGCTGCCAAAGCTGGCAGCGTAGGTTTTCACCTTGACCTGCGGGCTTCTTATATCCCGGACGCCGCCCTCCCCGATGCTGGTGTCGTCATAGGTGATCTTCGTGACCCTCAGCTCATACTCGCCGGATAAGGACTCCGCGTAGTTTTCACCCAATGTGTATTCCAGCGTTTTTTTATAGGTTTCGGTTGGAAAATCCGCGGTTTTTAATGTGCCCGCAGCCCCGTCAACCGGCGTGTTGTTCTTATACCACTGCCAGTCCATACTGCCCTTAAAACTCGGTGAAATCTCAATGATGGCGGACAGGTTTTTGTTCTCGTTAAAATAGGCCAGCTCATCCGCCGTACTGTTCTGACTGAACTCCAGCAGTCCGGATTTATCCGACTGGATCAGCATCAGGTCATCCAGTGAGAGATACACCCACTCCGAATAGAAATTGAAGGGGCCGTACCCTTTGCTGGCCTGATCGGCCGCGGTCTGGGTGCTTTTCAGCCGGTACCAGCCCGGGTCAGTCGCTTTTGTAAATTTATTATTGGGCGCCGCCCGGGTGCTGGATGTACTGCCCGCCGCCCCTCCGGCAGTCCATGAATCGGAGGCTGTCAGGCCGCTTAATGTCTGGGCGCCCGTATCCCCCGCGTCTCCGGTGGCCGGCGCTGTCTCCTGGGGGTTGGCAGAATACTGCCAGATGTAGTCATACTGATCCAGTGCCACACCGCCGCTGTAAGCCTGCAAATCCGCTTTCAGCTCATATGGAGTCTCGCCGTTGATGGCACTGGTCCGGGTCTGGTTCGTCATACCCACGTTGACCACTTTTAAATTCAGGGTTAAATCCGCCTCAAAGCTCTCCACCGCGCCTTGAAACTTGCCATCGATCAGCTTGTTCTGTTTTACCTGCATTTTCGCGCTGAACTGCGTATCGCCGCCCTTCAGCCCTGAGGTCTTGACTTGAAGATCCCCCGTCCACGGCATGTCTGGATTGACCATATAATTCAGCTTGGCCGCATCCACATTGCTGCTCTTGAAGGTTGAAATATGCGGGAGAATAATCTCAAAGTTTTCGCCCAGCGTATCGGCTGTCTTCAATGGCGCGAACTGGGCCGGGTCCCCTTGTTTGATAAAGGCGTTGTCGTCACCTGTCTGGATGACCGTCTTGGCCGCTCCGTTCTCCTCAATCTGCGCCAGGGTGATGGCCGGCTCATACGTTGTCGCAATTTCATTTTGGTAGGTGCCGACATCTTTGTAACAGTTGAGGGCAAAGGAATTTTTGAAAATTAACTCGCCAATATTGCCGCTCACGATACCGACAAAACCACCCTTTTTATCCCCTGCATTCGGGGTCTCACAGGACACCCGGCCCAGGTTGTAACAGTTTTGAATCGTGTAGGGCTGACCTGTTCCTGAGTTGGAAGCCAGCAGGCCGCAGAAACCGCCAACGTTCATATTACTTAGCAGGCTGTTGCCGTCCACATCCTGTAAATTATCAACGATGATGTCCCCTGTGTTCGCAGTGTTGGTCACATCGCTAGTAGATTTTCCCACCACACCACCGATGTTACCACCACCGCCGTCTGCGGTGATGTTGGTGATTTCAAACCTTCCTTTATGGATTGAGTTCTGAATCTCATTGACCTTTCCGCCAATTCCGCCCAAGTAATAGGATAAACCAATCTTTTTGACGTTATCCATGACATAATCAACGTCGGCTTCACAGCCGTACATATTGACGAGCGAATTACCCTCATTGCCGGCAATACAGCCGCTGACACACATTCCGTCTCCTTTGCCATCGTCACCGCCTATTTGGATGTTTTGATAATAAATCCCGCCATTTTTAGCCGAACTGTTATGGATATTGAGAACACTTAGATTACCGCCGCCGCCGGCCAGATAACCAAAAATCATTCCCTGTGTAAATTGAGCTATGCCATTTTTTCTAAGGTCAAAATCCCGCATGTAGATGGAAGAACCGTTTGTATGGCAGTCACGTATATCTCCCATGGTTTTTCCCTTATCGTATGGGTAATCGGCCGTTCCCCAGATAAAGCTGACAGTAAAGAGGCTCATGTTTCTGCTCGAATATGGACTGCCGCCTGCGGATATCTCGCTGTCGTTGACACTACAGCCCTCAATCTTCAGGTGCGTGCCACAGGCAATGAGCACCGCATTGTTATTCTGACTGCTGGTATACATGCTGGCATCTATAAAATTTAGATTTTTAATCGTTGAAAAGGTCACCTCATCCCAGACCTCTGTCCCATCCTCCAGCCACCACATGGAATTATACTCATTGATAAACCCCAGCGAACCTAACTGACTGGCATAACTCCAAAGCGGCGTGTCCAGCTGTGTCAAATATTTTCCCAGTTTGGTGTCATTCAGTCGCAGACCCGTAATGGCGTTACCCTGGCCGTCAAACAGCGAAGCGGACATATACCGTATCGGCACCCAGTAGTGTGCCGACAGGTCGATGTCCCGGTCAATGTAAATGTTTTTATTTTTGAAGGTGTTACCGTCATAGGACAGTTTTGAGAGGCCTGCCAGCTGTTCGGCCGTTGCGATATGATAATCGGTCGCACCCGCGTTATACCAGCTGGTATCATAGTAGGCTGTGTTATCCAGCCAGGTGTCATCATTGACAGCTGCCTTTACGGTGATATCATTGGTGGAGACCGCGGCCCTCGTCCCGCTTCCCCCTGCCGCTTCTGCTTTGATGGGCATCTGCATTGTTCCCAATGTCAGCACCACCGCCAGCAGGACGGGAACAATATGTCTTAAAATTGGGGTTTTTCTATTCATGGCGGTTCCTCCTCTAATTCTGCTTTATTTTTACTCAACCACCAGCTGTGCCTCGGTAACGGCGTTGTTCATGGGGGCATGGTCGCCCTCCAGCTCAAAGGTGTTGTACTGCAAGGTAATGTCATAGGTGCCTGGGCTCAGCTTCCGTGTGAGCTCAGGGTCTTTGATCTCACTGCCTGGAGGCATGAGCTTGGACTCGTAAATCACCCGGTTTCGGTCTTTTGTCTTCACGACTACCTGGAAATAGCAAGGGTTGCCCTCTGGGTTCACCAGGTTCCATTTGGTTTTGCCGTCGGTATTGGCAGTGATGACCGTATAGCCGGGAATGTTAATGTTTTCACGCTGGGGTACGTTCTGGGTAGGCACAGCCGCGGCGCTGGGGTCAATGTCCAGCTTTTGCGGGAACCAGGTGTTCCAGTTCAGTGCGCAGTATACTGCTGCCGCCAGCAGCGCGACGCCCAGCAGAGCCAGCACCAGTGTTTTATGGCTGCGTTTCCCCACAACGGCCACAAAAACATCGTCATCGACTCTCGCGTAGCCAACGACGCTGTTGATAAGGCCTTTAAATTCACTGCCTTTGTACACGGATATCTGGTGGCCCTCGCTATCTTCCAGCCGCTGGGCAACCGTGTACTGGCCTTCTTTTATTTTTCCAATCCCCCCGGCCACTCTATAGCCGCCCTGGGGATATAAAGTTTTCATTTGCTTCAGGGTGTAATAGCCGGTGGTGTAGCCGGTTTTGGAATCGGTGTACCGGCCGCCATAATTGCTTTCCTGTTTTAAATGTATGCTCACGTTTGTGTTTCTCCTTTAAAAAACTTTCTCTCAAGAGAGAGCCGCGGCGGGGGTTTTTGGCGCACCCCGCCGCGGGTGGAATAAGGTAAAAAAGATATGCTTTTCAGCATTTTATTTCAGACTCCAGAAATGACGCTTTCTGGTGATGGGGGAGACGATGATGTCGTCCTCCTCCTTCTCTGTCATGAAACCGTTAATCTGGAACAGCGCTTTAACCAGGTAGTCATCAAACTGGATATTGCGTTTTCCTTCCATTATTTCTTTGGCCGCTGCCTCGGTAAGGGCCGGGCTGCCCGGTGTTTCGTGGGTCAGGTTATCCCAGGTGTCGGCGACGGCGCAGAGCCGGCCTACCAGGACGATTTCCTGACTTTTTCGTCCGGCAGGGTAGCCAAAACCATTCAGCCATTCATGGTGGTAGAGACAGGCGTCGCTGGCAATGCTAAAAAAGATAATGCTTTGTTCATCTTTCTCATCCTCACTGGCCTGCCGATACAATTCGCTGAAAAAAGTGCCTCCCTTTTCCGGATGTTCTTTCATATTCTCGTCGCTGCACATGGCTTTGCCGATATCGTGGTAGTAAAAGGGCAGCTTTCCACGCCAGCACCAGATCTCCTCAAATTCCTGCCACTCCAGTACAGCCAGCAGCTCGCGAACGAGGTCACCGGTACGTCTGCAGTGGTCTCTTACGGCTTTGCTGCATGTATTAAAGCTCTCATTCAGCTTTTTTTCCAACATGCTTTTCCTCTCCTCCAATAAAAAAAGTTATACTGTCTTTTCTGTTAACAGTATAACCTTCTCCAAAATATCGGGCATCGACCAAAAGGGATGATTTATATCAGACTGAGTTTCTCAGCCTTTTTGATGGCATCAGCCTTTTTGGATACCTGAAGCTTATTATAAATATTGCGAATATGGGTCTTGACAGTCGGCAGGCCAATTTTCAGTTCTGTTCCGATTTGCTTGCGGGCGTAGCCCCTGCACAGCAGGGTCAGTATTTCTTTTTCTCTGACTGTAAGACCCGCGGCACAGATGCCGTGATAGTTCTCATACAAATCATTAAAATGGCGGCAGTCCTCCAGCACAGGCTCTGCATCCTCAGGTTTCAAGCGGCAGAGCATGGCAAGAACATGGGGGGACAGCTCGATCAGAGGACTGTAGTATCCATCTGGCCGCATATCCGAGAGCAGGCTTTTTAATATGGGTGCGCCGTCCCCTCTCTGCTGCTCGACCGCAATGGCCTTGAACAGACGGGCGTAGATCTCGCCGATGATAAAATGGTTCCGTCTGGAATGCTCCAGCAGAAGCTCGGCGTGAATCTCAAGCTTGATGGGGTTGTTCTCCAGAATTTCTGCCATGCCGTGGACAATGGCAATGATGCCCTTGCCCTGAGGCGGCGCTGTATAGTATTCGGTGTCGCCCTTTTTCAGCCATACGGGAATCTCGTCTGTGCGTCCCATTACGGCGCTCACAAAGCCAAGAGCGATCTCTGCGCTCTGGCGCTGGCTTGGAATATCGCTGTTTGCAGCGGCTTCCTCCATTTTTTTACGGCAGCTGCGGATTTTTTTCTCATCGCCCAGATACAGCTCAAGCCGCATCTGCTGAAACAGGGCTGAAATAAGGATGCTTTTCTGCTTTTTTTCTTCTGCCTTAATCTGAGCCTTTTCGATGGCATTCTGTGCCTCGGACCACTGCCCAAGCCCCATGGCATACTCGGCCTCCAGGATATACTCATGCCCAGCGCCGCACCCTCCGGAAACATGGGTATAATACCAGCCATCCTTTTTCAGCCGGTCCAGTATCTGCCGCAGGCCGCCAAAGCGGCTGTGATATAAGTACAGGATACTGGGGCAGCCAAAGGTAAAATCCATCTGGCTGCACTGTATCTGGGATTCGCCTCCCTCAAAGGCCTCGTAGGCCTGCCGGTGGCGTATCGACATTTCTTCCAGATCATTGAATACCGCATAGCTTTCGATAAGGGCAATCTCACCCAGGATGCGCTTTTTATTGGGCAGGTTGGGGTTTTTCCGATAAACAGCCTTTGCCTCCTCCAGAAGCTCCAGCGCTCTCTCGGCGTCTACCACCACCAGATAAGAACACAGAAAGGACAGATACGCCCGCGGGTGGCTGAGTCTTTTCCATGGCGGTATCGCCTTAAAGCTTTCAATAATGAGTGACGGAGCCTGATCCAGCAGCTCAGTAGCGCCTTTCTGCTCCATGATTTCCAGGATAGCGTCGTCGTTTCCTGCTCTGCGGTAAGCATTAATCGCCTCCAGAGGCTTTTCCTGCCGCTGATACCACACACCGTTCTGGCGGTTGAGCTCCTGAATTTCTGCCTGACTGAGCAGATTCTGCTGATTTACCACGTTTTTTAAAATGGTGTGCAGCTGGTAGGTTCTGCTCTGGGTATGGTAGTGAATAAAGCAGTTTTTGCGCAGCATCTGCTGCACTACGGCGGCCGCTTCAGGCGCACCCGTGACAAAGGATGCCTGCTCCAGGGTAAAGGTGTTGAGCTGGGACAGCTGAACCAGTATCTTTTGTTCGGCCTGTCCCATCTTTTCACAGATGGCTGTCCACACAAATTTTTCTGCCTTATCAATAGCGTCCAGCCTGTGGGTTTCTGCGTATTGAAGCAGCGATAAATAGACGGTCGCCGTCCAGCCACCGCAGTAGGCGTTCAGCTTTCTTACCGCCTCGCCTTCAAGAGGAAAGCCATTCTGCCTGTAAAAAATTTGTATTTCTCCTGCTGTAAAGTTAAGGCTTTCCTGGCCGATGATGGTACAGCGTCCCTTGATTTCCAGCTCGTAGTACACTGGCTCTGGCGGGTTGCGGGAGATCAGGATGAGCCGCAGATTTTGGGGCTGCTCCTTTGCGATGATCGCCGCCAGGTGTTTCAGGTGCAGATTCTGCACCAGATGGAAATCATCAATGACCAGCAGAATATCCTGACTGAGCTGCTGGGTCAGAATATCCATGATCCTGCCCACATCGCTGCTGCTCTGGGGAATTCCTGCCTCTGACAGTGCTGACGCCAGTTCTGGCAGTCTCTGCCCCAGCGTCTGTACAAATCTTCCCCAGGCCCACTGCTCATCCATAACCTCATCTGGACAGGTAAACCAGATTGCCGGCGGGCCTCCGGACTTTTTCAGGTACATTTCCACGCTGGTCGTTTTTCCTGATCCCATGAGACCATACAGGTACACCAGCGGCTTCTGTCTGCTCCGCAGCAGCAGCTTTTGCAATTTCTGACGCTCCAGCATCTTGGGTTTAAACGCGTTTTCTAACATAACCATTATCCTCTCTTATACGATGGTTTAAACGGTGTGCCAAAAAGCATACTTTTTGGCACATTAAAAAGCGTTAAAACAATATTTGAAAAGCTTATATAAGCATGTTATAATCAAACCCATATTCTTTATATTCCATTTTTTTATTAAAATTTCTCTGTGCCAAAAAGTATACTTTTTGGCACATTTTTAGTCTCACATTTCATGAATACGCCGGTAAAAGGTCCGTACACTGACCCCCAGCAGCTCAGCTGCCTGGCGTGCCGATACTTCCTTTTCGCAATAGCGGCTGTAAACTGCTTTAAAGTTATGCTCGGTCCTTATTTTAGGACGTCCAAATTTCACACCCTTTTCCCGCGCCTTGGCAATGCCCTCCTGTTGTGTTTGATGAATATAATCCAGATTCTGCTGTGCCACAAAGGATAATATCTGTAATACGAGATCGCTGATAAAGGTGCCAATAAGGCCCTTGTACTGGCTGGTGTCCAGCAGCGGCATATCCATTACCCTTATATCTGCGCCAATTTCCTTGGTAATGCGCCGCCATTCCACGATGATCTCCTCATAATTGCGTCCCAGGCGGTCCAGACTTTTGATAATGAGAAGATCGCCTTTTTTTAATTTTCTCACCAGCCGCTTATAGGCGTTTCGCTCAAAATCTTTTCCACTTTGTTTGTCGCAGAATATATTTTTAGTTGATATTTCTTTCTCCTTTAGTTCATCTATCTGACGGTCTAAATTCTGCCCTACGGTAGAGACGCGCGCATAGCCGTATACCTGTTTTTTATGAGTGTTGTCTTTCTTTTTTAACCGATACATGCGTTGTTTCCTTTCAGTTCTAATCGCCTTTATTTTTTACCTTTTCCATAACAAACCTCTTTCTCAATATATTCTATCTAAAATTAAATTTCTCTTTAAAATTAAATTTCTCTGTTAATGATACCTTAAATCAATGCCAAAACAGCCCGTAAGGCAGAAAACAAAACAGCCTGCCGAAACCCTGAGGGATTTCAGCAGGCTGTTTGATCATTTTAAATATTCTCCCGGACCAGACGGCAGGGGCTTCCGATCGCAACCTTATCTGATGGGATATCCTTTGTCACCACGCTGCCCGCGCCGATGACCACGTTGTTGCCAATGGTGACACCCGGCAGGATTATGGCCCCGCCGCCGATCCAGACATTGTCACCGATGACAACCGGGGCGGTCTGGGTCTTGCAGAAGGCAAAGCTCCCGTCCTCTCTGGGCGGTCCGAAGCGGTCCACCGCCCTGGTCGGATGAAAGGCGGTGTATATCTGAACATTGGGCGCGATGAGGGCGTTGTCCCCGATAACAATCCGATTGTCATCCAGAAAGGTGCAGTTCATGTTGACCTCACAGTTGTTGCCAAAACAGATGTTAACGCCATAATCCACAAAAAACGGCGGCGTTATCCACAGGTTTGCACCGCGCTTTCCCAGCAGCGCTGTCAAAATCCGGTCCTTCTCCTCCAGCGCCTCTGAGGCGGTCTGGTTGTAGGCCCGCACCAGATCCTTGGCTCTGTGCCACTGTGCCAGCAGTTCCGGGTCGCTGCAGTCGTACAGCTCACCCGCCAGCATTTTCTCTCTTTCGGTCATTTTGTTCACCTCATTTCATTCTATCTTCTACAGCGGATACCCCTATCTTAGCACATTTGAGCGCCAATGGATACACAGAGCCGCGGCTGTTTTTTTGTTTCGCAGGCGGGATTATGGATAAATATTATTAAAACCAAAGCCTTATAGGAGGTATTATCATGACTAAAAATAAATTAATCCCAGTTGTTCAGCTGATTCTCGCCATTGTCGTTGTCGAGCTGGTGGGCTTTTGCTCCTCACTTCTGGCCGGTGACATCGCCGGCAAATACGCCATGCTCAACAAGGCGCCCCTGTCCCCGCCCGGGTCCGTATTCGGGCCGGTCTGGATTGTGCTCTACCTGCTCATGGGCGTCGCCATTTTTCTGGTTTTACGGACCAATACGGACGACCGGCTCAAGCGTTCCGCCACAGGGCTGTTTGTCATCCAGCTGCTCCTCAACTTTTTGTGGAGTATCCTCTTTTTCGGCGGCAGTTCTTTCTGGCTGGCGGCTGTTATCATCCTGCTTCTGGACGCGGCAGTCATCGCCTGCATTGTCTGGTTTAAAAAAATCTCCACCCTGGCGGCGGGCCTCATGGCGCCCTACCTCCTCTGGATTCTGTTCGCCACCTATCTGAACATCGCGTTCGCGGTGATCAACTAGCGCGGGGCTATAGCAAGATCATGGATTCTATTTCAATGCTTTCGTATAACCAGAAAAGACAAGGCCCTCAGCGACCTTGTCTTTTTATTGTTGTTCCCTCTTTCTCTGTCCTCCTCAGAGCACCAAGTTAGGGCAGCGGAAAATACTAATTTAAACGCGAGCGGCACAAAGCTGGCAATGGCTTTCCTGATATGGATTGCCTGTTAAGCGGGCAGCCTCACAATCACCTCCACGCCCTTAGGCATATGGTGCCGCATCTGGATACTACCGTCGTGCAGCAGAACAATGCTCTCTGCAATGGCCAGACCCAGTCCGCTGCCGCCAGTCTGGCGCGACCTTGCCTTATCGGCGCGGTAAAAGCGTTCAAAAACATGGCGCATATCCTCATCGCTGATACCAATGCCGGTATCGCTGATTCTCAAAACGACTTTTCCATCCCTCTCCTCTGTGCTCATGGCAATGCTGTCGCCGGGTTCGGTGTACTTAAAGCTATTGTCCAGCAGGATGACTGCGAGCTGGCGAAGCTTATCGGGGTCTGCCTCAATGCTTCCCTTAAAGCGGAAATCCATTGTCATGCTCTTATTTTCCAGGCTGGCGATCTCACTGTAGGCCTCTCCCACACTGCCGAGCAGTTGCTCAAGACATACTGTTTCTTTCTGCAGCGGCGTCTGGCCGGTATCGGTCATTGCCAGCAGGATCAGGTCCTCTGTCATTTTTGTCAGACGCCTGGCCTCGTCGATGGTCCGGTTGACTGCCTCAAACTTATCAATGATCCGGCTTTCCGGGTCGCTCAGCAGCAGCTCCTGGGTAGTCCGGATAATGGTCAGCGGGGTCCTCAGCTCATGAGAGGCGTTCTGAACAAACTCGGTCTGCTTCTGGTAGGCTTCCGTCACTGGCTTCAGGATACGCCGGGACAGCAGCCAGCCGACGCCGGCGGACAAAAAGACTGCCGCGCCCAGCGCAACCGAAAGGCCGGTCACCACATTTCGGAGGATCTCGTCCTCAGCGTCAACGTTGATGAGAATCTGCAGGTATTCCTTCTGCTCATGGTCTTTTTCGATCATACGGTTGATGGCCCGGTAATGGTAGCGGCCATCCAATGTCATGAAATACAGTGTGTCCAGCTCGGCGGAATTAAAGGTAAAGCCCTTATACAGGTCCCCGTAAAGATCTCCGTTAATATCTGAATAAAGGAGCGGACTGCCGTTCACATCTCTGGCAATATACAGCACTCTCGGGTTAATCTCGGGAAAATCGCCGATCAGCTCGGCCTGGTCAGTGGCTATGTCGCCGCTCTCCGGCTCTGCAATCTCAAATCCTCGGTCCTCCATCATTAATGCCGCGTAGGCTGTTCCCTGGTCGGCCAGCAGTATCTTATCCACTGAGGCGTACAGATTGGTCCGTACAATGCCGTAGATCAGCAGGCCCAGCACTGAATAGATGCACGAAAAGGCCAGGATAAAAAGCAGCAGGCTCCGTATAAATTCCCGCCGGATCCATTTTTTCTCATTCAATGCGCTTGCTCTCCATCGGTCAGCATATAGCCGACGCCCCGAATTGTTTTCAGACAGCCGTCATAGCCGCAGCCAGCCAGAATCCTGCGCAGGGCGCTCACGTATACCTCCACCACATTGGAGCTGGTATCTGTGGTAAAGCCCCATATTTTGTCAAAAATCTGGGCTTTGGTCACGAGCTGCTCCTGATGGCTGACCAGGTATTCCAGGATGTCGTACTGTTTGCCACGCAGGTCAAGAGCTTCTCCCGCGACGGTGACCGCGCGCGTTTTTGTATCGACCCGCATCGCCTTAAAGCAGAGGGCCGCAATGTCGTAATGTCCTGTGCTGCGGCGCAGAATGGCCTCGATGCGCAGCAGGAGTTCGTCCCTGTCAAAGGGCTTGACCAGATAATCGTCCGCACCAGCGCGAAAACCCTTTGTCTTGTCGGTCATGGCGCCTCTGGCTGTCAGGATGAGTACTGGTGTGTAAATTTTCTGTTCCCGCAGTTGCCTGAGCACCTCATAGCCGTCGATAACGGGCAACATCAGATCCAGCAGAATCAGGTCATAGATATTCTGGCTGGCGTAGTAGAGCCCCTCCTCGCCGTCAAAGGCCTGCTCGGTCTGGTAGAGCGGCGCCACACACTGCCGGATCACTTCGGACAGGTTTGGGTCATCTTCGATAATCAAAAGCTTCATCGTCAACCTCCTTTTACTTCCAGTTTACCATAATCTACCTTAAAAAACAGTGAAGTACCCAAAGCTTAAGACCCTCTTAATTTTGAGCGTTTCACGAATTTTTAAGCTGAGCTCTGCTAAAATGCAGACAGAAAAATGAATGGAGGCTATTACATGAAAACTAAAACCTTTAAAATTATTATTGCTGTGCTGATCATTGCCATACTGGCAACTGGCGGCCTGCTCATCGCACGCAAATTTCTTCCCAGTGAATCGGCCAGAAAGCCAACTGGTGGAGAACTTCAATCTCAGGAGCAGGACACTGTTGTCAATGACGAACCCGGCTATGGCATCGTAACCGAATAGATATATCGAAAGGAAAAACGGATGAGAATTGCAAAACAGATCCTGATCATTGTCCTGCTGCTCGCTGTCTTCGGCGTCACGCTTTATATCTATCTTAAGCCCGACGGCTCTCAGGCAGCGGACACTGCCGCCGCCCAGGAGGTGACTGCCGCAGTCGCCCGAAAAACCATCACCCGAACCCTGACCGCCTCGGGCGAGATTAAAACCCGTCGGACGCTGAGCCTGAAGCCCAACACGAATTACAAGTTTAAAGCACTTTGCGTCGGCGTCGGCCAGACAGTCCGGGAGGGCTATCCGGTACTGGAGTACACTAACGGCGAAACGCTGGATGCACCCTTTGATTTGGTGGTTACAAACGCTGCGCTGCCGGCAAAGGATGAATCGATGACCGCCGACCACTCTGTCGATGTTTCGGACACCCAGAACCTGCAGGTCCAGATGAGTGTTTATGAGAATGACCTTGCAAACCTCCAGGACGGCCAGGCCGTCGACATCAAGGCCGGCGCAGTCGGTGACCAAATCTTCCAGGGAATGGTGAGTGACATCAGCCAGATTGGTAAGTACGACGCCACGGGTTCCAAGTTTACCATATCGGTCTCTTTTGACAACGACGGCTCTCTAAAGCTTGGCATGTCTGCCAGCTGCAGTATCAAAACAGCTGTTGCCGACAATGTGCTGAGTGTGCCGGTGGCCGCTATCCAAAGCGGCGAGGACGGCAAATATGTCACGGTAAAGTCCAGCGGCGGCGAAGAACGGCGCAAGGTTGAAACCGGCATATCTGACGGTCAGGATGTGGAGATCACAAACGGCCTCAATGAGGGCGATATGGTTATTCTCCCCTCTGCCGCCGACCCGTCCGGCGAGGAAGTTCCCGGAGAAGATATGAGCATACCAGAACAGGAGATCCCGCTATGATACAGCTCACGCACATCGAAAAAAGCTACCGACTGGGGGATACATCTGTCCAAGCGCTCTCCGACGTCAGCCTGCACGTCAAACCCGGTGAGTTTGTCTCCATCGTTGGGCCCTCCGGCTCTGGAAAATCAACACTCATGAACATCCTGGGTCTGCTGGACACACCGGATTCCGGCACTTATTATCTGGATGGCCAGGAGGTCGGAACCCTGTCAGATAACAGCCTGGCAGCGCTGCGCAACCAGAAGATCGGCTTTGTCTTTCAGAATTTTAATCTTCTGGACAAGCTGAGCGCTTTGGAAAACGTAAAGCTCCCGCTGAGCCTGCGGGGCATCCGTCAAAAAGAAATGACGGCCACTGCCCTTGAATATCTGCACCGGGTCGGCCTTGCAGGTCGGGAAAAGCACATTCCCTCACAGCTTTCAGGCGGCCAGCAGCAGCGCGTCGCCATCGCCCGGGCTCTCATCGGACAGCCGGAGATCATTCTGGCCGACGAGCCAACCGGCGCGCTGGACTCCAAAACCAGCATTGAGATCATGTCGGTGTTTAAAAGGCTTAACCAGCAGGGGCAAACCATTGTCCTCATCACTCACAATCTGGGCCTGGCGCGGGAAACCGGTCGGGTGCTCCAGATTCTTGACGGACAGCTCTGTGCGGACACGTCAGGAGGTGCGCCATGCGGCTGTCCACAATCCTGAAATACGCGGCCGCAAGCCTGCTCTCTAATAAGCTCAGAAGCCTGCTGACCATGCTTGGCCTCATCATCGGTATCGCCTCAGTCATTCTTCTGGTGGGCATTGGTCAGGGTGCCAACCAGTCTGTCAGGCAAAAGATGGACACTCTGGGCGGCGATATCCTGACAGCCAGTGTCTACACCGAAAACCCAAACGACGGTCTGAAAGCAGCAGATCTGGGGGAGATAAAAAAGCTGTCTGGCGTTCAGGCTCTCGCGCCCTTTAAAGTTCTATCAGCCAAAGCTTATTTTGAAAAAAACACCTCGAAGCGCAGTGTCCTAGCCGGGACTGACGACCAATACCTGGGTCTGCGCAACTTAAAATTGCAGTCAGGCCGAAACCTGTCCATCATTGACCTGGAGGAAAAAAGCAAGGTCTGCGTCATCGGTGTCAATATTGCCCTCGACCTGTTCCACACCACCCAAGTGAAGGGCAACCATCTGAAGCTGGGCGGCGACGAGTATAAAATCGTTGGCATCCTGGAACCCCAAGGCGAATCTCTGGGCGTCAATGTCGACAATCTAATTCTGGTTCCCCTGACCACTTCCCGTTATTTTGATCTGGGCGACGACGTGGGCAGCTTCTACGTTAAGGCAGAAAGTCAGGAGCAGATCAACGGGGTAAAATCTGCCCTGTCAGCTTACCTGACCATTAAAAAAGGGCTGTCACCTGCCATGTACAGTGTCTCCTCCCAGGATGAAATGCTAAACGCAGGGGCAGATATCAGCGGCAGTCTGTCCCAGCTGCTGGCCGGAATCGCAGGGATTTCCCTGATCGTGGGCGGCATTGGCGTCATGAACGTCATGCTGGTGTCTGTCAGCGAACGTGTCCGGGAAATCGGTATCCGCAAGGCGCTGGGCACCAAACGACGCGATATCCTCGCCCAGTTTCTGGCAGAGGCGCTGGCCATGAGCCTGCTGGGCGGCGCTTTCGGCGTCGGCGCTGGCATTGCTGCTGGCTTCCTGTCCACGCTTCTGGGCTTTCAGTTTGTCATTCCAGCTGTCATGGTGCCTGTAGCCTTTGGTGCCAGCACCCTTATCGGCCTGGCCTTTGGAATTTTCCCCGCCTGCCGCGCCTCTAACCTGAACCCCATCGAAGCGCTCCGGCGTTAAACCAAAATGAGGTAGGGTCTGAAACAGACCCTACCTCATTTATTGATCTCTTTTTTCTTTTTATGAATGCTGTAAATCAAATTCGCGCCCAGAATCAGGGCCACAATGTAGCCGATGGTGCCCAGGGCGGGTATGCCCAGCAGCTTTGGCTCCATATTCGTGGTACTGATAAAGCTGGAGCCGATGAGCAGCGCGGCGGCGATGATACACTTCACAATTTTGTTGACCATCTGGTCAATGGTGTTCAGCGGTTCCTCGGAGCCGGTAATCTCCAGATTGATCTTTGTCTGCCCCTTGACTGTCATGCGCAGCAGATCCAGCGCCTGGCCGGGCAGGCTCAGGGTGCTTTTGGCCGCGCCGTACAGCTCACGCCCCAGCTCAAGGGCTTCCCGTTTGGGGTCCAGGTTCTCAAGGCGCTCGGCGGACATATGGTTGATCATAATCTGCACCACGTTGGTCTCTGGCGCCAGCATGCTCAGCACGCCCTCAATGGTCAGAGAACCGCGGGCCAGCATGGTCACGCCTTTTGGCATGGCGATATGATGGTCGTTGGCCAGCTGAAGCAGGTCCTCCATCATGGTACCGATGTTTATGCTGCCCAGCTCCATGCTGCCGTACTCGTCCATCATATTGTCAATATCGGAATACAGCCTGGCGTGGTTGATCCGGCCGGTGTGCACGCCAAGGGACAGCACCACGTTTTTCATGGCGTCCACGTCGCCTGTCGCCATGGCCTCCACGGCCTGCTTGAACAGGTCCTTGTCCTTTGAGGAAAGGGTGCCCATCATGCCCAGGTCGATAAAGACGATCTGGCCGTCGCGGATGCGGATATTACCCGGGTGCGGGTCGGCGTGGAAAAAGCCGTCGTCGATGACCTGCTTGACGTAGTTCTCCGAAAGCTTGAGGGCGATCTCGTCCAGATCGTAGCCCAACTCCGTGAGCCGGCCAATCTGGTCGATCTCCTCGCCGGCGATGTATTCCATCACCAGCACCCTGGAGGTGGTGTGCTTATGGTAAATGACAGGGCTGGTCACATAGACGATGTCCCGGTTGAGCTCGTAAAACTCGTCGGCGTTGTGGGCCTCGATCAAAAAGTCCATTTCCTGCTGGGCTGTAAACCACATTTCGTCCAGCACCATCTTAAAATCGATGGCGTTTCCGGTGCCGCCGGCGATTTTGAGCAGCGCGGCGGCCCTGTCCAGCAGCCCGATGTCGCGGGCCATGGTGTCCTTGATACCGGGGCGCTGCACCTTGACCACCACAGAGCTGCCGTCCTTCAGCTCTGCCTGGTGCACCTGGGCGATGGAGGCCGAGCCCAGAGGTTTCCGGTCCAGAAAAGTAAAGATCTCGTTCAGGGGCTTTCCATACTCCTCCTCGATGACCGCCACCACGTCCTCGAAGTCCATGGGACGCACCTCGGTTCTGAGCTTTGTAAGCTCACGGCAGTACTCAGCCGGAAGGATGTCCTGGCGCATGGAAAGCACCTGTCCAAGCTTGACAAAGGTCGGGCCCAGATCCTCGATGATGAGCCGCAGCTTGACCGGTGTGATGCCTTTGACAATATCGTATTTGGCCAGTATCGCCATGATTTCCCTCAGACGCTGCCTGTTGTATTCTTTGGCTTTTCCAGCGCCTGAGGGCTCTTTTTCATGGTTTAATGGGTTATTCTGCGTCTTTGACCTCTGCGTCTTCTGCATTTTCACGCTCCATTCGGGCCAGCTTGTCCTTGATGGCCTGTAATTCTTCCGGACTCATTTTGTCCATGGTCTCAACCACCTTATCCACAGATGGCTCATCGTCCTTGACGACAACGGTCACGTTTTCCTTGACCTTGTCCCGGATGTTGCGCTTCAGCTCTTCGTTCATCACCTTGCCCTGCTCCACAGTCAGCTCGCCCTTTTCAACCAGCTGGTTGATGAGCTCCTGAGATTTCTCAGCAGTGGTCGCCACTGCGCCCACGCCTGCCAACAGTACTTTTCTCAGCTCTTCGCCTAAGTTAAAACTTGCCATTTTAATTCTCCTTTGCTTTTGGAAATCTTGAATCATAAAACATTGATAAAATGGTCATGCGCTGCAAAGCCGCAAAATACTTTACAAGTGGAAGCAGGAAGGTTGAAAGTGGAAGGTTTTTGATTCAGGCAGCGGCCGCAGGCCGCTTCCAATCAAATGTGCAGCGCACATTTGTTCCTGAACTTTCCACTTTCCATTTTCAACTTTCAACTGCAAAAGCCTCTTTATTGCAATTTACCGCTTCACGATCTTTTTCATCACTGCCTTTTTCTGCCGTTTGCTGTTATTTCATTATAACACAGCGTTCTTTAAATTCAGTTTAATTTTACCCTTTTAGAGATATTTATAAACAGCGGCCTCAATTTCCATAAAGGATTTTCCCGTTTCGCCGGCAATGCGCTTCAGGTCCTCGTATTCCGGGCTGCGCTTGGCGATACCGTCATAGGTGCAGGCCTTGACGCGGACCGGGCCAAAGGGCGTGTCCACCGTCTCGATCGCCCGGTTCATGACCGCGCGGTCAACCTGATATTTGCGCAGGCCGATGCTGCTGGTCTGCGCGAAAATATAGCGGGTGACCGTCTCCTCCTTTCCGGCGTCGCAGATCACGGTCAGCTTGACGGCCGGCCGGTTTTTCTTCATATAGATGGGCGTGTAAAAGGCGTCGCGCACGCCCTGCTCAAAGAGGCCCTCCAGCACGTAGCCGGCCGTCTCGCCTGTCATGTCGTCAATGTTGGTCTCCATGACCAGGATACCACTGTCCGCCTCGTGGGTGTGTCCCATAAAAAGGCGCAGGCCGTTCAGGATCTCAAACTCACGGTCGCCAAAGCCATAGCCGACGGTGTCCACCGCTATCTGCGGAAAGCCGGCCGAATAGCTGGCCAGCTCGGCGAGGATGGCCATGCCCGTCGGGGTTGCGGACTCACCGTCCACGCCCTTCGCGTAAATGGGAAAATCGGTTTTTCCGATGATCTCCGCTGTGGCGGGCGCCGGCACTGGCAGCAGGCCGTGGGCACATTTCACAAAGCCCTGGCCCGCGTTCACCGCAGAGCCATACACCACGTCGGGCGCAATATCGTGGAAGCAGATGGCCGCGCCCACAATATCCACAATGGAATCCACTGCGCCCACCTCATGGAAGTGTACCTGCTCCATGGGAACACCGTGAACCTTGCCCTCGGCCTCGGCCACACGCCTGAAAATGGCGATGGCCGTTTTCTTGACCGCCTCGTCCAGGCCGCTGCTCTCAATGATCTTCACAATGTCGCCGAAATGGCGGTGGGCATGCTCGTGACGGTCCATGACCACGTGGCACTTGGTCCCGGTGATGCCCCGCTTCTGGGTTTTCTCGATCTCCAGATGAAAGCCCGGCACGCCCAGCCTGGCCAGCTCGCGCTCCAGGTGCGCGGGGTCTGCGCCAATGTCCAGAAAGGCGCCCAGCGTCATGTCGCCGCTGATGCCTGCAAAACAGTCAAAATATAATACTTTCATGGTCCCTCCTGCTAAAGTTGATTGATTTTTGAGGCCAGACAGGCCGCCCCAAAGCCATTGTCGATATTGACCACCCCGATGCCTCCTGCACAGGAGGTCAGCATGCCCAGAAGGGCCGAGACGCCGCCGAAATTGGCGCCGTAGCCGATGCTGGTGGGCACCGCGACCACGGGTTTATCGGTCAGGCCGCCCACCACGCTGGCCAGCGCGCCCTCCATACCAGCCACCACGATGATGACCCGGGCATGGTTGATGATGTCCACGTTGTCAAGGAGCCGGTGTATGCCGGCCACGCCCACGTCGTACAGACGGTTTACCCGGTTTCCCATGACCTCGGCCGTCACAGCGGCCTCCTCTGCCACCGGAATATCCGATGTTCCGGCAGACACCACTGCGATGGTGCCCTCGGATACGCGGTAGGGCTCACGCTTCACCACCACAGACCGGGCTTCCTTATAGTAGACCGCATCCGGCGTCAGCTCGCGGATGGCCTCATAAACCTCCTCACTGGCGCGGGAGGCCAGAATATTGCCGGTCGTGCGGGCCAGCATATCCCGCACAATGCCGCGGATCTGGCCGAGGCTTTTGCCCGGGCTGTAGATCACCTCGGGAAAGCCGTTGCGCAGCTCCCTGTGGTAATCGACCTTGGCGTATTCAAGGTCGTGGTAGGGCAGCTCCTTGAGCTGCTCCAGAGCGTCCTCAACGCTCGTATCGTCGTTTTTAACCTGCGTCAGCAGGGCTTTCAGCTGTTCTGCGTTCATTTTTTCACCTCATTCATACTGCCGCACTGGTAACCCGAAAGGTCAAGGGTAACGGTTTTAAAGCCAATGGCTTTCAGGTTGCTCACCAGCTCCTGCCGCCTGTCCATGAGCAGCTCAAAATCTTCCTCGGCGCACTCGATCTTGGCCATGCTGCCGATATAGCGCAGCCGGTACTGGCGCAGGCCCAGCACCTTCAGGCATTCCTCGCCCTGCTCCACCATCAGCAGCTTTTTCCGCGTGATCGGCTCGCCTCCCGGGATACGGGTTGCCAGGCAGGCCATGGCGGGCTTTTGGGCTGTGGACAGCCCGTAAAAGGCGGAAAGGTCGCGGATATCCTGCTTGGTAAGGCCGGCTTTTATAAAGGGGCTTACCACCATCATTTCCTCCAGCGCCAGCAGGCCTGGGCGGTAATCGTCCAGGTCGTCCAGATTGGAGCCGTCAAAAATAACGTCGCAGCCCAGCTCCTGGGCATGGCCCTTGATCTGGGTAAAGATATTCTTTTTACAAAAGTAGCAGCGCTTCGGCCCGTTTTCCACGAATTCGGGCACTGAAAGCACGTCCACGTCCAGCACACACAGCGCGGCGCCCATGCCCTGAGCCAGCGCTTTCGCGTCCCCGAACTCAGACCGCGGCATCATGCTGCCGTTAACCGTCATTGGCACCGCCGCCGCGCCCAGGGTTTCCACTGCCACCCGGAGCAGCAGGGTGCTGTCCACGCCGCCGGAAAAAGCGATACACGGCTTTTCATAGCTCCGGATCACATCCTTCAGGCTGTCCAGCTTTCCAGCCAGCGCTTTATCTAAAGTGTTCATTGTTCTCTCTCCTGATTATCATAATACCCTTATTATACGCTTTCCTGACCATAAAAAAAAGACCAGCTTTAAGCTGATCTTATATCTGCCCATTTCTTTCACTCACCCCCAGTCAGAGCCGGATAACAGCTGGTCTGGAGCCGCAGCCTCTCCGTTTCCATAGAATGGCAATATTATACGCCTGATCACACAGAAAGGAAAGCCTGTCAAAATATTTCTCACGGCCAAATGTTGACACGGGTGTGCAAAAAAAGAAAAAAGACCAGCATTGCTGATCCGATAAACAAAATGGCAAGGGTGGCAGGATTCGAACCTGCGAATGATGGAGTCAGAGTCCATTGCCTTACCGCTTGGCGACACCCCTACGGCGTACTCCGTTCTGAGCACGATATTTATTTTAGCTTTTTTTACAGGATTTGTCAAGAAAATATTTCCAATTTTTCTCAAAAATATTTTGCCCCCGAATTGTAAAATTAATTGACCGCATAATTATACAACAAATTTTAAAGAA
>NZ_QUDF01000002.1:0-376319 GCF_003477535.1 Eubacterium sp. AM05-23
ATTATTTAAGCTGATGTGGCTCAATTGGCAGAGCAGCTGATTTGTAATCAGCAGGTTGTAGGTTCAAGTCCTATCATCAGCTCCATTTTTATTTTGGGGAGATGCCCGAGTGGCTAAAGGGGGCGGACTGTAAATCCGTTGACTGAGTCTACGATGGTTCGAATCCATCTCTCCCCACCACTTTTTATGACCCATTAGCTCAGTTGGTAGAGCATCTGACTTTTAATCAGGGTGTCGGGCGTTCAAGTCGCCCATGGGTCACCATTTTTTTATTTGTTTTAAAGTTTTATTAATTCAAATTGAAGTTAAATATATAATTTTTAAGCTGATGTGGCTCAATTGGCATAAGCAGAGAACCCAAATCTTTGATTTGGTGTGAATCGCTTAGTTAGGCAGATGGGAAAGGGCCGCAGAAGTCCGAAATGAAGTTAAATATGTAATTATTTAAGCTGATGTGGCTCAATTGGCAGAGCAGCTGATTTGTAATCAGCAGGTTGTAGGTTCAAGTCCTATCATCAGCTCCATTTTTATTTTGGGGAGATGCCCGAGTGGCTAAAGGGGGCGGACTGTAAATCCGTTGACTGAGTCTACGATGGTTCGAATCCATCTCTCCCCACCATTATGACGATCACAGGATCGTTTTTTTATTGCAAAAATCAACCCGTATCGCCATGATACGGGTTGATTATAAAAAGACCTCTCAATTGAGAGAGGCCAAAGCTCAAAATTTAATTATTTGCCTCCGCAGGCTGTCCGGTTTGGATGTCTTGTAACAAAACCATTAATATCTTCTTTTGGATTGTAAACGGAAAGAATCATCGTTCCTTCGTTCAGGTCTAATTTGTGTTCAGAATAATCGGGTAATTTTTCGATTTCCAAAACAGCCGCTTTTGCTTCATCAACATTTGTAAATTCTTCTAATGAAACGGTAGCGATGCCATCATCTGAATAATTTGCAGATTCCATTTTTTTCAGTAAAGTTTTTGAAATATCATTTAACATAGTAACCACCTTTAATCCTTTCATCGATTACATGACCTATTTTGATTATACGATAACTTTAAGGTCTTGTCCACAAGATGTCAAAAATTTACTATTAATCAAAATAGGTGGCTTAAATAAAGCCTATACTTTATCTTTATATGAAATTATACCCGAAGATTTAAGAAAATAACAAAATCTAGGAAATACAAGTAAATTTCCCCTCGGGTGATTGACAAAAATGTGAAAAATGAGATACTATAATAAGGATTACAACGTAATTTTGGTAGATTATTTTAGGAGATGTTTGAAATGGTAAATTTAACAATTGACAATCAGAAAGTGAGCGTTCCCGAGGGCACGACAATCCTCAACGCCGCTAAAGAAGCAGGAATTGATATCCCGACTTTGTGCTATTTTAAAGGCTTTGATCCTGAAGGAAGCTGTAGGATGTGCCTTGTTGAAGTAGTGGGAGCCAGAAGACTGGAAACAGCTTGTTCAACACCGGTAGGCGAAGGGATGGTCGTCTATACGAATAATGCGGTCGTCCGTAAAGCGCGCCGTTTTGTCTTGAAAATGCTTTTTTCAGATCATACATTTGATTGCTTTACCTGTTACAAATTTGGCACCTGCCGTTTTGTTGAGTTGAATGGGAATTGTATCGAGTATGATGAAATAAAAAGTTTTGGTCAATCTTTGGAAAAGGGCAAACCAATCGATGATTCAAGTCCCTTTTATACATACGATCCCAATAAATGTATTTTGTGTAATCGTTGTGTCAAAGTCTGCGAACACCTTCAGTGCAATCATGTACTGGCAAAATGTGACCGCGGTTACGAGACAAATATTAATCCAGTTTTCGATATGCTGCGCGGCGATAAAAACTCAAACTGTGTAAACTGTGGGAATTGTATTGCTGAATGCCCCACGGGAGCACTAGCACCGAAAAAGTTTATGCCGCTTCCGTATACTGAAACGGTCGAAACAATTTGTCCTTATTGTGGCGTGGGCTGTACTTTGAAATTAAAGGTTCGGGATAACAAAATTACAGATGTGATGAGTGTTCCGGGCAATGTTAATAATAACCTTCTCTGCGTTAAAGGACGTTTTGCTCATGATTTTGTATCCAGTGAAGACCGCCTGAAAACACCGCTTATTCGAAAAAATGGCGTTTTGGAAGAAGCGACATGGGATGAAGCCTATGATCTGATTATTCAGAAGCTTAAAGAAGCTGTTGCGGAAGGCCCGCAGGCTGTCGCAGGCTTTTCGTCGGCCCGGTGTACTAATGAAGAAAACTATTTATTCCAGAAGTTTATCCGATCGGTAGGTAAGACCAATAACGTTGACCATTGTGCGCGTCTTTGTCATGCTTCTACTGTTGCAGGTCTGGCTAAATCTTTTGGCAGCGGTGCTATGACAAACAGCATCGAAGAAGTCGACGTGATGGATGTTATTCTCGTCAGCGGGTCAAACACCACTGAGACACATCCGGTCATTGGCGCTAAGATCAAGCAGCGAGTGCAAAAAGGCGCAGCGTTGATCGTGGCAGAACCGCGAAAAATTGAGCTGGCAAAATATGCCGATGTTTACCTTCAGATCAAGCCAGGCACCAATGTTGCCCTGTTTAATGGCCTGATGAAAGCAATTTTAGATGAACACCTGGAGGACCGTGATTTTATTAACGAGCGGACAGAAAATTTTGATGCGTTTGAAGCGTACTTAAATACAATTACAGTGGAAGAATGTGCTGAAATATGTGGTGTAGATCCAGAAGATATGCGCAAGGCAGCTCGTTTATATGCAACCAGGGATAAAGGCGGCATCTTCTATTCAATGGGCGTGACTCAGCACGCTACCGGAACCGATGGTGTTATGAGCACCGCTAATCTGGCAATGATGACGGGCAAAATCGGTCGTGAAGGCTGTGGGGTCAATCCGCTTCGTGGTCAGAATAATGTCCAGGGAGCCTGCGATATGGGGGCTCTTCCAGGCGATTTCACAGGTTATCAGAAGACAAATAACCCAGATGTTCTTGCCAAATTTGAGCAGGCCTGGGGAACAGAGCTGCCGACCAATGCAGGTCACACCATTACGGAAATTGTTGATGATGTCGATAAAAACATCGTGAAGTTTTTATATATCATGGGCGAGAACCCACTGGTTTCTGATCCAAATACAAACCATGTGAAGGAAGCCTTTGAGAAGGCAAACTTTATTGTACTCCAGGATATTTTCCTGACAGAAACATCAGAATATGCGGATGTTGTTCTGCCGGCAATGGTCTATGCCGAAAAAGACGGCACATTTACCAATACCGAACGTCGTGTACAGCTGCTTAGAAAAGCGGTAAAGGCGCCTGGCGTTGCCAAAGAGGACTGGAGGATTATCTGTGAACTTGCGCAGCGTATGGGTGCTGAGGGCTTTAATTTTAACAGCTCTGCCGAAATTATGGATGAAATCGCGTCGGTTACCCCGAGCTATGCAGGCGTGTCGCATGAGCGCCTGGAACGCGGCGACCGTATCCAGTGGCCATGCCCTGACAAGGAATCAGAAGGTACGAAATTCCTGCATAAAGGACAGTTTACGCGTGGAAAGGGAATGTTCAATGTTGCGCACTACATTGCGCCGGAAGATCAGCCAGATGATACCTATCCGATGATTTTGATGACTGGACGTATTCTGCAGCATTATCACACCCGTACAATGACGAAAAGAACCGCAGGTATCCAGCAGATTGTAGGAGATCCTTTCTTTGAAATTAATCCCAAAACAGCGGAAGAGCATGGTTTCTCAGAAGGAGAGCTTATTCAGGTAACATCGCCGAGAGGCTCTGTAACCGCCAAAGCTGTCTATAATCAAGGCATCCAGGAAAACACCCTGTTTATGCCATTCCATTATGGGGACAAAGGCGCCAATTGTCTGACAGGCGGTAAAGTTGACCCGATTGCTAAGATTCCGCCATTCAAAGTTTGTAAAGTCTTTTTAGAAGAAGCAAAATAAACGTGTACTCCCTTCATCATGGTTGGTGGTGGAGGGAGCGTTTTCATATCCTGGGAGAAAGACAATGAAAAAGTATAAGACAGCTGCCATTCTGGTTGGCGGGAAGAGCACCAGAATGGGAAAGGATAAAAAAAATCTGGTTATTTCAGGTAAGGCGCTGCTGCAATCCATTGTAGACCAGCTGGCCGTCTTGTTTGATGAAATAATCATTGTCGGCTGTAGTGAAGAGGAGGTTGTTGGTATCTACGGAATTGCAGGTGTATATCCGGATATTTTAAATATTTCGGCCTCCTTGACGGGAATTTATACTGCTTTGCTGTACGGCCAGTCAGAATATGTTTATGTCACAGCCTGTGATATGCCCAATTATGACCTGACGTTTATCCGGTATATGATGACACTTTTAGAAAAAAATCCTGATAAGACAGGCTGTGTCACACGTTATAAAGAATGGATTGAGCCTTTCAATGCCTTCTATTCAAGGGAATTGCTGCCATCGGCAAAGCGTTTTTTAAAAAGCGGGAGGAAGAGCGTTTTCCATTATTTAAGCCGGGAAAATATTTTTTATATAGCAGAGAAGGATGCCCGGATTTACACGCCGGATTGGCATCTTTTTTGTAATTTAAACACCCCTGGAGATTTAACAAAGCACTTAAAAGGAGTTGGCGATGTCAGTGAAATTGGAAGAAATTGTGAGAATTACACCAAAAGGCGCCAAAAGGGTTTTTGACCCAATGGTTGAGGAGTACCCTGTTGCGTTATACCTTAACGGAAAAAAAATGATCTCATTGATGAGTACCCCACAGAATCTAAAAGAGCTGGGCGTTGGTTTTTTTTATCTGAAGGGTCTTATAAAAGATATCCGGCAGGTATATAATGTAGAAATTAAGCAAAGCGGCGCAGAGACAGGTGCGGTTGTCTATATTGACAGTCATGAGAGGACAGCAAAATTAAAAGATTTTTTTGAATTGTCTGAGGAGAGTATTCTCTCAAGGAATGAAGAAAAACAAGCCTGCCCTTTTAAATCGGATTTTCAAACAGTATTGAAACGATACGGGTTGACAGAGAAAGGCCTTTTTGAAATGATGGAAGGCTTCAGCAAAAAATCGGAGCTTTTTGTAAAAACTGGCGGTGTGCACAGTATAGGGCTCTACGAAAAGGGTGAGGCTGTGCTGTTTTACGATGACGTCAGCCGTTATAATACTTATAACAAGCTGTTTGGCGGTATTTTGCTGAAGCGAATCACTCCTGAAAACAAAATGCTTTTAACAACCGGCAGGATTCCAAGCGAGGTAATGACCTGGATCATCCAAAATGGTATCCGCTGCGTTTTATCCATTTCTGCGCCCACAAACGGAAGCGTTCATCTGGCCCGAAAACATGGAGTGACATTGATGGGATTTGTAAGAGGAGAGCGTCTGAACTTATACGCGTGAAAGTAAAAAAACAGGAGAAAAAGGGCTGAATTGCAAGTCAAAACGCGAAATAAATTACAATAAGTTTAAATCCAAAAGGGCGTTCTTAAGACAATAGCTAGAGCTTTGAAATTTGAACATTTTTCGAGGGTAGTCATTAATAAAGTCGGTCATCTCTTTGATAAAGGTTTTGCTTATTTTTGCAATATTAGCACCCTTTGGAATGAAACGCCTGATAAAGCGATTATAGTTTTCATTACTGCCACGTTCAAAAGCAGAGTAAGCATGGCAGTAATAAGCAACGGTGCGCTTAAAATCCTCATTCAGTATGGAACCTTCAATTAAGGATTGATTGATAAACTCACTGCCATTATCCATGGTAATGGATTTAAAAACCAGCGGGAAAGCATGATGAAAGGTCTGCTCCAGATCATCGAGACAGGCCTTGACGCTTTCCTGTTTTTTATTAGGCATTTTATAGACATAAGAGTAACGGGTTAAGCGTTCCGTAATGACCAGCAAAGCCGCCGTTGAAGTGGTACACTGGCCAGATAAAATGCAGTCCATTTCCCAATGACCAAACGCTTCACGATTATTAATACGTTCAGGGCGGTCATCAATGGAACGGCGGTTAACCGCTACTTTCTTTGGCTGTCTTTGGTAGACGGTTTTTTTGCGTTTATGATAGGGTAAATCCGACATTTTAAGACCATCTAAGTCTTTATGCGTAACCGCGTTATAAATCGTTTTATAGCTGATCTGAACGTGATAATCACGCTTCAGGAGATAAGCCGCAGCTTCCGGCGAATAACCTTTTTTCAGTAAACGGATTAAGACAGTTTTCATTTCAGAGGATTGTTCAAAAGTACGCCTGCGCCCTTTAGCTTCACAGGCTTCAAGGTGCTTTAACTGCGCATAGTCGGCTTTATAGACAAAGATATCCCGATAATTTCCGCGAGCAATCTGTTTAAGTGTTCCCCGTTTAATCTCACGGCAGACCGCCGAGTAAGATTTATTCAACCTGCGGGCAATATCGGCTTTACTTACCTTTTCTTCCAACCAATTTTCAATTTTATACCGTTCACGTTCTGTCAAATGCTGTCCCATGATCGTTACCCCCTATAACGTACAAAACAATATTTTAACACAAAACTGTCGTGGCTGCGGTGCCGATCCGAGCCGGTAAAGGCGTTTTTCAAAAGCTTAACTGTTCAAACCCATCAATCTTTTCATCCTCAACAGGTTTTTCCCTTGTGAAATGCTTGATGTTATAAATCCGCCTGCAAAAGGCCTCCCAGGTTTCCGGGTACTGCTGCTGAATGAAATCATACTGACAGGTCAGCGGAATGTTCGAAATGATATAGACCTTGGTGTAGCAGGCAATCTTATTCAGGTAGCGGCAGGGAAGTTCCAGCGGGTAACGGTCTAAATAGTTGAGCATTTCCTGAATCTTCAGGGAGCTTCTGAACTCCTCGAAAATCACGACATCCTGACCTTTGTAACTGTCAAAAGGATGATCATAGTCTGTGATGCGGTACACATTTTCATAACCGTATTGATCCATGACCGACCGTGTTTTTCCGGTTCCCGTTTCGCCCCAGATATAAGTGACTTCTAAATCCCTTAAAACGTTTTTGAATTTCTCCTCCTTGACAATCTGCCGTGCCCGTTCGATCTTATCAATGTGCATCATGTAAGCCGGGTTCTCCTCGATAATGTCATAATTGGATAAGCCTTGTTTAATCATGTCATACAGGTCAATGAGGTCATTTCTTTGGCCTTGACGTTCTACGGGCATATCACCAAATTCCTCATGGGTTTCCGGTAAGTTGGTTTCTTTCTTTTTGTCCTTTTCCCATTTGCCTTCCTTGTAAATGTAATCCCGGTTTTCTTTGCTGGTGCCCTTAGCCATCTCAAAATGCGCACGTTCAAACTTTTTCTTGATGGTGGAAAAGCGCACGGCATCGGAGCAGGCCATAAAGACATGGGTGTGATAAGTACCCGTTTCGCCAATCTCGTCACTTAAGCACCAATACACACAGCTTTTAAAGGTACCAAGCTGTTCTTTAATCTTTTCGTGGGTAAAGCCCTTTTCCTTGGGATTATTGATCGTTATCTGCCACTTCCTCGAGCGTGTATCCTTCATTTTTCCCCCTTTTTGTCACAGAAGTTAAACTGTCACAGAAGTTTGTCACAACATTATCACAAACTTGTTCATTGTTTACAATGGCTTTAAACCACTGTTTTTACGGTTTTGTCACAAGTCACAGAGGTGCGCTAAGGTAATACTAGCTTAGCGCACCCGCACCGGATTGTTAATTTTCTGACGTTCCTGGGACACCGTTACAGTGACAGCAGGAACACTCACAAGTCACCTCATTCTTTTCCTGCGAGTAGGCTTTAACCTCAGGATATTGACACTCTACAATAGCCGAAGCGATCAACAAACCAAAGGCGGTAATCAAAAGCGTAAAAAACATGACTTTCGCAAGTTCAAAATCATCACCTAAGATAAGGGATATCACCCAGAAAAACCATGCGAGAAAAGCGGGAAACAGTAATAAAATACCTAAAGAAAACAGATTATTATAAAGTTCAACAGCGTTCATTTTTAACCTCTCTCTTTTTATATTAAGTGAATAATCTCAATGGTCAGCAAGAATACCGCCCCGATCAGACACAGCATAATGGCGATAAAGGCCATCATTTCCGTGACATAGTGTTTTGATTCAAGATACTTTACCGGGACGAGCAAATAGGCCAGATAAGCCAATAGGGACAGGAAAAAGGCAATCCCGCAGATAATGACGGGAATGTATTTAATGTTCATTTTTAAACCTCTCAAAGTTTCAATTTGTTATAAAAATACTTAATCCAAAAGACAACCGCCCAGACAAAGTAGGCGAAGATGAACAGGGCTAACAGGATGTCAAACACATTTAATCCACCTCCAATAGCTGCTTTAAGCTGGTTTTCTGCTGTTCCAGAGGGCTTTTCCCCTTCTTGAGTTCTTTCATTAACTGCATGGTGTCATAGCTGCTGCGGATTTTATTGTAGGCCACAAAGTTATAACGCCATGCCCGGTGTCGTTTTCTTGCGCCACGGTCTGCCTTTTCATCGTTGGCGAGGTACTCGGCGGTGTTAAAAGCTTTGTTAAAAATCCATCGACCGAAGAACAGGGATTTACACTCAATGACAAAATTGGTCTGTTCTCTCAGCTTTTTGTCGACTCTAGTGAACACCTGGGCGCTGGCCACGATCTGCTTGTGAAGCTTGCGCTGCTGGCTGATGTAGTCAAGCATGTTGTCCGGGCAGTCCTGCCATTTCTGGGACGCAAAGGTCAGGTGGATTTCATCAAAGCCAAAGATAATACCGTCCTCGCCGTTATCGTAGTCAATGAGGTCCTGCCAGCTGGTAATCTTACCATCAGCGTATTTATAGTTGAAATTCGTATAGATTTTAAGTTTGGGATATTTTTTGTGCATGCGGTTTAAATACTCAACCATGGAAATGGTTTTACCGGAACCGCCAAGACCGCAGTAGAGCCAGAAGCCAAAACCCCGGAACTTCTTTTTATCAAGCTTAATAAAATCGACAATGCCCAGAAAAAGGGCGATCAAGGGTTTAAATTTCATCATGTAAAAGATAAAGAAAATGGTAAAGGCGATAAAAGGGATAATATAATTCATAGAGTTTCTCCTTTTATTTTTTTGTTTATTTTGTGTTTGAAGCGTGCTGATCAGAGTGGATGAGGGGCGGAATAAAGTATCAGCGGTTAAAAATGAGTGTCTGTGCTTATAATTTCTGCCAATGGCGGAAGGACAGAGGATGTGACCGATGCGTGAGCGCCGACTGAAACAAGCGCAGGTGTACTGCCGCCGTGACGGTGGCCGGGTGGTTACGGTGAAAGGGGGCGCGAAGCGTGACACCCGATGCACACCGCGTGCCTGCCCATGAAGGGCAGACGCGCGATGTGTGCTAAAGGAGCTGCAATACTGCTGAGATGATGGCACAGACCACCCAGACCGTCAGAATGATGCCGGAGCAGGCCAGAAAGATATCTAAGGGGATATAGTGGCCGATGACGGCGCAGTAGTCGGTGAGGTTGTCAAAGACGGTCATGGCGTCGGGCGGAAGCTCGACCTTTGGAAAGGCGCCGACCATTCCGGCGACCAGACTGTAAAGCCAGTTATACAGGCCGAATTTTTCAAGCATGGCGTTTGGGATTCTCCTTTTACTAAAGATTCATTGAATGCCTTTTATCAAACAGCACTCAAAGGTATATCATTACCTGTAGGGGCTAAAAGGCCGATATGGGGCGATTTGAGCGTTTTTTAGGCATATCTGGGGATAAGCCAAAAAGTTATTTTAAGCGGTGTTTGCGTGGTGGGATTCTGCAAAAAAGCGTGAGGTTATGGGCTTTTAGGGTCGTTGGTTTTGGCTTTTTCGGCTTTAATTTTGTTCTTTTTCCAGTTTTCATAAAAGTCGGTCAGATCGTTTAGCAGACAGGAAGCCAGAGCGATCAAAACCACTGGGATGGTGTAGCACAACCAGACCCGTTTATCGGATGGATTATAACCCCTAAAAGCTTGATCACAGAGCTGCGTATAAATAACGGTCAGCAGATGAAAGGAAATGACGGATAGACAATGCCGCATTAATCTTCCTTCTTTCGGCTGTTGCCACTACTGCCGCCACCGTTGTTATTATCCGTGTAAGCCTGTCCGGTTCCAACACGGATGCCAATGCCAAAGACGTTGGAGACCATGGCGAAGCAGGCCAGAGCGGTGACGACTTTAAAGAGCAGACCCACCCCGTGCTTGACCTGTTCTCTGGCGGGCTCGTACCAGTCCAGGGTGATCTGTTTGGTGGAGCCGTCAAGGTAAGGATAGTAGATAATCAGGGGCCTTGTCTCAACGGTGATTTTATTCAAAGCAGTATTCATCTGGTCTACAATGGGAAAGACCTGTGGTATCTGCTCAATGATGGGCGTTGCGATGCTTTTTCCCTCTGGGATCGCGAAGAAGTCCGGGACGGACAGAACGAAGTCAGAAATGCCGGTTAACGGAACGGAGATCGCGCCCGTAATAGCATCTATCCCGGTTTGAACTGTGGCGTCAATGCCGGTTAAGGCATCGGTGATATTGCCAAAGATTTCTTTACTGCCGTCAAAGACGTCCTGGGCGGTGGCGGTGATGCCGTCGATGATGGTGTCAATGGCGGTCTTAACGCCTGCTTCGATGCCGTCAAGGGATGGATTGCCAAGGCCGAGGAGGGCGAGAAGGGCGGAGAGCCAGGGCATGTCAATGTCTTCTGGTTTATCCGGGATGTCTGGAGTGTCGGGGTCTTCGACTTCAGAACCGGTATAGCTGGGGTCGATTACGAGGTCTTCTCCGGTTGGAATGTCATAGGGTAATGGCGGGGCGAGAACAAGATCGTTGGTGCCGTCCCAGTTATTGATATTATCGGAGACAGAGGACGGCAAAACCGTTGGAATGGTGACAGAAGGTGCGGACGCAATTTTTGTTACAGGCTCTGCATATATAGGACCATTTAATAACGCTTCTAAACCGGAATCAACACTCATAATAGCCATCTTCTGAGCAGATTGATAATCAGAAAAATGATAGGCAGAACTTCCATTACGATATCTATACATACTAAAAATAACCCGATAATCTTTTGAACCTAAAGACATAGGCTTAGCTAAAAGATCATTACGGTTATTCCAACGACCAATAGCCCAATCACCAAATATATTATTAAC
Organism: Eubacterium sp. AM05-23; assembly: GCF_003477535.1. Taxonomy (NCBI): domain Bacteria; kingdom Bacillati; phylum Bacillota; class Clostridia; order Eubacteriales; family Eubacteriaceae; genus Eubacterium; species Eubacterium sp. AM05-23. The sequence goes on from NZ_QUDF01000002.1 coordinate 11,164, forward strand.
CGTTAGATCTAGTATTGATGAAGTAACGGTTATAGGACCATAAGTCGGAGAATAAAATATTTTAGAATTAGGCTTTGCAATAACAGGTTTATCAAAAGAATCAGAAAAGAGTGTATCCTGTACAGCTTGCAAAAACGCATAAATCACCGCCCCACTGGCAAGGGCCTTGATTTTGGCACTCTCGGCACCACTCATGATGGCTTCGCCTAACTTGTTAGCTTGGTCGATGGCACCAGCACCAGCAGCGACTAAAAGGCCTTGGGCGGTTTGTTGTATGGCATCGAGCTGAGGGGCTGTTACGGTGTAATCTCCGGAAATATCGCCTTGAGATGCCAAAGCAGTAAGGAGTATACCAACAATTGCAGTAACAGCTATACCAGATAAAACAAACTCAGCCCTTACCTTTCGTATGTTTGCAAAAGGAGATACTGCAATAAAAAATGATAGTAAAATAGCAATAATACGAAGATTAATACTCTTAGTTTTTAATATTTCCAAGACAAAGCAACTCCTTCTATGTTATAATAATTACTAAAATAAGGGGGGGATTTAAAATGCTACATTTAATTACACAGTTCGCAATATTACTTTTAATTGCAATCGTAATAATAGCTTTTTGTTCAGAACGAGGAATAATTCAAGTACCATTTATCAATAATCTTTTAAAAGATATACAAAGAAAAGGCATACCTATTAATCATATATTAGTAATTTTAGCGGCTATACTGGCTTTAATTTACATCTTTACTTGAATTTAAGGGGAAGGATCGGATTCGAACCGGCAAACCCTGTATTCATTGTTGTTATACGCGCGTCAGACTTTGCCACTTAAGCTACCTTCCCAGATGAATTAAAAACCTGCCTACCACAGGGGGAGTGGTGGCAGGTTTTTTTAAAGAGGATTAAAAATGATTGGTTGATGCTACAGGAAAGTGTAGATGATCCGGCGAATGAGGCTGATGCCGATCATGGTGCCCATGATACCAAGGCCGATGGGGACCATAACCCCCAGGCCGGAGTTAATGGAGGTGGTAACAGGCTTGATGAGATCAGCGGTGATCAGAAAAGCATTGACAACCGGTTCTTCAGACATAGGCGTACCTCCTTCTTTTGAATTTATATAACCGCCTGTCAGTAATCGACAAAGGCAGATATACACTTGTATAAGATCAGACAAACAATGATGGCCGCCGTAACACCTACGGCCAGATACATCATGATGGTGACCTGGTCAAGGCGGTCAATGATGGTATTAAGGGCCTTGACCGTTTCGGTTACCGTTTCCGCCGCTGCCGTTGGGGTCGGGCTGGCGGTTGGTGACGGGACTACCGTTGGTGTTAGATCATTCGTCAAAGAACTGGCGGAATTTTCGAGGGCTAGTGTCAGGCGTGTCAGAAACATTCCTTGTTACCTCCTCTGGTTCTTCTAAATCGTCCAGATCGTCGGTCATGGGGAAACCACCTTTTAAAGGACAGCCTGTACAGAACTTGTACTCGCCCTGGCAACCGGAGTGCACCGACCATTTGACCACACCGTAGACACAGACTGCGCCGATGATAAAACCTGTGATAAAGACCATGGTGTCACCTGTCAGGCTTTCTTGTCCGCGTCAACATCAATCTTGTCCATGGCGTAAAATTTGCCTTTGTTGTTGAAGTAGATAAAGACAAACTTGTTCAGGTACTCCTTAAAATTGTAATCTTTGGCAATCTTGTGTGAAACAAAGATGTCCGCCGTGCGGGCGCCCTGAAGGTTTTCAGCATCGTCATTATAGACGATGAAGAGCTTAACCCCTTCAATATGGTTTCCTTCCTTTGTTTCAAAGTCCATGGGTAAATAACCGAGTAATTTTGCTTCCATAAATTTTCTCCTTTAAGTTTGATATTTATTTTCAAGCCTGTAGCGGTTAAGCAGAATCAGGCTGAATATTCATGCGTCTTTATTCATAATGATAATAGCTTGCCTGACTGGGAAAAGCGGGCGGCTGGTAGATGGTGACGCGGTCTCCCTCGGGTACAATCATGACCATCGGGAGCAGGTGATTATACTGCTTTTGAAAGACGGCATCATTGTAGAGCTTTTTCAGTTCCTCGAGGGATAAGGCCAGACGGGGGACGGGTTTTTCTTTTTTAGGTAGTCGCATTAGGCATTATCCTCCATCAATTCAATCGAATTTAAATATCCCAAAAATTCATCCATTGATTTATGTCTTGCCCGATCTGCCTTTACCGTATCGTGTTCCAGATTCGATTGAGCCAATCCATAGGTATAAGCGTCACTCAATGCTATGGCAAAGTAGGCGATTAAATTATTTTTTTGATCTTTCGTCATTTTTGAATTACCCCCAAATCTTCGAAATTGCCAGTTTTAAAGAAATGGTGCAAACTGACAGGAGTAAATTCAAATATTTCTTCACGGATAATAGATGTAAGTTCAAATCCTAGCTTGCTGTATTCCCGATAAATTTCATGCTCAGCGTCTGAAATAGAACCGGAAATAACTTTTGCCGTAAAATCTTCAAAACAAGAACCATCACGCAGGTCACGACCCTGCACCGTGAAACCAACTAAAAGCATGTTATTTTTCTTCATTTTTCATATCCTCCTCAACCTCAAATGCATTGTACAGAAAGTTAATAAAATCAAATTCCGGGTCCGACTGGCTGTAAAGGGATAAATCATTATCCAAAGCCGAAGCACGTCCCAGATCGTAATTATAGTGAAAAGCTTTTGTTGCAAGCTCCATCAGTTCGGAGCGTTGCGCATGTGTCATGGTAAAACCCCCTTAAAAAGTTCATTTGTTCTATGCGTTTTATTTTACAACTCAAGAACAGGAGAAAAAGGTTAAAAAAATCTTGACACCAATGGCGTCATTTGTTATTATAATTGAGCACGTTACATACAGATGCTTTGCTCGTCTGAGTAACGCTGCATTGTGCGGATGTGGCGGAATTGGCAGACGCGCTAGACTTAGGATCTAGTATCGAATGATGTGGGGGTTCGACTCCCTTCATCCGCACCACTTCTCATATAAACAAACACATTTATATGAAAAAAGTTTAAAAAATGCTTGACAAAATAAAGGGAAGCGATTATAATAATATATGTTCGCTGATGAAAATTATTCAAGCGAAGCTAAGCGGAAGTGGCTCAGTGGTAGAGCATCGCCTTGCCAAGGCGAGGGTCGCGAGTTCAAATCTCGTCTTCCGCTCCATTTTATTTTTTGGAACTTTTAACAGCTTTGGCTGTTTTTTTTATTAGGGCAATAAAAAATCCTGCTTTACACAGGATTTTTTTTATTTTTACGCTTTAAAGTTCTTTTGGCCTGAAATATGGCAAAGGTCATGGCAACAGTCATGTTTTGAATGCTGCTGTAGAGGGGATGCCGCTTTCCTGGAAGGCCGATATGTCCAAGCGCATCGAGGATATGATTAGGCTTGTGATTGTTTTTAGGCGTTTTTGAGCCGGTTTCAATGACCAGCCGCTTTCCGGCAATACTGGTCAGTAATATATTGACGATATCATAAGCGCCTTCGTAGGCGGTGATTTTATCCCTGTTTTTCTGGATTTGAAGATAGTATTTACCGATAAAATCAGCTGAAAAACCAGGGCTGTTAAAGCTGACACACTGATTAATGTGTTCGCCGCATAGAATGGTAATATACTGTGCGTCATTGCCGCCTTTAGAATGGCCTGCTAAATCAAAATTTGAAAAACCGAATTGCTCCCTGCAGCGTTCATAGAAGCGCAGAGCATTTTTCTGCTGCTCTGTTTCCGCGGAAAAAGCGCCTTTATAGTTATCAATCCATCCTCCGAGGCCAACCGTCCCTCTAAAGGTGATAATGCCTGTTTCGGGCGAATCTGAGCTGAAACAGAGACCATAAAGCCCATTTCGTGGTTCATCAGTCTGGCTGAGAATCTGAAGCGACATTAAAGCGTCATCCTCCTGAATAAGCTCCAGAGAATGGCGCCATTCTTTAGAGGTCATGGCCGCGTCACCGGCCAGTTTTGGATAGTGACGGCGGTGAACGGCCACCATTTCGGAAACGGGGAGGGGCAGATCCTCGGGATGGACTGGCAGGGGAAGGGCTGTTATCTGGCTTAACAGATTTAACTGGCTGTGACAAAGCATTGGAGGAGCCTCCTTTCTGATAAACGTGCTTTAGGAAGCTCAGAAACTATTCTGATTCCTTAAGCTTTGCCAGGGCTTCTGCAAAAGGATTATTGACAGCTTCCTGATTTTCTTTTTTCATTTTTCGCATATAATTTTGAGCTTCGCGTTTACTGTTTTTTTGATTGCCGTCAAAATGTTTTTTGTTAAAGCTGGAGACCTTTTCTCTGAACCCACAGCGTTTGCAGAAATAAATAGCACCGTCGCCTTTACCGCGTATTTCCAGTTTAACATGACATTCGGGACAGCGGACATTCGTATTTTTACTGACATTTTCACGATAACCGCAGGCTCTGTCCTGACACACGAGCATCATACCGTATTTCCCCTTGACTTCAAGCAGGTTTTTTCCACATTCCGGACATTTTTGTCCGCTTTTATTGTCATGAACAAATTTTTCATTGCTGTTTTTAACATCATTGACCAGCTCGGTGGTGTAGGTTTTAATGTCTGAGATAAAAGACTCGGGATCACTCTTTCCTTTGCTGATCAATTCCAGCTGCCGTTCCCATTTGGCGGTCATGAGCGGCGATTTTAAATCAGGAGGAACCAGATCAATGAGCTGTTTTCCCTTTGAGGTAGGGTAGAGGGAATTCCCCTTTTTTTCAATAACAAACATTTTATAGAGCTTTTCAATGATGTCTGCTCTTGTGGCCACTGTTCCGATCCCGCCGGTTTCACCAAGTGTTTTGGCGGCTTTCGCATCTACCTTTACTACTTTTTGAGGATTTTCCATGGCAGACAGCAGTGTGGCTTCTGTAAAACGTGCCGGTGGTTTTGTTTCGAGCTCTTTTAGAGAAATCTGAGAGGCGGGAAGAGAGTCTCCCTTTTTCAGTGACGGCAATTTCTGGTCTTCGGTGTCCTCATCACCCTCTTCTTCGATTTGATTTTCATAGACTTTTTTATAGCCAAGTGTTACAATTTCACGCCCTTTTGCGGTCAGAGTTTCGCCAGCAATATCGGCTGTAACAGTTGTCTGCAGATATTCATAGGGGGGCAGAAAAACGCTGAGAAAGCGCTTGATGACCAGGTCATAAATTTTTCGTTCATCAGTACTGAGGTTTGTCAGTATAACGCGCTGTTCCGTGGGAATAATCGCATGATGATCGGAGACTTTGCTGTCATCGACAAAGCTTTTGTTTGCATGGATGCCGAGCTTTAAAATCTCACTGACAGCCGATTTATAAGGCCCGATGGAAATGGTTTTGAGCCGTTCTGGCAGCGTTGGCACGATGTCCTGTGTCAGGTATTTTGAATCGGTGCGGGGATAGGTTAAAATTTTATGGTTTTCATATAAGCGCTGCATGATATTCAGGGTTTCTTTGGGGCTCAACCCAAAAAGACGGTTGGCGTCTCTCTGAAGCTCTGTCAGATCATAGAGCCCTGGGGAATAGCTTTTCTTTGGTTTTTTGCTGATATCCTTGATAACGGCAGATTTGCCCTTCATTTTTTGAAGAATTTTTTCTGCGGTTTCTTTTGAGCTGATGTTTTTTCCATGCTGCCCCTGCCAGGTGAGCACAAATTGCGGCGTCTTTACCTGAAGGTTGTAATAGGGCCTGGGCTTGAAGTTTTTGATTGTTTCTTCGCGTTCGACGATCATGTTAAGCGTTGCGGACTGAACACGGCCGGCGGAGAGCTGGGCGTTGTATTTGACCGTCAGCGCTCTTGTGATATTAAGCCCGACCAGCCAGTCCCCCTCAGCACGGCATTGTGCAGCACGATAGAGGTTGTTGAATTCGGTGCCCGGTTTTAAATGTTTAAAGCCCTCTGAGATGGCTTTGTCCGTTACAGAGGATATCCAGAGGCGCTTAATTGGCTTTCGGCAGTGTGCTTTATCCAGAATCCATCGGGCGACAAGCTCGCCTTCTCGTCCGGCATCTGTTGCGATGACGATGTCCTTTACGTCGGGACGGCCAAGAAGGGAGGAAACGATTTTGTATTGCTTTCCGCTGCCCTTTAGAACGGTTAATTTCATGTGATCAGGCAGCATGGGGAGTGACTCCATATTCCAGTTTTGATATTTTTCACCGTAAGCCTCAGGATCGGCCAGGGATACCAGATGGCCAAGCGCCCAGGTGACAATGTAGCGTTCATTTTCGAGATAACCGTTTTGTCCATTTTTGCATTTCAGGACGCGTGCAATATCTTTTCCAACAGAAGGTTTTTCTGCAAGAACAAGGGTTTTATTTTGTGACATAAAAAGTCCTTTCTGTATTAATAAGTGTATAAAATGATAAAAACGGACCGAACAGGTCCGCTTTTATTATAGCATTGTTCAAATTATTTTTCCTGAGACTTTTTAGCCTGCTTTTTCGCTTTTTTGTGCAGTTTGCGGATTTTTTTCGTGTGGAGCATTGCTTCGCGGTATAGATTCAGGGAATCGGGATCATCCTTGGAAATCATATTTGGGAAAGCATTGATGATACGGCTGTGCGAATAGCGGCGGAAGGCGGCCTTTTCAGATAGACGGCCGGTAAACTCTTCAACATGCTTCTGAACATCGTCTTTGGCTGTTTCGAGAAGCTCATGCTGCGCAGACCGGACATCTGCAATCTTTTGGGTGAGCTGTCCCTTTGTTTCCACGCCCTTTTCCTTAAGGTCGTCGGTCACACTGGTCGCCAGCTCAGATACGCGGTTAAGCTTGTTCTTGAAGTTGAGGGTTTCCAGCGTAGAGCTAACCAGATCCGCAATCATAAGTACCGCGAGAGAGGTAGCCACGACTTCAAGCCAAAAGGGTGAAAAGCGCGATATGATACGCTCCACAAATGGGTGGACAAGGTACATCAAGGCAAGCGCCATAACACCGAATAGCAGTGAATTCCTGAGACAGACGCGGCCATTGATATTAAACTTGCGATTTGAGTAGTCCCACCATTTGGCATGGAAAAGCTTTTCCATCGCCCAGCTCGTAATGTATTCCAGCACAGAGGTCGAGACGACACCCACGAAAAATACGCTGACAGGGTCGTTGATATAGGGGCCTAAAATAGAAACGATGATGATTGCGCCAACCCCGTATATAGGGCAGTACGGACCGTTTAAAAAACCTCTGTTAATAAACTTTTTCTTTGGGATAGAGCAGAATACGACTTCACAGCACCATCCGATAACAGCATAAAGAAAAAAGTATGTAAAAAGCAGGCATAAATTATAGTACATTCGGTTTTCCTTTCTATAAAAGTTTTTCCCTAGTATTATACCATAATTTTATAATTGCTAACACCAGCAGTTTTTCAAGATTTACTCAAGAATAAAATACTGGGAATTTTAAGTGAGACCAGCTATAATGAAGAAAAGGAAAAGGAGATGAAAAAGATGATCGTAAATTTTGGCTCTTTAAATATTGACTATGTCTATTCGATGGAAAAAATTGTAAGCCCGGGTGAGACGCTATCCTCAAAGGAACGCTCGGTTTTTCCAGGAGGAAAGGGGCTTAACCAGTCTGTCGCTTTGTCCCGCGCCGGCGCTGAAGTACGGCATGCCGGATTCGCCGGGACCGAGGATGCCCAGTTTCTGGTCGATATTATGGAATCGAGCGGTGTAGAGATCGGCTTACTTCAGAGAGTTCCAGAGACAAACGGACACGCGGTTATTCAGGTGGATGAGCATGGCGAGAACTGCATTATCCTGTACCGGGGAACCAACGGTATGCTGGACAGCGCTTATGTGGAAAAGGTCGGAAAAACACTTCACGAAGGCGATCTGGTCCTCTTTCAAAACGAGACAAGCGCCATTGCGGAAATGATGCGAGCCGCCAAAGAGAAGGGAGCCAGGATTGTCTTGAATCCGTCTCCGATAGATAATAACTGCCTGAATTTGCCCCTTGGGCTTGTGGATATTTTTCTGCTCAATGAGATTGAGGGAGCGGCGCTGACGGGAGAAGAGGACCCGGATAAAATCCTCATGGGGCTTCGCAAGCGCTTTCCAAAAGCAAAAATTGTTTTAACGCTGGGAAGTGAAGGAGCGATGTTTGCCGATGCAGACAAAAATTTTTTCCAGCCTGTAGTAGCGTGCGAAAAAGTAGTGGATACTACCGGCGCGGGAGATACGTTTACTGGCTATTATCTGGCCGGCATCGAAGCGGGATTGAGTGATGAAGAAGCAATTTACAGAGCAGCGACAGCCTCATCCATTTGTATTGCCCGGATGGGCGCGGCACCGTCAATCCCTTTAAAAGAAGAAGTCGATGCAAAAGCAGGTATACGCTGAAACGACGTATACCGATTATAAGCTAACAAAAAGACCCCTGATGGGGTCTTTTTTAGGCTTCAATAATTTCAATCCACAACCCCTTCTGATCAGAGGTCAGATTCAGGTTTTCCAAGGTGGTGGGTTCAGGAAGTGGCTTTTCCAGGATAAAACACTCGTTTATCCATCTTCCAAGAACCTCAGCTGCAATATCGAAAGCCCTTGGGAGGTCGGCCGCTTTTATGGGAATATCCTCAACGCCGAGATCTGGAAAACCAAAGGTAATATTATCTTCACTTTTAAGTGTAAAAACGGCGGGGTAGGCATAGGTCAGCTTTTCTGTGTTATCCATGAATCGGTTCCTTTCTTTCAGGTAGTGGCGGCAAGCGGCTCTGAGCGCGGGATAAAAATCGTGTTGCTGCTGTTGTCGGCAGACGTGCGCTGTTTGAATCCGGCAGACTTATTGTCAATCATTTCGATATCTTTTCTGAGCACATCCAGCACGAGTTTGCAGTCATCCAGAGCGCGATGGTTCTGCATATCACAGTCTGCGGCCCTTTGGAGGGCAATCTGATTGATATCCTCCACCAGCCCCATATGAATTTTCTGTGCACAGCAGAATTTGCAGTCCAGATCGATACCTGTGGAGTCAATAGACTTTTTCAGCAATACAGAATCATAGTCAATGCCCCAGGACATAAGTGTTTTTCCGGCGATCAAATCGCGCAGGTCACCCATGACCTGATGAATAGAGGGCTTGTCCATCACCATCTGATTGGTAATGCCGGTAAGTGAGCTGATGCGCCAGTTGATTTTATGGCTGGGTTTTACCAGACTGTTATATACAGTACTCCCCTTGCAGTCGATGACGGCGATCTCGATAAGCTCATCCGGGCACTGAACCGCTTCTGTATCAAAAATAAAATACTCGGAAGGCCCTTTCAGATCTTCGCGGATACGTTTGAGATGGGTCCTGGCATAGCGCTTGTTTTCTGCAATACGGCGCCTGCGCATTTCCTCATGCATTCGCTGGCGTTCTTCATAGGCCAGAATAATGGGGGTCAGTTCATTTTTGCTGGCATTTAACTCTTTCGCGATGGCTTCGTTGCTGAGGCCTTGGCGTCTGAGTGTGTTGTACCATTTTTTCAGGAAGGAATTAAGCTTGTCATAGGGATAATGCATTTCTTTTGCGATTTGCTTATTCGAATATTTTCTTTGGCGGAGTTCCTTGTACTTTAAAAGCTCAAGCTCCTGTTTTTCCTGACGTTTTCTTTTGATTTCGGCATCGCGCCTTTTTTTGAGCTCTTTAAAAACCGGATGAACGGGAGTGATGTTTCCCTGATTAATCCACATTTCAAAAAGTTCAAAAAGCTTTTTTTCACTGATGTTCATGACTTTGAGAATATGAGGAAGAGGTTTTGTCTGAACTTTTTTAAATTGGCATAGCATAGATTTCATGATAAATGTCCTTAAATATCAATTAGCAGTCTTTTTAGATTAAAAAGCAGATATCAGAGGTATCGATAAGATTGAGAAGTCTGTCCGCTTTTTTTAAATTCTTTTCAGTAATATTTGTGTCAACACCCGCGAGCCGTACGGTTATGGTGGCCAGGAAATTGATAAAATCCTTTGATTTTACAGGGTCCAGCGTTTCAAAGCAGTCCTTCAGAAGATATTTTCTTGCACCGTACTCAGCGATCATCAGTTTTTGGAAAACTTCTTTTTGGATGTGCAGGTCAAACTCTGAAATAACAGCCATCATGGATTCACGCACAAACTGGTGTGTTTTTTTTAAAACCAGATCCTTATTGAGAAGGAGCTCATAGAGGCTTTTATTGGCTGGATCTTCAAAAATTTTGATATAAAAAATATGATTGAATAAAATATGCTTTTGAAGATGGTTTTCCAGCTGCTCTGAAAGCTGCTCCTCAAGCATTTCATTGATCGCGAGGATAAATTCATGGTAAATACTGCCGACCAAAGCCTCTTTTTTATAATAATAATTAACCAGCCCAACTGGAATTTCTGCTTTTTCCGCGATCATCGCGATAGTCGTCTGTCGGTAACCGTGTTTATAAAAAAGCTCCTTTGCAGTCTGTAAAATTTTTTTCTTTGTTTCAATACCATTTTTATATTGTGCCATAATATCCTCGATTTTAAACTATTTTAATTATTATAACATAATTGTTTACAAACCGCACGATTTAAAGGTTGAAAATATTATTTTGTAAAAAAAATAAATTTAAGATAAAATGCTTGACAAAATGACGGATGCGAGATATCATATTGAATATAAAATTGAATATATTATTTTATATTCAAAAATATGGAGGGGAATTATGAGTGATGCGAACGTTATGAAGCTGTATGAAGAAAGAGAAAAACGCTATATTCAGGCAGTGAAGCTTGAGCAGCCAGACAGGGTGCCCCATGAGACAAGGTTCGGGGAATACTGGGCCATTGACTACGCTGGTTACCCGATTAAGGGCTCGACGGTTGATCCGAAAATCATGGGTGAAGCCATGGAAAAGCTGGCCCGGGATTTTGCCACAGATACTGCGCCTTTTTTGTTTTCAAGAAATCCTTTATTTTACAAATCATTACAATCACAGAGCTTTAATGAAGGGAAAACAGGCATTATGCAGCATCCGGAGGTATGCTGTATGAAAACGGAGGAATACGACGAATTGATTGCCAATCCTTTTAAATGTATTGTCGATAAAATACTGCCAAGAGTTTACAAGGCCTTAGATCCGGAAAAAGGCAGCAGCGGCATTTCACTGGTGCGGGCCATGAATATACAGAATGATATGAATACGCCGATTTTGATGGAGGCAGCCCGGGTGAGCCAGAAATATGGCCTGCCCCTGACAGGCGGAGGACTTGTTGAGGCGCCCATGGATTATATTGCCGATATGATCCGAGGTTTTTCTGCCATCACCATGGATATCCGGAGACACCCTGAAAAGGTGGCAGCGGCTGCGGACGCAGTGATGCCTTTGATGGACCGTCTGGCAGCCCAGCTCCCGGCGGCGCCGGGCAAGCTGGTGAGCATGCCGCTCCATATGCCAGTATTTATGCGGGAAAAGGATTTTGCGAAGCTGTGGTGGCCAAGCTTTAAGGAGCTGGTGGAACGAATGGCGGCAAGAGGGCAGTATATGCGCATTTATTTTGAAGGGGACTGGACGCGCTACTATGACTATCTGCAGGATTTGCCAAAGGGGCGTATTCTCGGTGTATTTGAATACATGGACCATCAGCTGGCCAAGGACAAGCTTGGAAAGGTAATGTGTATTACCGGCGGTTACGATGTATCGCTTTTGCAGTATGGAACAAAGCAGGCAGTTATCGACGAGGCCAAAAAGCAGATGGATATCCTGGCCCCGGGCGGAGGCTATATTTTTACGGTTTCCAAGGGTATCACCTACCCCAATGACGGAACCCCTGAAAATGTTAAGGCATTGTACGAATTTGTGGAAGAATACGGAAAATATTAGGAGGTAAATGATGAATCAGGAAGTAAATTATCTGGCGAGCTGGGAAGCGTACTGTGAAGCCAACGGTCTGAATTATGAGGAAAACGCTTATCTGGAGCCATACTGGCAGGCGGCGCAGGAAAAACTATTTGGTTTTATCATCAAGCTTTTGATATGAAAAGATATGAGAGAGAGGGAGAGAAAAAATAATGAATGGTACAAGAGGAAAACTGGGTAATTTTGTAAAATTTTCCTATGGCTTTGCAGATGTTGGATTCCAGATGATGGTAACCCTGTCAAATTCCTATCTGCTGATCTTTTTTACGGATGTAGCGGGGATCTCGGCAGTAACGGCAGGGATTATTATGACTGTAGGGCGGATTATCGATACCATCAGCGTGCCGATTCTGGGACCATTTATCGAAAAAAGTCATTTGCCCTGGGGAAAATACCGGTCGTGGCTGTTTATCGGCGCGATTTGTATATTTATCACCAACGCGATTTTATTTGTCAACCTGAGCTTTTTGCCACAGGTGGCGCTGATTGCAGTAGGAGCCATTGTGTATGCTGTCTTCTGTATTTCAACGAATGTAGCTTACATTGGCTATACCTCCATGAATTCATCCTTAACCGATGATCCCAAGGAAAAGGTACAGCTTTCTACCTTCCGCGGCCAGGGCGCTGCCATCGGAAAAATTATTGCTGGCTGGACGCTGATTCCAATGATTTATTTCTTCGGCGGCGCGGACGCCTATACAGAGCAGGGCTTTCTGCTGACTGCTGTTTTAGTGGGGTTGATGATTGTCTTTACCTATCTGACTCTTTTCTTTGCAACCAAGGACCGCAGGGTAATGAGCAGTAAGGAAGAAATTAAGGACGCCAAAAACAATGGGCCTTCCGTAAAGGATATGCTCAGACAGATTGTGACAACGCGGCCGCTGCTGCTGCTTTTCCTGACGGACGTTACCCGGATTCTGGCCAGCCTTCTGGTCTTTTCAATGTTTCCGTATTTCTTTAAATATGTGGTCAATGATCCGGCCAAGGTCGCTGTATTCTTTGGTTCTGTGAATATTCTTTTGTTCATCGGGGCAACGCTGGTTCCGTTTATCACCAAAAAGCTCAGCAAGAAAACGACCTATATGTGCGGCAACGCTGTGATGGCAGTATGTTTTGTATTGATGTTTTTAAACAGTGGGAACCCAACGCTGGTTACGGTTCTGGCATCCATCGGATACCTTGGATATTCTCTTGGAAATGTTGTGAATACAGCCATGTATGCAGATATTGTTGACTTTGGCGAATATAGAACCGGTAAGAATGCCAGAGCGGCAATTTTTAGTGTATTCCAGCTTTCCATTAAGGTTGCGGCTGTCTTTTCAACCAGTATCGCGGCTTTTGGGCTGGCGTCAACCGGATTTCAGGCCGGGGTTGAACCAACGGCTCAGGTCGTGAGCGGTATTAACATGATCTCCATGCTGCTGCCGGCAGGTCTGCTCCTCATTGGATTTGCGCTTTTGTTTTTCTACAATATCGATGAAAAAGAACTGCCAGAAATGCGTGAAGCGGTCATGAACCGGAAAAACTAAGCTGGGATGGAACAGAGGGAGACAAATGGAGAATAATTTACAGAAAATGACAGAAGAACGAAATCAACTTTACATAGATGTGCGCGCGGGCAAAATACCAAAGCGTGTGCCCGTCAATCTGAATATGGACGGCGCGGCGGCCTTGGAATACGCTGGTTATGATCTTAAGACACAACAGTATGATATAAAATATCTGATCAGCGCCATGGAAAAAACAGCGCAGGATTTTGAGAGTGATAACCTCGGCGTAACAGCAGTCCGATTTGCTCATTTTTACAAAATATTGGGTGCAAAGCATTTTGTTATGGGGACAGATGGTTTTTTGCAGCATCCAGAGATTGCAGCGATGGAACCCATAGAATACGATGCGCTGATCGCTGAGCCCTATAAATTTTTGTGGGACAGTGTCATCCCAAGACTTTATACTGAGCTGGACAGGCCGTGGCCTTTGTCTTCGGCAGCGCTGGCAAAGGGTTTTCATACCTTTTACAGCACCATGGGGCAAGTTGGCGCGGCAAAAAATGAGCTGTGCCTGAAATATGGAAAATCAAATCTGGGAGGCGCCTTTGCCCAGACCGACGCCCCCTTTGACTTTATCGCCGATCTGCTGAGATCTTTTACGGGTATGATGATGGATATCCGGCGTGTGCCGGACAAGGTGGAGGCGGCCTGCGAAGCGATTCTGCCATTGATGGTTAAGGCCGGCGCCAAGGGTACGCCGGAAAAGGCGGGCGGCTGTATGATTCCGCTGCACATGGCGCCCTATATGAAGGAAAAGGATTTTGAGCGCTTTTACTGGCCGACCTTTAAAAGGCTTGTGGAAGAACTGGTAAGGACAAATACAAATGTCTCGATTTTCCTCGAGCATGATTTTACGCGCTTTCTGGATTATATTCGTGAGCTGCCCGCAGGGTGCCAGCTGATGGCTGAATTCGGAGATCCCAAGGTCTTTAAGGAAAAGCTTGGAGACAAGTTCATATTGACGGGCTTCTATCCGCTGGCAATGCTGAAAACAGGAACGCTGGATGAAATTCAGGATAAGGCGAAAGAAATCATTGACGTTCTGGCGCCAGGCGGGCGTTATATCTTCAGTCTGGACAAGTCCATTCTCAGAGTCAGTGATGTGGAAATTGGAAAATATCAGGCGCTGTTGCGTTTTGTGAAAGAATACGCGGTTTATTAGGAGGCAGGAATGGATATTAAATCAGAGTATTATAATCATTTAGACGAAAACATGGAAAAATATGGCATTGCGGCAGAGGATGTTCCCATGGCTGAGGATACCTTTCAGGGTTTGGAAGAGCAGATGTTCAGCTTTGCAATGTTTATGCTGATGTAGAATGAAAATAAGCCTGACCCCATTGTGGGCCGGGCTTATTTTTTATGGTAGGAAGGGCGGATGTAGCCTAATTTTATGCTCTTTGTCACGGCCTCAAGCGAGGAGGAGACATCGAGCTTGTCAAAAATATGCTGGATATGGTTCGAAATAGTGCGTTCACTGGAAGAAAGCATTTGAGCGATGGCCTTGCGCTTGTATCCCTCTGATAAAAGCTGTAAGATTTTTGCTTCCGTTTCGGTGAGCTCTTCGATGGTTTCATCTGCCCTGGAAAAAAGAGGGATGCCTCTGTTAATCTGAATCAGGCTTTCGAGCAGTTTTCCGGGATCAAGATTTTTATTTAGAAAACCACAAGCCCCCAGCTTTTCGGCGGCATGGCGGTAAACGGGAAGGTCATAGCCGGTTAAAAATACAAGCTTCAGTCTGGGAAATTCTTTCTTAAGCCTGGAGGCAAGCGCGATGCCGTCCTCGTCACTGATGGTGTCGAGGTTGATGTCGAGAAGAAGAATATCCGGATGAAGCAGGCGGATCTGTGGGGCAGCCTCTGATGGGTTCTGGAGTGTGGTGAAGCGGTCGATTTCGGCGGCGTCCTCCAAAACAATTTCCAGACTTTTGGCAAAAAGGGCATGGTCATCGATCAATAAAATGTTCATAAGAATGATCTCCTTTCACGGGAAGAATGGCAAAGGCGCAGAGACCGGACGGGCGATTGGGTCTGATATCCAGCCTGCCGCCTGCCGCTGTAAGAGTTTCTGAAACAGAAGCAAGGCCTTTGCGTTTGAAAAGATCGGAGGGCAGAGCCGTGAGGCCGGTTCCGTTGTCAAGGACAGACAGGTGAAGATAATGATTTTCCACAGACAGTCGGACTGTGATTTCTGACGCATCGGAATGCTTAAAGGCATTGTTCACCAGCTCTTTTATTAAGCGGAAAACAATGCGGTTATAGGGCTCGATGAGGAAAAGATCCTCGGAGCAGTCCAGACAAAGCCGCACTTTTCTTAAAGGATAGGTCTCCGCAACGCTTTCAAGCAGCTTTTTTAAATTTTCCTTCAGCGTTATTGAACTTAGAAGCGCTGGCGAATACGCCTGCATTTCATTGCGGATCGAGTCGTTCAGCGCATTTAAAGTGCTGATGATCAGGGCTTTGATCTCAGGCTGGTCTGCTTTGGCAGCCAGGTTTTTGACGGAGAGAAGATCCTGCAGAACCGCATCGTGCAGGTAGTCTGAAAACTCTTTTTTCAGGACTTCCTCACGGTTAAGCCAGGTGAGTGGGTCCATATAATGGGCAGTGCCTTTGTTGACCGAAGGCCGAAGCGCCTGATACGCGGCACCGAAATAGTAAAGCAGGATAAACCAGAGCGCTGTGTGCAGCAAAATAAAAACCGCAATGACAGGCAAGGAAAGGAACCAACCAAGCGTAGATAAGACCACTACCCCGAAAAAGGTGATCGGCGGTAAAAGGAAAGAGGGCGCTGGCTGGCTGTTCTCAGAAGCGCTTTGTCGGCTGTTCTTTAAGACGCTGTGAACACTGATAAGCGGCAGGCCGATAAGAATATAGAGACCAGTGTTGGACAGAAAGACAGGGCTGTACCGGAAGGCAAAGCTGTAGAGAACAGCAGGAAGGAGAATCAGCAGCAGAGAAACCAACAGGCTGCGACCCTCCTGTCTGAAAAAGTATTGGCTTCTTTTTTTATTCGCCAGGAGAATGACGCCAAAAGAGACAATGCTTACCAGCCACTGAACTGCCAGAAGCAGATTAAACAGGCTGGGATTTGGAAAGCTCACCAGCATCAGCAGCGTGAGGATCACCTGAAGGAACAAAATCGGTTTTTTGCCTGAGTAGACAGAAGCCTGAAAAATAAAACTCAGGAAAAAATGAAAGAGAACCAGGGGCAGGAGGGCATAGAGCAGAAGGCCGAAACCTGAGAAAACCGGGAGCTCCAGTCTCAGGAGGAGCATGCACCAGGACACAAAGACCAGCACCATGGCGTAATGTCTTAAAAAAGGATTGGAATGGTAATTTTGAAGCTGAATATAGACTGCTCCAAAGTCTGTCAGTAAAATGACAGCCAGGGACATCACTGCTTCGGCGCCGAAATCCAGATGGAGGTAAAACTCGCAGCACAAAAAGGCAGTCAGTAACAATTGATGAATGATTAGCAGCAGCTGCGCGCGAAGATATTGGCTTTTCATGGCGTTCTCCTTTTTGGTATTGGTTTTATTATAGCACAATCAGGCGTTGTCGGCGATTTGGCAGCAGGCGTGCTGTGTGATAATGTAGTACAGCGCAAAAACGGCCAGATATAGGGCATAGGACAGCATAAAAGGCGGCAGGAGAGCGGCACTGCTGATGATTTGAGGCATAAGGGCGTTATAGCATTGTAGAGCGAAGAAGCTGTGTAAGCCGCCCAGAACGCATGGAATGCTGAAAAGAATCAGGTTTTGTTTTCCGACAATGCGGTGCAGGACTTTATTCTGGCAGCCCAGTTTTTTTAGAATCTCAAAATCTTTTATGTCATAGCAGGTATCAGAGAGGCTTTTAAAATAGAGGATACAGCCCATGGCAATAAAAAATATGAGTGTGCCGAAGGCTGTCAAAAGCAGATTTGGACTGCTGGCCACCATAAATTCATCTCTCTTTAGGCAGGCGCTGGCAAAACGGTAGTCACCCTCGAAAAGGGGCGAGAGCGCTTTGGCTGTGGCAGCGTCCTCTGACAGGCTGTCCCCAAAAATACTGACGACAGAGGTGGTTTCGAGGCCTGATTGGGCTAAAGCAGTGTACAGATGGTCAGAAACAACCAGTGTGCCGACGCCTTCGTTGGCAAAGCCGGTAGCGTTATCCAGAGTCGTTTCCGTGATATGGACACGCTGACATGTTCCGTCTGGCAATGCGAGGTCGCAGGCGACCCCGGCGGACTGGCTGCTGCCGCTCATATAGCGCGTGAGGATAGCTTCATTTTGTGTGAGGGTCGGTGCGGCCGCCTTTTTCATGGCTGACATCCGTTTGTTGTAATCGGTCAGGCTGATAATAGCAAAATGCGGACCATTGTTTTTTTTGGCGTACTCAAATTCTGGAAGCCCGGGCGAATCGGAGACCGCGATCAGCAGACAGCTTTCAATGATCTGATAATCCTCGGCGGGGTGATGTCGCCGGATAAGGCTGAGGGCCTCCTTTGTTTTTTCTGAATCGTCGCCTGGAAATTCAAGGGCGGCGGGCGTGATTCTGGAAAGTCCCTGCGCTGAAAAGGAATAGGTGCAGAGCGTGGAACCGAGGATCCCAAGGGTGGCGGCAGAGAGGAGCGTGAGCAGGATAAGCATCCGCGCGTTGCTGCGGATGCGGTGGACAAACTTTGGCAGAACCACGATAGTATCGGGTCTGTAAAACAGTTTTTTACGTCTGCAGATCATCTGGATACCAGAAGGCAAAAAGGAGCGGATAAAGAAAACTGTTCCAGCAGTTACCAAAAGTAAGGTCAGCCCAGCCATGGGCAGAAATCCGATGGTGACCCAGAGAGATCGGACGCCGGCGGTGATGTTAAAAGCAAGGCAGTAGCCTGAAGCCAGTAAAGCCAGCCCCAGAACAGCCAAAACAGGGCGCAGTCTCAGGGGTTTTTCACTTTTCTTTTCAAGCCTTACCATGGATAAAACGCTTAATTTTTTTAAAAAGACACCATTGAGCAGGAAAAGCAGAATCAGAGCGGCAGCGACAAACAGGATGGTTTGAGACAGGGCGTCCGGATTAAAAAGTGGAACCTCGGAGAGATTAACTTTTAAATCCAGAAGAACAGTCAGCAGGAGGACTACGCTTTTATGAAAAAAGCTGCCGACGATCAGGCCTGAAAGCAGGGCAGCGGAAATGATCAGGAGGTTTTCGAAAAAGAGAAGTCCCATAATTTTTGTTTTTCGAAAGCCCAGCAGGGCGTAAATGCCCAGTTCGCCCATACGCCGTTTTGTAAAAAAGCTGTTGGAGTAGGCCATATAGAACAGGACAAAGGCCATGAGGATCACAGATACCACACCGGTCATTGCCTCGACCCGTCCGTCCTCCGATATTTTTTTCATGATTAAAGTATTCATGGAAAATGCCTTAAAGCAGCTATAAATTGCGAGAACGAGGGTGACAGAAAGAAAATGCAACAGATAGAAACGGTAATTTTTCTTAAGATTCTTGTAAGCCAGGTCAATGAGTTTCATAAATGCCTCCTATTGGTCTAGGCTTGAGACAGCGCTGAGAATCTGACTATAAAAATGGGAAGGAGACTGCCCTTCCCGGTGTAGGGCTTTTATAATGCATCCATCCTTAAAGATGAGGATGCGGCTTGCAAAGCTTGCGGCATAGGCGTCGTGGGTTACCATGAGGATGGTGGTTTTCAGCTCTGCGTTTATCTCGCTGAGTTTTTTCAGAAGGGCTGTACCAGCGGCGGAATCCAGGGCGCCGGTAGGCTCGTCGGCAAAGAGGATGGACGGATTTTTCGCTAAGGCTCTTGCCGCAGCGGTTCTCTGGCGCTGCCCGCCGGAAAGCTGCGCAGGGTATTTGTCTAAAAAAGAAGCGATGCCAAAGCGCTCTGCCAGTTTTGTAACCATTGTGTCAATTTTGTGAACCGGGGCGCCGATGAGCGTAAGCGGCACGGCGATGTTCTCCTGCACCGTCAGGCTGTCGAGCAGGAAATATTCCTGAAAGATAAAGCCAAGACGGTAACGCCGGAAATCCGCAGCGGCGTTGTCATTGAGACCTTGTATATCGATCCCGCCAAAGGTGATGCGCCCTTCGGTAGGCGTATCAATCGTGGACAGGACATTGAGCAGGGTGGTTTTTCCAGAGCCGGACGCGCCCATAATGCCTACAAATTCGCCGGAAGCGACTTTGAACGAGACGCTCTCCAGAGCCGGCCGCTGGTTTTTATCATAATATTTGGTCAGATTTTGCACATTCAGTAAAAGGGACATGATTTTGTTCTCCTTGTTTTTATTAAGCTTGTCTTTAGTATACAGAAGGACGGAAAATAATGAATGAGTAAAAAGCGCATAATTTTTATTTGTATAAAGGGCCAAAGAGGTTTAAAATAAAGGTGTAATTGAGTTTTTTGGTTTACAATCTAGAAATAATTAAACTGACGGAGGGTTAGAATGAAAGATACAATTGGTTTTATTGGATGCGGCAATATGGCTCAGGCTATGATCGGCGGTGTGGTAAACAGCGGACTCTTTACCGGAGAGCATATTATCGCTTACGATCCATCGGATGCACAGCGCCGGAAGGTGACTGAAAAAATTGGAATCCGGACTGCCGAATCAAACACCGGCGTTGCCGCTGAAGCGGATTACCTGGTGTTGGCGGTTAAGCCCTTTGTCTACGCCGATGTTCTGCGCGAGATTGCCGGCCACACAAAAGAAGATGCGATTGTGATTGTCATCGCGGTGGGCGTGGAATTCAGTGATGTTAAGGATATTTTGGGTAAGGATACTAAGGTGATCCGGACTCAGCCAAGCACGCCTGCCTTTGTCGGTGAATCGGACTCGACGATTTGTCCGGACGAGCTGATGACAGAGCAGGATATTGAAGAGGTTATGAGCATTTTCAAAAGCTTTGGCCGGGTTGAGATCATAAACGAAAAGCTGATGAACGTTGTACCTTCCATCGCGAGCTCAGCACCAGCCTACACCATGCTTTTAATTGAAGCCATGGCTGACGGCGGTGTGCTGCACGGCTTCCCCAGAGATCAGGCCTACCGTCTGGCAGCCCAGTCGGTATACGGTGCGGCAAAGCTGGTACTGGAAACAGGGGAGCATCCGGCGGTTTTAAAGGATCAGATCTGCACGCCTGGCGGTACGACCATCGAGGCAGTGCGGGCACTGGAGGCCTCGGGCTTCCGTGACGCAGTGATCTCAGCCGTTGACGCGTGCGCGCTTAAATCCATCAGCTTACTGAAGAAATAAACGAAAAGAGGTTTTGAGCATGGATTCTTCTTTAATTACCAAATTGAGAAGAAAACTGAATCTGGAGCAGATGGCATCCCTCTGTTCCGGCGAAAATAACTGGGAGACCAAGTCCTACGACGAGCTTGGAATTCCCAGGGTAGTGATGTCAGACGGCCCTCACGGCCTGCGGGTTGAGGCGAAAAAAGAGGAAGGGAAAATCGGCGTGGGCGACAGCCTTCCCGCGACCTGTTTTCCTCCGGCAACCCTTGCGGCCTGCAGTTTTGACGAAAGGCTGATCCGGGAGATGGCCGCCGCCATCGCCAGAGAAGCCCACGCGGCCGGTGTGGATCTGATTCTGGGGCCAGGGCTGAATATCAAACGTTCGCCTTTGTGCGGCCGGAATTTTGAATATTATTCCGAGGATCCGTACCTGTCCGGCCATCTGGCGAAGGCCTTTGTCGAGGGCGCCCAGGGGGAACACACCGGAGCGACCTTAAAGCATTTCCTGGGGAATAATCAGGAAACACACCGAATGACAGTCAATGCGCTCATTGATGAACGCGCCTTACGCGAAATCTATTTAAAGGGCTTTGAAATCGCGGTAAAGGAGGCTGGGCCAATGGCGGTTATGTGCTCCTACAACAGTATAAACGGTGAGTTTTTATCTCAGAATAAGCGCTTCCTGACAGAAATTTTGAGAAATGAGTGGGGCTTCGACGGTGTTGTGATGACCGACTGGGGCGCTGTTTATGACCGCGTAAAGGGTGTGAAGGCCGGGCTTGACCTGGAGATGCCGGGAAGCGGCGGCGTCAATGACCGCAAAATATTTGACGCCGTCAGAGAAGGAAAGCTTAAAAAGACAAAGCTCAATGAGATGGCGGAGCGGCTCATCGCATTTGCCCTTGAGGCAGAGGAGAACCGCCAGGCAGCGGGGACGCCAGAGCCGGTTGATATTAACAAGCAGCACCTGCTGGCGCGGCGCATTGCGGCTGAGAGCATGGTTCTGCTCAAAAATAAAGACAGTCTGCTGCCCCTTGACAAAGAAAAACTGGAGAGCATTGCCGTGATCGGAAAAATGGCATTTGATCCCAGGTATCAGGGCTCAGGGAGCTCGAAGATTAATCCTTACCGGATCGAGGCCCCTTATGACGCCATTGCAGATGAAACTGGGGACAAGGTAAGGCTGCTGACAGCTCAGGGCTATTCGGACAGCTCTGAGGAAAAGCACAGAAGGATTGTGGCAGAGGCGGCGGAGACAGCTGGAAAAGCCGATGTGGCAGTAGTGTTCGCCGGATTGCCGGATAAACTGGAGTCCGAGGGTTATGACCGCACCTCTCTTAAGCTGCCTGAAAACCAGCTTGAAATGATCCAGCGTGTGTGTGAAGAACAGCCCGATACCATTGTCGTATTATTTAATGGCGGCGTGGTCGATCTGGCATTTGAAGACCAGCCGAAAGCTGTCCTGGAAGCCTGGCTTGGCGGCCAGGCCGTAGGTGCTGCGGTTTCGGATATTTTGTTTGGCTGTGTCAACCCATCTGGGCGGCTGGCGGAGACGATTCCCATGCGTCTGGAGGATACGCCTGCTTATATCAATTTTCCTGGAACAGAGGATAGTGTCAATTATGGTGAGAGTATTTTTGTAGGATACCGCTATTATGACTATGTGGATCGGCCAGTGCGTTATCCCTTTGGTTTTGGCCTCAGCTATACCACCTTTGAATACAGCAATATAAAGGTTTCAGCGGCCGATGACGGCACCGTGATGGCCAGCTGCTGTGTCAAAAATACTGGAAAACGCGCGGGAAAAGAAGTGGTTCAGCTGTATACCGGAAAGCCGGACGGAAAGGTCCAGCGGCCAATCCGGGAGCTGAGAGGCTTTACAAAAATTGATCTGGAACCCGGAGAGGAAAAGGTGGTTGCTTTTGAACTCTCTAAAGATGACTTCACTTATTTTAATCCGACTGTTGGCGCCTGGACCCAGGAGGAAGGACTACACCGGGTTTCCATTGGCGCGTCGAGCCGTGATATTCGTCTTGAAGCCGAGGTTGCGCTGCCTGCCCCGTCGCTTCCAAAGCTTACGCGATACTCCTATATGGATGATTTCATGGCAAATCCGAGGGGGCGTCAGGTGATCGAGGTGATCATGTCCCAGTTCCAGAGCGTAACAGGACAGACTATTGACACCGAGGATGCTTTTTTCATGACAATGCTGCACGGCACCCCGGTTTCAAAAATTGTGACCTTTACCAACGGGCTGCTGAGCGATAAAAGTGTGGACCGGATTCTGGAATTTGTCAACGGTGAGGACGACAGCGAAAACTTTGACATCCGCTGCCTTTTTGAGGATAAGGAAGAAAAGAAGAACTGGTTCCAATCCATGCTGGAGGGCGTTTTTGGTAAAAAAGAGGACGATGCTTTTTATACCGTCGACTGTTCGGTCCGCGACCTGATGGCGAATCCTGAAACAAGAGCTGTGCTGGCGAAATACTGCCCGGACGAGTACATGAACGGCGAAATTATGGATATGATCATCAGCATGGGGGTCACCATGCGCAAGGTACAGAAGCTGATCCCAGATGAGTACTATCCCTACAGCCTGCTCACCACCATTGATGAAGAGTTGAGGCAGATCGAAAAAGATAAAAAAGAAGAAATATAAATTTTGCTTGACTTGAAGTGGACTCCAGGTGTTATGCTGTACAAAAAGAAGCAAAAGGGATTTTAGTTTGGAGGGAGAAAGGCATGACCATTTCGGAAGTGGCAAAAAAATACAATCTTTCTGCGGATACAATCCGCTATTATGAACGGATCGGGCTGATCCCCAGAGTAAACCGGAACGCCAGCGGGATTCGTGATTTTACAGAAAATGACTGCGGCTGGGTGGAGTTTATCAAATGTATGCGCGGGGCAGGGCTGCCCATTGAGGCTCTGATCGACTATGTCGCCCTTTTTCAGCAGGGGGACATAACCGTCCAGGCCCGCAAATCCATTTTGGTTGAACAGCGGGACGTGCTGGTGGAGCGCATGAAAGAAATGCAGAGTACGCTGGAGCGTCTGAACCAGAAGATTGAGCATTATGAGGAGGGGCTCCATGTCGCTGAAAAGCGCCTTCAAAAAAGAGAAGCCTAGTGCAGAGTAAGTTAAGACAGGCGTGTGCCAAAGGGCATGCGCCTGTTTTTGCAGTTTAGGCTTTTTTTGTTTTATTTTCAGATCATTTGGGCTATAATAAAAGGTAAAAGAAAGATAAAGAAGGTTAACCATGAAAGTTTTGACAGTTGATACTGCCACGATCGTCGCCACCGCGGCGGTGGTGGACGAAAATAAATTGATTTGCGAGACCATCGTCAATTTTCAGAAAAAGCATTCTGAAAAGCTGATGCCTGCCATCGACCATATGCTGAAGGACGCCGGCCTGACCATTCAGGATATGGACGCCTTTGGCATTGTTAACGGTCCAGGCTCCTTTACGGGACTGCGCATTGGCATGGCGACCGTCAAGGGCTTCGCCCAGGCGCTCGATAAGCCGGTGATCCCTGTTTCTACCCTGGAAGCACTGGCTTATAACCTGCCCTATGCAGACGGCGTAGTCTGCCCGATTCTTGATGCCCAACGTTCACAGGTCTATACGGGCCTGTTTCGCTTTAACGAGGAGGAAGGTCTGGTAGCCGAGCTTGAGGATTCCGTCATGGATATCGAAGCTCTTATCGGGATTTTACAGAATTATGCCGATGGCCCGATTTATCTGCTGGGAGACGGCGTTCCGCGTTTTTATGAAACGATGGCAGAGGCCCTGCCGGGGATCATTAAGGTGAAGCAGCATTTATCCATGAACCGCGCTTCATCGGCGGGTACGCTTGCGGTTGAGCGCGCGCTCAAAAAGCAGTGGCAGGATTATAAAAGCGTCGAGCCGGTTTATATTCGTCCTTCCTATGCCGAAGAGCAGAAAAAGTAGATGACAGCGAAAATACGTGAGATGCAGGAGCAGGACGCTCCCCGCTTATATGAAATTGGACAGGCATGCGGCTTGGGTTCATGGTCGCTCGAGTCCTACATCAATGAATACAACAATCCCATTGCCAGATATCTGGTAGTGGAGGCTGAGGACCTGGTAGTTGGTTTTGCGGGTATCTGGTGTGTGGTGGATGAGGCGCAGGTTATGAATGTTGGAATTTTAGGGAGATACCGGCAAAAGGGCCTAGGTACCCTGCTTATGGAGGCTTTGATCAATACCGCCAGAGCCCAGGGGTGCAGCTCTATGACTCTGGAGGTCAAGGAAACCAACACGGCCGCGATTTGCCTTTATAAAAAAATGGGTTTCTCGGCCACCAGTATTCGTGAGAACTATTACCCAGACCACGTGAACGGCCTTATGATGAGGAGGGGTGATCTTGGATAAAAAATCTTTAGCAACAGCGATCATTGTGGGGATTGTTTTCCCTGTTTTTGTGCTTATAACTTCGATGGAGTTTGCGGTGTTTAACCGCGGCTTTTTTCTGGATCAGCTGGATAAAAATAACGTATCTCAGACAACAGGCATTGCGCCCAAAGAGCTGCCGGCTGTGACAGACCAGATCTTTGCTTTCCTGAAGGGGGAGCGGGAGGATTTTAATATTTATGCCGAGAAGGAAAATGATCTGTACGTGCCGCTTTTTAACCAGGAGGAGCTGACCCACATGGAGGATGTGCGCGGCCTTTTAAAGGCGGCAGTCATTGTTCAGACCGTGTGCGGCGTTCTGCTTCTGGCAGGGCTTATTCTGCTTTTTTTCTGGGATCGGACGGCGATTGCGAAAGCTGTTTTCGGTGGCGCTGTTTTCGGACTGATACTGCTTCTGGCATCCGGCCTTGCAGCTGTCTTTGACTTCACATCTGTTTTTCAGGCGGCGCACCGGCTGGTTTTCACCAATGATTACTGGTATCTGGACCCGAGTGAGAGTGTTTTGATCAACATTGTGCCTGAGCCATATTTTATTGCTCTTGGCCTGAGAATCGTCACGATTGCAGCAGTGGTCTACCTGATCTGCGCGGTGGGCGGCGGTTTTTTGAGCCGGCGTCTTGCCAGACGAAAGTTTATGAAAAATTCAAAAAGAAAATTTTAGAAAGTGAGTTCTATGAAGATATTAAGTATTGAGACATCCTGTGATGAAACCTCGGTCGCAGTGGTTGAGGACGGAAGAAAAGTTCTGACCAACCGGATTTACTCACAGATCGATATTCATAAAAAATATGGTGGTGTGGTACCTGAGATCGCATCCAGAAATCATGTGATGAAGCTGCCCTATATTATCGAGGAGGCCCTTGAGGAAAGTGGGCTCGGGTTTTCAGACCTCGACGCTATTGCGGTGACAAACGGCCCGGGGCTGGTAGGCGCGCTTTTGATCGGCGTTTCCGAGGCTAAGGCTCTAGCTTACAGTCTGGGGCTGCCTTTAATCGGCGTCAATCACATTGAAGGGCATATCGCTGCGAATTTTCTCGAGTATCCGGACCTGGAACCGCCATTTTTAACCTTGGTGGTATCCGGTGGCCACAGCCATCTGGTGATGGTGCGTGATTACCAGACTTTTGAGATCATCGGGAAAACAAGAGATGACGCGGCCGGAGAAGCCTACGATAAGATTTCAAGGGTCTTAGGCCTGGGATACCCCGGAGGCCCCGCCATCGACAGATCGGCCAAGAAGGGAAATCCTCATGCGGTCGAGTTTCCAAGAGTATTTTTGGAAAAGGAGAGCTATGATTTCAGCTTTAGTGGCTTAAAATCCGCAGTGTTGAATTATCTTAACGGCAAAAAGATGAAGGAAGAAGCCGTTGTCGTGGAGGACGTGGCAGCTTCTTTTCAGCTGGCAGTCATTGAGGTACTGGTTGAAAAGACCATTCACTGCGCCCTTGCCCAAAAGGCAGATAAAATCTGTATGGCCGGCGGCGTTTCAGCCAACAGCCTGCTGCGGGGAATGATGCAGGAAAAGGCAGAGGAAAACGGCCTTGAGCTTTATTATCCAGCACCCATATTGTGTACAGACAATGCGGCGATGATCGGCTCCATGGCTTATTACAACTATATTAATGATGTGAAAAGCGACCTGTATTTAAACGCTGTGCCGGGGCTGAAGATCGGTAGCAGATAAATGCTATGTAGATCTTTTTATGGGTTTTATCAAAAAAACTACAATATATAGCGGTATACGTCAAAACAGCGTATACCGGTTTTTAATATAACTGAAAAGAGGTGCGTTCGATTTGAATCGAATCAGGCAATGGCTTCAGGGCGGTTCTCATAGTGAGCATAAAGGCGGCCTTGAAATATTAAAATACATTGGTCCGGGATTGCTGGTAACCGTGGGCTTTATTGATCCAGGCAACTGGGCTTCTAATGTAGCGGCCGGCGCGGAATATGGCTATTCGCTGTTGTGGATGGTAACGCTATCGACCATTATGCTCATTATTTTACAGCATAACGCTGCCCATCTGGGCATTGCGACCGGCTACTGTATGTCGGAGGCGGCCAGCCAGTATCTGTCCAAATGGCTCAGTGTGCCTGTTCTGTCGACCGCGGTTTTGGCCACCATTGCCACTGTCATGGCAGAGGTGCTGGGCGGCGCCATTGCGTTGGAAATGCTTTTTTCGATCCCCATAAAAATCGGCTCGATCCTGGTAACGGCTCTGGCGCTCTTTTTGCTTTTAAGCAATTCCTATAAAAAACTGGAACGCTGGATTATCGGTTTTGTGTCGCTGATCGGTGTTTCTTTCTTAATCGAAATACTTATGGTTCATGTCGACTGGGGCGCTGCCGCTGTTTCCTGGGTTAAGCCCTCAACGCCGCCGGGTTCCATGCTGGTCATCATGAGTGTGCTGGGCGCGGTGGTAATGCCGCATAACCTCTTTCTGCACTCTGAAATTATCCAGAGCCGTCAGTGGAATACGAAGGAAGAATCCGTTATTAAAAATCAGCTGAAGTTTGAGTTTACGGATACGCTGGTTTCCATGATTATCGGATGGGCGATCAACAGCGCCATGATCTTGATGGCCGCAGCCACCTTTTATAAAGCGGGATTCCAGGTCACAGAGCTCTCTCAGGCCGCGGACATGCTCAAGCCGCTGGTGGGCCCGGGCG
Source organism: Eubacterium sp. AM05-23 (assembly GCF_003477535.1). Taxonomy (NCBI): domain Bacteria; kingdom Bacillati; phylum Bacillota; class Clostridia; order Eubacteriales; family Eubacteriaceae; genus Eubacterium; species Eubacterium sp. AM05-23. Next base: position 38,944 of record NZ_QUDF01000002.1, read on the forward strand.
CATCGCTCCTCTTTGCTTTCGCCCTTTTGCTGGCAGGAATCAGCTCGTCCGTCACCGCGGGAATGGCGGGGGGCACTATTGTTGCGGGGATGTTCAAGGAGCCTTACGATATTCATGACCGTCACAGCCAGCTTGGGATCATTGGCATCTTTCTGGCATCGCTGATTATTATCTTCTTTGTAACCGACCCGTTTATGGGTCTGGTCTACAGCCAGATGCTTCTGTCCATCCAGCTGCCCATCACGATTTTCCTGCAGATTTACCTGACCACCTCCAGGAAAATTATGGGGAAATTTGCCAATGGCAGGATTGACTTTACGATTCTGCTGGTCGTCGGACTGCTGGTAACAGCGCTTAACATCATGCTGCTGGTGAGCAGCTTTTAGTGGGATATGAACTTTTTAATATAATAAACCACAATATATAGCGGTATACGTCGTTTCGACGTATACCGTTTTTTGAAATGAGATTAAAATAAGTACGTAAAAACAGGATTTTATGGTATACTATTTTTGGTTGAAAACCATTAACTTTTGAGAGGTATTAATATGAAGGATGCTATAAACATTAGCCTTGACGAGCTGTCACAGATAGAAGATTATTGCCTGTCCGCTGTTAATCGTTGTGGAGAGTTTGTCTGTTATTCGAAAGGCTGTGAATTAATTGAAGGTTATGACCATGGGGAGGTTCTTGGTAAAAAACCAAATGATTTGTACCATAAAGCGAAGACGCGAAAAGAGGAAAAGTCGAAATCGCTTATTATGGAAACACTGAGAACAGGAAAATCGCTTAAAAATGTAATCAATGTTTATGAGACGAATCATCATCAGAAAATAACGTCGGTTTGCAGCACCTATCCTTTATTTGACCAAGAGCAAAAACTTCGTCTGGTGTTGTGTGTGTACAGGGAAATTTCTGATTATTTAAACATGGTTTCCGTCATAAACAAACAAAAGATTGAGCTGAAAAGCAGTGAAGATTTTGAATATCACAATGGTACAAAATATGTTTTTGAAAGTATTGTTGGAGAAAGCCCAAAAATAAAAAAGTGTATCGAACAGGCAAAAATTGCGTCGAAAACACTGGAGCCTATTCTGATATATGGTGAAACCGGGACTGGAAAAGAGCTGTTTGCGCAGAGTATTCATAACGCCAGTGTTTATTACAAGAAAAATTTTGTAGCAGTAAACTGTGCCGCCATTCCGGAAAATTTACTGGAGTCCACTCTTTTTGGCACGCGTAAAGGCTCTTTTACAGGGGCTTTGGACACAAAGGGCCTCTTGTATGAAGCGGAAGGCAGCACCTTGTTCTTAGATGAGCTCAACTCGATGGATATACGAATGCAGTCTAAACTTTTGCGTGTTCTGGAAACGGGTAAATACCGGAGAGTCGGCGAAACAGAGGAGAGAAGCTGCAGCGTGCGAATTATCAGCGCAGTCAACAGGGAGCCGCAAAAATTAATTCAGGAGGGTAAATTAAGAGCGGATTTATACTATCGCTTGGCAGTCTTTGATATTAATCTTCCAGCTTTAAGAGAACGAGTTCAGGATATAAAAATACTAACGGCCTTTTTTCTGGAAACACTGGGACCAGTGTTGGGTAAAAAGGTGACAAGCATTTCACCAGAAGTGGGAAAAAAGTTTTCAGAGTACTCCTGGCCGGGTAATGTAAGAGAACTCAGACACGTGCTGCATCAGAGTATTTGTATGATGAAAAACAATGATCTGGTTTTGGATGAGGAACATTTGCCTGAATATATACAATCGTTTGAAAGTAGTTACCATTTTTCTGAAAAAATGGTTATACATGAAAATATGGACTTGAAAAATACATTGGATCAATATGAAAAAGATTTGATCGAAGCGGCATTAGAAAAAAATAACTTCAATATTACAAGAACGGCAGAGACGCTTAATATAACCAGGCAGTCACTGCATCATAAAATCAACAAATATGAACTAAAGGCTCTCTAGATTTTTTAGAGAGCCTTTTTGTAATGCTCAACTGTTTTTTCTTCCTTTTCGATAAATAATAAAGGCAAATACAGCGGCAATAATGGACCAGGCAACCATCCATATAAATATTTTGTTAAAGCCGCTGACTGGGTCGGCGTCAATCCAGGAGCCCATGAGCGAAGTCATGAATGCGTCAGGAATAAACGCAATAAAGGATATAATGCCTGTTGCGATGCCGGTTAATTCCAGTGGAATCCCACCTTCACCCATAACTGAAAAGTATATGGATTTTACGCTATAGTATAAAAAGGCTAATATCATTGAGACGGCAATAGAAAGTATTGCCACAGATGTCAGGAAAGGACTGATTCCAGAGCAGATTACGATTCCACAGAGCAGGTAAATAATAAAAATCAATTTTGATTTTGCCTTATCCGCTAAAATGCCGCCAAGTATACCAGCCAGCACCACGACGATATAGTTTCTGAAAATAGCGAGTCCCGCCGAAAGCTCCTCGGAAATTCCTAAAATTTGGGTGGCATATGTTCCCAGATAGTTTACACCAGACATGATGACACAATAGCAGCTGAACATGAAAATGGAGAGCAGCCAGGTTCCGGGAAGTTTGAGCACCGTGGTGATTTTACAGAGTATACCGGATTCCTTCGCAGCGTCCTCAGTACCCGTTGACAATTCGTTCTGCTTTTTTTCGGTTTTTGGAAGAAAGATGATGCTTAAAACACCGAAAAGGCCGTAGATAACGCCAAATGACAGCAAAATCATACGCATACCTGAGATTTGGCTGGTAAAAAGGCTCAGCAGTCCCAGAAAGATAAAGCCGGCAATGGCGCTGATAATGCCGCGTAAAGCCTCGCTTGTTCCAAAGATTTTACCCTGTTCGTTCTCATTTCCGAGGCTTCGCAGCAGTTTAATATAAGCGGCCCACATGGTACCGGCGTTAAAAACTGCAAAGAGTGCGCTGATAATGACCAGGGAAGTATAATCAGGAAATGAAGCTTCCCAGAAAGTCAGAGCCATACTGGCAAAGAAGGAAGCCGCTAGCATTACACGAGAGCTGAATTTATCAGCTAGGACGCCGCCGACCGGGTAACAGAAAAGTGAAACCAGCCCATAGATTGATCCTAAATTACCAAACTCAAAGTTTGTCAGCTGAAAAGCAGCGACAAACTGATCATAAAAAGAAAAGCGAATATAGGGAATAAAATAGATTAGCCCGACCATTATACTGATTAATCCGACTAAAAAGTTACGTTTTATCTTAGACATGATAAACTCCTTAGTGTAGCCACAGAGAACAGCCGTCAGTCTCTGCGGCAAAATATATTTTATAATCCATTACGATATTCGATCGGAATATATTGATTTAACAGTTTTTCCTGTTCTTTTGTGACAGGCGCAGGTTTGAAGGAATCAATACGTTTTTTCACTTCTCCCTGCATTTTTTCTTTCAGAGAAAGTGAGCCGTGATTTTGCCATTCATTAGGATCGAGTTTGTTCAGATATTTTGTAACGTAGAATTCTTCACGAAACATTTTTGGGGTGCGCCCGGTAAGAAAATTGCCTCGAGGCCCTGTTTTTTCGACAATGTCCATACAGAATTTTTCTTCTGAGGCATCGATACCAGAATTGAGACGTTCAGTGAAATTATAAATTTCCTCGTCCAGAATAAATTTTTCAAAGCAAGTAACATTGTATGTCCCCATTGTGCCCAAAGCGTGAAAAACCATATCTGGTTTTACCTCAGAAGTTGTCCGAATGGATAACATGGCTTCCATACCTGCCTGATAATCCAGTTCCTTTGCGTCGCTGAACGCGCCTCCGGTTCTGAAAGGGATACCATAATAGTCCGCGATGCCGGCAGTGGCGTAAAAAATAAGCGCAGCCTCGGGATTTCCCATACAAAGCTGTACAGAACGCAAATCCGTTGAACCTGAAACATTGGCATATATAATGGGTGTGCCAGGCTGAATTAATTGAGATAAAACAATACCAGCGAGAAGCTCGGCATTGGCCACGGTCAGCAGACTGATGACAGAAAATGGGGCGGTGAGCACAGGCATCGCGCAGGTGGCAAACCAAACGCCCTGTCTTTCCTCACAGACTGCAAACATCCTTTCAAGCGGATCATGGTCATAGCACAGAGGTGTAATAGGGTTAAAACCGTGTGAGCCGACAACCTTGTCGTAAATACCTTCATAATCCTGAACAAGGCGGATTCCTCTTCTGTAGGCCTCGCGGAGCCGGCCTTTTGCAGCCGTCGCGGTATTTGGGTTTGCAAAAGGGACTGGCTTATTGGCATATTTTAAAAGTAAAGCCAAAAACCCAAGCTCAGTCTCATTTTGTGTGAATTTTTTGGAGGTAAAACAGGGATTCGTCATCACACAATCTAGAACAGGACTGGTATCCGAAAGCTTAACCCAGTCAATAATATCTTTGTTTGTAAAAGCTCTTATTCGGCTGCCATCCTGTAAATAAGCAGAACCGGACACCGGAAGCTTTACATAACTGTGGCCGCCGATGTGAACGTTGCCCTTTGACGAATAGATTGTAAACTTCTTTGGCACGGTTTCTAAAGCTTCCTCAAGCATTTTTTCTTCGATATAAACCTTATCGCCTTCAATTCTTGCTCCATGCGCTTTAAAAACAGATAAAGCCTCTTCGTGTTCAAATTTTACGCCTACCTTTTTTAAAATAGTGAGCGTATGTGCGTGTATTTTTTCAATATCTGCCTTAGAAATATATTTTTCGTATACTTTCATCGATATTCTCCTCAATAATTTTGTATGGCGCCATTTACTTTAAGTTTATATAAAGCAAGGAATATGCCAAAAATAATATGAAAATTTGGCGTGTTTGGTCTGTTTTAAAGCGTTGCCAGGCGTAAAAAGAATAAAAAGCGTAAAGGTAATTGTCAGTGACAAAAAAATATACAGTTTATGTATTCCGGATAAGCCATGTTTTGAAGAAAGGTGTAAAATAATTTGTCTGTTTTGCGTAAAAAAGAAAATATTACTAAAATAAAGAGACTTCATTAAAAATTTTGTTTTTATCTATGAGTCAGTTTGTCAAGCTGCACCAGCATTGATGGTTATGATGCCAGTGACCAGAAGCTTTCAATCGGTATTGAGCGAGAGCTGCTTTTTCATATTTATGGCAGGCGCAATCTGAAAAGTGATCGGGTGGTCTGCAGGCGGATGGATTAATGGTTAGATTTTATCTGAAACGGTATATAAGTTATAGTGATCAATTAGAACTTTTGATATGAAATGGAGATAAAAATGAAAAAAATATTAGTGGTTTTGACCAATACTGCGAAATATGGAACGAAAAATGAGGCGACAGGTCTCTGGCTGTCAGAAGCGACTGAGTTTGTGAAAGAATTGATACAGGCTGGTTATGAAATTGATTATGTCAGCCCGAGGGGCGGCTATGTGCCAATCGACCCTCGCAGTCTGAAAAACGCTTATGTCAATGAGAGCGTGTTTGCTTTTTATAACTCAGAGGATTTCCAGAACAGAGCATTGGCAGACTCCCTTAAACCATCGGATATCAATGCTTCCGATTATTTGGCAATCTATTATACAGGCGGCCACGGCGTGGTCTGGGATTTTCCGGACAATAAAGATTTGCAGGCAATCAGCCGAGAGATTTATGAGCAGGGAGGTTATGTGACATCGGTCTGCCACGGATTAGCAGGGCTTTTGAATATAAAAACATCAGATGGAAGCTATCTTATATCTTGTAAAACACTCACAGGCTTTACAGAAACAGAAGAAATTCTAAGCGGAAAAAACCGCTTAGTGCCCTTTGGTACTGAGAAAGAAGCCAGGAAGCGGGGAGCGAAATTTGTGAAAAAACGCGCTTTTAGTTCTTTTGCAGTACAGGATGGGCATTTGATAACAGGGCAGAATCCCATGTCTGGACAGGCCGTGGCAAAATGCTTGCTGAAAAACTTAAGCAGTTATTAAAGACAAAAGGCGGATTGTGAAAAAAAGCGGCGTATGCAGCTAAATTTGCTTGTTGGGTAAAAATAAGAAAATACCGCTTGCAGAAACAGGTAATATAAAAAATAACGAAGCCTGAAAGGCGCATAACCGGAGAGCTTTCACAAAAAATATTAAGCAATCCTGAAATCCTGAAAAAAGTCATTAAATTTATTAAAAAGGTCTTGCAAATTTTGAGAGAATGGTTTAATATAATGTTAGCACTCGGAGGTAATGAGTGCTAACAAGAAGAAAATAATAAAAATCATAAATCATTAAAAATGGAGGAATCAAAAATGAGTTTAAAACCATTGGGAGACAAGGTTGTAATCAAAGTTAAAGAAGAAGAAGTAACGACTTCTAGCGGTATCGTATTACCGGGTTCTGCACAGGAAAAACCACAGCAGGGAACCGTTGTCGCTGTTGGCTCCGGCGAAATTGTTGATGGTAAAAAAGTGCCGCTGGATGTAAAGGAAGGCGATGAAGTTATCTATTCTAAATACGCTGGCTCCGAAGTAAAAGTTGGCGAAGAAGAATTCTTGATTTTGAAACAGTCTGACATCTTAGCAATTGTTGAATAATTCAGAAAACCACATTTAATAGATTATAAATTTTCAGGAGGAAGATTAAAATGGCAAAAGATATTAAATTCAGTGCAGACGCCAGAGAATCACTGATTGCTGGCGTAGATAAATTGGCAGACGCTGTCAAAGTAACCTTAGGACCAAAAGGAAGAAACGTTATCTTAGCAAAGAGCTACGGTGCTCCAACCATTACAAACGATGGTGTTACCATTGCTAAAGAAATTGAACTGGAAGACGCTTTTGAAAACATGGGCGCTCAGCTGGTCAAAGAAGTTGCTACCAAAACAAACGATGTAGCTGGTGATGGTACTACTACCGCTACCTTATTAGCTCAGGCTATTGTAAGAGAAGGTAACAGAAACGTTGTAGCCGGTGCGAATCCGATGGTTCTGAAAAAAGGGATCGAAAAGGCTGTGGAAGTTGTTGTTGACGAACTGAAAGCTAACAGCAAACCAGTAGAAACCAGAGAAGCAAAAGCTCAGGTAGCTTCCATTTCCGCCGCTGATACCGAAATTGGTGATTTAATTGCAGAAGCCATGACTAAAGTCGGCGACGACGGTGTTATCACTGTTGAAGAAGGCAAGGGCATGGGTACAGAACTGGAATTTACCGAAGGTATGCAGTTTGACAGAGGATATTTATCTGGTTACATGGTAACCGATACTGAAAAAATGGTTGCAGAATTAGACAACCCATATATCTTAATCACAGACAAGAAAATCACAAATATCCAGGAATTACTTCCAGTGCTGGAACAGATTGTACAGCAGGGCGCTAAGCTCTTAATCATTGCTGAAGATGTTGAAGGCGAAGCTTTAACAACCTTAGTACTGAACAAATTAAGAGGAACCTTCAACTGTGTCGCTGTTAAAGCTCCTGGCTTCGGTGACAGAAGAAAAGCCATGTTACAGGATATCGCTGCTTTAACAGGTGGTCAGGTAATCTCTGAAGAAGTTGGTCTGGAACTGAAAAACGCCGATATGTCTATGTTAGGACGCGCGCGTCAGGTTAAGGTTGACAAGGACAACACCATCATCGTTGATGGACAGGGAGACCGTGCGATCGTTGAAGAAAGAGTCGCTCAGATCAAGGCTCAGATTCCTGAAACCACATCGGATTATGACAAAGAAAAATTACAGGAACGTCTGGCTAAACTGGCTGGCGGCGTAGCAGTTATCCAGGTTGGTGCCGCTACCGAAGTTGAATTGAAAGAACGCAAATACCGCATCGAAGACGCATTGAACGCGACAAGAGCTGGTGTCGAAGAAGGTATGGTACCTGGTGGTGGATCTGCGTTCATCGAAACCTTAGACAAGGTAGATGCTTTAATCGATACCTTGGAAGGCGATGAAAAAATCGGCGCTGCTATCATCCGCCGCGCGATTGAAGAACCCGTTCGTCAGATTGCTGAAAATGCTGGTCTTGAAGGCTCTGTTATTGTCAACGAACTGCGCAAGAAAGAAAACGGCATCGGCTTCAACGCTGCTACCGGCGAATTCGTCAACATGATTGAAGCAGGTATCATCGACCCGACCAAGGTAACCCGTACAGCTATCCAGAACGCTGCAAGCATCTGCGCGATGTTCTTAACCACCGAAGTTGCCGTTGCTGATTTACCAGAAGAAGCAGCTCCTGCAATGCCTCCAATGGGTGGCGGCGGAATGCCAATGATGTAATAAAAGCTAATATAAATAAAATGATATGATTTTATAACAGGCAGGATATTAAGTGAAAGCTTAATATCCTGCTTTTTTAGTTTTCAAAAGAAGCATTTTTATGTATAATGATTTCATTGGAGCTTAGGTAGGAGAGAGCAAAATGTATAATTTATTGATTGTAGACGACGATGCTTCGATACTGGAAGTAACGCGGATTTATTTTACAGGCCGCGGTTATAAGGTTTACACGGCCCAGAACGGAAAGGAATGCCTCAAAACAGCGGCCCATATGCCTCTGGACTGCATTGTGCTGGATGTGGCGCTGCCGGATATGGACGGCTTTGAGGTTTGTGAAGCGGTTAAAAAGAATAACAATGTCCCCATTCTTTTTGTGTCAAATTACGCTGAGGAGGACAAGCGGATCAATGGTTTTGTTTCAGGCGGCGATGACTATGTTATCAAGCCTTTTAGTCTGCGAGAGCTTGAACTGCGCATCTGCGCGCGCATACGTCAGCAGGAAGGAAAGGCCAGCCGTGGCGAGGCGCTGAACTTTGGAAGGCTGAGTATCAATGAAGCAGCAAGAAGTGTCGCTTATGAAGATAAGACCATATCCTTAACTGCGGCAGAATTTGATATTCTGTTTTTTTTGGCGAACCATGAAAATCAGGTGTTTTCCCAGAAGGATATTTTTGAAAGGGTGTGGAAGCTGCCGGATTTGGGTAACGCGCATACGGTTCAGGTACACGTGGCGCAGATCAGGAGAAAGCTCAATTCTTTTTCTGAGGAACATCAGTATATCCAGACGGTTTGGGGAAAAGGCTATAAATTTGTTGCGGATCAAAAAAGCTGAGGCATCTACGCCTCAGCTTTAAAGCTATTTTTTGAAAAAACGGGAGCGGAGGGTCGGATTCAGCCAGAGGACCGCGCCGGCAAAAAACAGGAAAATGAACAGCAGACCGAAGGCAGGCCAGATGGTGTGAGCCGCGGCACCCGACGGGGGAGTGTCTTGTCCTTCGTGAGAATCGCCTGGGGCACACTCAGAGGAGGGCGTGTTTTTTTGAAGCTTGTCAGCGGCATTTTTGGCGAGCGGAGAGTCATTTTTATTGTCCAGGGCCAGAAAAATTTCCGCCGCATTAACGGCAGGGTTATTGAACGGAAGGTATCCGAGCATATTCTCAAAGATATTGCCGCCGGGATCCCGGCTCACTTCATTTCTTCCGCCGCCACCCCGGCTGCCGTCAATATCCTCATATTCCTCGCCGGTGAGGGGCAGAGATTCAAAGGAGCCGGTGACTGTGTTGGAGTAGCCCGCGTAAGCAGAGCCTGTAATCTTTAACCGATACAGGGCTGTGCCAGACTCTTTCAGGATATCCTCGTAGACGGCCTTACCCGCGTCATTCAGGCTGTAGGCTTTGGTGATATCCTGGCTGATCCAGCTGCTGCCGCCATCAGCCGACTTTTGCAGCTTTACAGAGGAGGCGCCAGCGGGCGAGGTAAAGCTAAAGGTGAGCCTGCACATCTTGACATCGGGCGTGGCAGTGACACTCAGGTCGTCGATGGGCGTGGCTGTTTTAAAGGAAATGGCCGCTGCAGGCGTCTGGGCGCCGCCGCTGAGGATATCCCCACGGACTTCCAAGGTGCCGGTGAGCGTAAAGGGCTCGTTTTTTTCAAGACCAGCGTCGTAGGCGGCTCGATCCCAGGTGACAGCCAGCGAGACATAGCAGGTATCGTCTGGATCCTTACTGTTCGCGATATTTACGGTCATGTAGTCCGGCAGCCCGCTCTCTTCATAGTCAGTGAAGGGCGGAAGAACAAAATGCAGCTCGTCGATTCCGGTGATGATCCATTGAGTCTCGTCGTACGAAAACTCAGGCGCCTCAGGAGTGAGCCGGCACAGTGTTCCCGTGACCCTGCCATTTTGTGAAGTGACAGAAACGGCGCCTGAGCCTTTGGCTGTGACCCTGCAATTCGTCATGGAAATATCCGAAACCGACGAAATACCAATGCTGTGGGCACCGTCAGCAGTGATGAACAGGTTGACCAATTCCAGTGGATCGGGCTGTTCGCAGACAATGCCGCGCGCGTTTTCGCCGTAAGCGGCAATGGTGGCCGGCGCACTCAGCGTGCCGCCGATATTAATGGACCAGCTTGTGGGATCACCGCCCTCATAAAAGAGCGCGGTGCCACTTTCGGCTGTAATGCTGCACGCTTCAAGGATGAGGACGCCCATGGGCGATGTGCGGATCAGTCCTTCTGCGCCGCCCTCTCCTGTAATGGTGATATTGGAGCCGATGAGCTCAAGCAGAGCGGTATCCTTAACGTAAATGTGGTAGGGTCCGGCGTCGATGGCGATGGGCGCCCCGGGCCTATAGATGCTCAGGGAGCGCGTAATGACAAGATCTTCTGTCAGGATATAAGTACCGCCGGTATCCTGGTTTTCATCCACCCATACCTGGAAAGCTTCGCAGCTGGGCGATTCCTCCGCGGGCGCCGGGGCAGGGCCTGTGATCATTGCGCTGGCCCTGGCCGGCATGGCTGCTGAAACCAGAAGAAGGATCATAAACAAAAATAAGTATTTTATTGAACAAATCGCTGACATACGGTTCTCCTTACAAATAATCGAAATGGAATGATGAAATGGAAAAGAAGATAAGTGCTATTACAATTGGGCTGGTTATTTTAATCCTTTCCGCAGCGCTGTGTCTGGTGCTGATACAGTGGCTCTACCGGGTGGATAATAAATATACCCAGACAGCGCCGCAGGCGGAAAATGGCATTCTGACACTGACAGCAGATGCTTTTTCTAAAGATAAGCTTTTCTGCCTGGTGGACGGATGGGCCTTTTACAAGGGAAAACACCTGAATCCAGAGGACTTTGCCGGTGATGGGCCTGATGAGCCTGAGCCGTCGGAATACGTTTATATTGGGCAGCATCCTGATTTTTCCATGGGTGTACGTGGGAGCTCTCCTTATGGAACCTGTGCCTACCGCCTGAAAATAATAAATGAGGGCGAACCTGTTATTTTGAGTATGGCCCTTCAGGAGATCTTTTCGAGTGCGGATATCTGGGTGAATGGCGAGAAGGTGGAAGCCTTGGGAAATACAGATCCCCAGCAGTATGAGCCCTATATTAAAAACACAGTTATCAGCTTTGAGGCAGGGGCAGAGACCGACATTCTCATCAACACTGCCAATTTCAGCCATTATTACAGTGGAATCTACTATCCGCCAGTATTGGGAGAGGCGCCGGAAATCAGCCATCTGATTTTTGTGAATCAGCTGTTCTATGCGCTTTTGTGTATTGCCAGCCTGGTCATCGCCATTTTTACACTGGTGGTCTGGATGTCTCCGGGAAAGGACAGGATTTTTTTCTACTATGGTCTTATGACGCTGTCCTTTGGACTGCATATGGCCTATCAGCCGCTGCGCTGGCTGGGGATTCCCTTGACCGAATCGCTTTATGCGCTGGAGGACTGCACCAGTTATATCATGCTTTTATGCGTCATTGCTATCAGCAGTATTATATCACAGGTGAACCAGAAAAGCATCTATCGGGCGTTCATTTTGCCGCTGGCTGCCACGATGTGCGTGGTTTCGGTGGTGGTGCCGCTTCTGGTGCTGCCGGGTGCGCCCTGGCTCATCAATGCCTATGGCGGCTTCCTGGATTTTTATCAGCTTCTGGCTTTTGTTTACCTGATGACTGCTGCGGTTCTGGCGCTTAAAAGGAGAGAGGTCAAGGCTTATTTTCTCATGGCCGCCAATGCGGTGTTTGGCATCAGCCTGCTGGTACAGGTTACCAGCAGCAATGCCTTTGAGCCCATTTACACTGGCTGGCAGAGCGAGTACTGCAGCTTTATCCTGGTGTTGATCTTCGGCGGAATGATGGTGTTTTATTACCGGCAGGTTTTAAGTGAAAACAAACGGCTCACGGCGCATCTTGAGGAGGAGGTGGCCGTGCGTACCAGGGAGCTGACAACTCTGATGAACGAGCGTAAAAAATTTCTCTCTGATCTGGCCCACGATCTCAAAGCTCCGGTAACGGCCATTCAGGGTTTCATTGAGCTGGTGAAGTATGGCAATGTGCAGGTGGACGACGAGGTCCAGCGCTATCTGGAGATCATTAATCAGAAATCAAACGAGGTACAGACAAAGGTGCGAAGTCTTCAGGAGTTTACCAGCCAGGACGAGGCGGTTATGAAAAAGGAGAAAATGGATCTTGGCAGACTGCTGGATGATTTTTATGAAAACAACCGGCCAGACGCAGAGGCAAGCGGCATAAGCTTCAGCATGATTAAGCCTGGAAAGCCCATTGAAATAATGGGAAACCCAGAGCTTATCTACCGTGTGTTTGAGAACCTGTTCTACAACGCAATGGGCTTCACGCCCATAAACGGCAGGATTGTGGTTGAGGTCAAACAGGAGGCGGGCTGGGTGGTGATCCGGTTTTCCGATAACGGCGCAGGTATACCGCCGGATGTTCTGCCAAAAATCTTCGACCGGTTTTATACCACACGCGGCGGGAACAGCGATTCACAGGGGCTTGGGCTTTTCATCGTCCGCTATACCATCAAGGCCCACGGCGGCACCATCGACGCTGCGTCAGAGATGGGGGCAGGAACTGTTTTTACGATACGGCTTAAAACCCTTTAAACATGAGTGTGCTCATAAAATGTGTCAGTAAGACCGAAAATGTTAAAAAATATGTGAAACAGGGGAGAGTCTTAAACGACTTTTCAAAAAAACAGGCTTGTGGTATAATGACTAAGAATTTTAAAAAGGAAAAAGATAGGAGGAGCAATGAACAGTATTAAGAAGATGTTATTTGTCTTGACTGGCTTACTGGTATTCGTTTGCCTCCCTGTTTTGGCAGAGGAGACGACGCCAAAGCAAACGACCTTGACAACAGAGCCGTCGACGACGGTTGAAACTCAGACGACACCCTCTGCAAAGGAACCGCTGGCAACGCCGGACGAGGCCATGACAGTGAGCCCGGAGACAGAGGTGCAGGAGGAAAATACCGAAACGGTGACACCTGAGCAGGCAGAGGATGAAACGCCAGCGCCAGAAACCACGCCACGGCAGCCAGAGGGCGAAGCAGCAGACCCGGAAATACCAGAAAATCTGGCGGAAGTCTTTGTGGATTCCAACGCCCTGAACAGCACTATCAGCATTGAGCTGGACGGTGAGATTGTCAGCGGCCCTGGCAATAAGGTGCTGGCAGTGATACCGGCAGGCGCGCGCTTCCGCGTGATCACAGAGCCGGCAGAGGGCAGCGAGCGTATGGCAGTCAACATGATGGTCAAAACCAAGGATGGCACGGTAGCGCCCATTGAACCTTTAAACGATGAGGACAACGCCCAGGACTACCAGATGCCCGAGAACGCTGAAGGCGTTTCAGGCGCTGTTTTCTTTGGCAACAGCGAAGAAAACACCAGCGATGAGGCCCAGAGCTTTACCGCGTCGGCCGCATCCGATAATGTCAATAAGCAGACCATTGTAAACAGTGAGGAAAAGCTGGAAACTGCGGCAGATACCGCTCAGACCGCGGATAATGCCATGGGTGAGCAGACCGGAGAAGCACAGCCGGAGATCTCGGAGATTTCTGAAGCACCGTCCACCGGCATCGAGGATCATATTGATTTTATTCCGCTGTTTTTATGCACATTGATGATTGCAGGCGTGACCCTGTGGTCCAGAAGTGCTTTAAATTAAAAATTCTTAAGGCCGAATCCCGGATGGATTCGGCCTTTTGCTTTAGTGTATTAAAAAAAAACCAAGGATTAGCAAAAAAATATTGTCTAATGTATACATTAATATTATAATATTTACCAAGGAAGCAACAACTTAATATAATACGTAGGAGGAACACGTAAAATGATGAGTGAATTTGAAATGTACCGACAGCAGTTGCGCAACGCGATTGATGAAATGGAACTGGATAATAAGGAAGCCGTATACGATCTTTTGAGCGAGGTTAACCGCTTTTATGAAGTATCTTTCCCAGTCCAGATGGACGATGGGACCAAGAAAGTTTTCAAGGGCTACCGTTCACAGCATAATTCCGCACTTGGACCAACAAAAGGTGGCTTAAGATTCCATCCAGGCGTGGACGAAGGCGAAGTAAAGGCATTATCTGCATGGATGTCAATGAAGTGTGCTGTAGCCGGTATCCCTTATGGCGGCGGTAAAGGCGGTATAACCGTTGATCCTAAAAAGCTCTCTGAACGTGAGCTCGAAAACCTGACAAGAGGCTTTGTGAAAGCGATGCATCCGGCATTTGGTGAAAAGTTTGATATTCCGGCTCCGGACGTTAACACAAACGGCCAGATCATGTCCTGGATGATTGATGAATACAACGCCATTACCAGAAGCCAGAACATCGGCGTATTCACTGGTAAACCACTGGAGCTGGGCGGCTCTCTGGGCAGAACTGAAGCCACCGGCTACGGCGTAGGCTTTACCGTACGTGAGGCGGCTGCTAAAATTGGTCTGGACCTGAAAGGTGCGCGTGTTGTGCTTCAGGGCTTCGGCAATGTCGGAAGCTTTGCGGCGGAATGGCTTTATAAACAAGGATGCAAGATCATCGCCATTGCCAACAGCCGTAATGGTCTTTACGACGCAGAAGGCATGAACATTCCGGCCTTAATGAAATACTATGAAGAAAATGGCAATGACCTGGCCGGATATCCGGATGCAAAGCCATTTGATAAAGACGAAATTTTCTCAATCGAATGTGATATCCTCTTGCCATGTGGTCTGGGCGGAGCCATCACCAAAGACAACGCAAATAAAATCAACACAAAGATCATCAGCGAAGGCGCCAACGGACCGTTAACACCAGAAGCCGATGAGATTTTAATTAAAAAAGGCGTATTTATTGTGCCAGATATCCTGGCAAACAGCGGCGGGGTTACCGTATCTTACTTTGAATGGGTTCAGAACCTTCAGGGCTATTACTGGAGCAAGGAAGAAGTTTTTGAAAAAGAAGAAGACCTGATCGTTAAAGCCTTCAACGGCGTATACGATGTGTTTGTCAATGAAAAAGCCTCCAATATGCGTACAGCAGCGTTTAATTACGCGATTAAGAAGATTGCAAAGGCTATGAAGCTTAAGGGCTGGTACTAATTCTGGCGTTTTTTTAGCCAGAACGGCTCAATACTATATATAGTGCCTGTTAGCTAAAAACTAGAAAAAACAATAAGATATTGTGGTGTACGCCGTTTCGGCGTATACCGTTTTTTCTATTTTTTTCTATTGAAGGACAGATATTGCCATTAACTGGAGTGAACGGACTGTGGTATAATAATAAAAACGAGAGAAAGCAGGTTTTGGGGATGGCAGAAATTAATATTTATGAAACGACACTCAATCATAACGGTGAGCAGGGAATCATTGACTTTGATGTGCTTCTGAAGGCTTTCCAAAATGCCGGGATCACCATTAATGTGTTTAATATCTGGGATAATCCGAGCTTGATGACAGAAATCCGTCCGGTGGAGCAGGTACTGCTGCAGGAGGGCGTTGAGGCAATGCCCATTACCGTCGTTGGCGGCGAGATCTGGAAAAAGGGCGCCTATCCGGATTATAATGAGCTCATGATGTGGAGCGCTAAAACAGAGTAATAAAAAAGCTGTATGACCTGTGTTTAAGAGGCCATGCAGCTTTTTCTTTTCTAAACCTCGTAGGGAATGCCAGCGAATACCTCCTGCATTTCCTCGGGTTCTGCGTTATAGATTTTTAGGATGAGCCCGTTGACCAGTGTGATGATTTCCTGAGAATCCACAGTGCCGTCGTTGGCAGGCTTGGCGGCGTAAAGCGCGCAGAGCATCTCGTTTCGGGTCGTTCCTGTAATGCCGCTGAACAGACTGTTCAGGACTCTTTTTTCCTGTTCGTTTAATTTCATATTTTTATCCCCTTGATTTCTGGTTTTAGACTATTATAACAATTATCCCGCGACAATCAAGAGATTATCTGGCGGGATAAGAAGAATATTATTGCGCCTCCCACGCCTCGATTTCGAGCAGCAGCTCCTCCCAACGGTCCGTCAGGCTGGCCACAGCTTCTTTGGCGGTGTTATAGGCGGCGGTGACCGTGTTTACATTGTCCAGGTCGTCATAAAAATCGTTCTGGCACATCTGTGCTTCGTAATCTGCGATTTCGTTTTCCAGGCGCTCGATATCCGTTTCCACAGTTTTCAGCTCCTTCTTTTTACCGCGGAATGCGGACTCCTGCTCCTTCTGTCTTTTGCGGTCTGCCTTCTGCTTTGTCTTGGTGACCACGGTCCGGTTTTTTTCTGCCTCCAGGGCTTCCAGCAGGGCGGCCTCATCCTTGTAATGGATATAGTCGTCATAATTGCCAAGGGTGACCTCAATACCCGTGGGGGTGAAGTTATAGATTTTGGTCGCCACCCGGTTGAGGAAATAACGGTCGTGGGAAATGAACAAGAGCGTCCCCTGATAGGCGATCAGGGCGTTTTCGAGGATCTCCTTTGTGCGCATATCAATGTGGTTGGTGGGCTCGTCCATAAGCAGGAAGTTGGACTGGGACAGCATGAGGCGCGCCAGAAGAAGCCGGGCCTTTTCGCCGCCGGAGAGAGAGCTCACAGCCTTGAACACATCATCGCCAGTAAACAGGAAAGCGGCCAGAATACTCCGCAGCTCGCCCTCGGTAAAGTGCATGTCGATATCCCAGAGGGCCTCCAGAAGGTTTTCGTCATAAAACTGCTTTAAGTCGTTATTTTCCTGGTCATAATAGCCGACATGAACCTTATGGCCGTATTCGATGACGCCGCTGTCCCGCGACACCTTATCCTGGATGATGCGGAACAGGGTGGTTTTGCCGATACCGTTGGCCCCGATGATGCCCACCTTGTCGCCGCGGTGGATATCAAAGGAAATATTCTCGAAAAGGGGCTGTCCGTCAAAGGATTTTGATACGTCGCGGACAGTCAGGACATCCTTGCCGCTCTGGATGCGGGGTTTGAAGTTAAAATGGGCATCGGATTCGGTCTGCACCTTTTCGACCACCTCCATTTTTGCCAGAGCCTTTTCACGGCTGGCAGCGCGCTTGGAGCTGTGGACAGAGTTATAACGGCGGAATCGGGCAATCATTTCCTGCTGGCGCTTGATTTCGCGCATCTGCTGGGCATACTGATGGTCCAGATCCATGAGCAGCTTTTCTTTCTTTTCCACATAGGTGGTGTAGTTGCCGGTGTAGCTGTCCAGTGAGTGGCGTGAGACTTCCAGAATACGGCCGCAGACCTTGTCGAGAAAGTAGCGGTCATGGGAGATGATGACAAAGGCGCCGTCGTAGGCCTTCAGAAACTGCTCCAGCCATTGGAGGGAGTCGATATCCAGGTAGTTGGTGGGCTCATCGAGGAGCAGAAGCTCTGGTTCCTGAAGCAGGTTGCGCCCCAGGGCCGCCCGTGTTTTTTCGCCGCCTGACAAAACGCCAAAGGGCTTTGCCATATCCTCATCGGTAAAGCCAAGGCCCCTGGCAATGCCGCGGATGCGGCTGGGGTATTCATAGCCCTTTTGCTCTGCAAAGCGGTCCTGAAGCTCGCCGTAGGTTTTCATGAGCTTTTCCTGCTCTGCACCGTCGGTTTCACCAATCTGGTGCTCCAGCTCTCGCAGCCGCTCCTCCATTTTGATGAGCGCGTCAAAGACAGAGCGAAAAAGGGTGTCTAGCGTGGTGTCCGCTTTAAAATCAGCTTCCTGGGCCAGATAGCCAATGGTAAGGTTGGATTTTTTGCTGATGACGCCGCTGTCGGGGGTAAGCCTGCCGGCCAGTAGCTTGAGAAAGGTGGACTTGCCTGAGCCGTTGCGCCCCACCAGGCCGATCATTTCCTTTTCCTGTATGGAGAGGCTCAGTTTGTTAAAAATTTCATTGATGCCGTAACTAAAACTAAGATTTTCAATATTTATAAGCATAGGGTTTTCTGCCTGTTCTTTCCATAGTATTCCTTATATATGATACCAAAAAAGAGGGGGTGTGTCGACTGCGGACAGAGTCAGGGAAAAGAAATTTGCAAAATGATGAATATTTTGCATCTAAATGGGTATAAAAAGAACGTATTCCAAAATGAGGAGGAGGTTTGATGAGAAAACTGCTTAATAGCTTTAAAGAAGTCCTTGTATCAATTTTACCGATGACGGTTTTGATTTTGATCATCAGTGGTATCTGGGCGCCCTTCACGCCTGAGATGCTCGCGTCCTTTATCGGCGGCGCCATCATGATGATGATCGGCATGGCGCTTTTTTTGTTTGGCGCGGACATCTCCATGATGGAGGTTGGTGAGCGTGTGGGAAATTTTCTGGTTTCCCGGAGAAGCTTGAAAATTCTGATTATCGCCGGCTTTTTTGTGGGCATGTTTGTGACCATTGCCGAGCCGGATGTGCAGGTGCTGGCTGGCCAGGTGGCAGCAGTCTCGGAGGGGACCATCAACCGGACGATGCTCATCGCTGTGGTCGGCGTTGGGGTCGGTATTTTTCTGGTTATCGCGCTGCTGCGCTTTGTTTTTCAGATGAAGCTGTACCATATCCTGATCATTGGATATATCGCTGTTTTTGCCCTGTCCTTTTTTACGAACCCTGAGATGGCGCCAGTAGCCTTTGATTCCGGCGGCGTCACTACTGGTCCCATCACAGTGCCCTTTATACTGAGTCTGGGCAGCGGGATCACCAGCGGCGTAAGAACCAGCAGGGAAGGAACAGACAGTTTTGGGATGGTTGCCCTGTCCTCGCTGGGACCGGTGTTGGCCGTCATGATTTTGGGGGTGATCTTCAGATGAGCCTGATCAATCATTTATTTCACGGTATGCCGGAGGTGGCATGGGAGGTTTTTCTGGCCATCCTGCCCATTGTTTTGATTTTTCTGTTTTTGAACGTCATTGCGCTGCGGCTGCGGGCTCCTATTATCAAGCGGATTATAGGCGGCTTTGTGGTGACTTACCTGGGGCTGGTGCTGTTTCTCCAGGGCGTAAACATTGCCTTTGTACCGGCCGGCGAATTTTTGGGCACAGCCCTTGCAGAGCTTGAGTACAGCTGGATTCTCATTCCGCTGGGCTTTGCCATCGGTTTTCTGGTCGCCTTTGCCGAGCCAGCCGTCCAGGTCATGGTAAAGCAGGTTGAGGAAATGACCAGCGGCGCCATCAAAGCACGCGTTATGCTGCTTGCGATCTCGCTGGGCGTGGCGTTAGCGGTTATGACGGCCATGATCCGGCTGCTGGCCGGTATTTCGCTCTGGTGGATTTTGATTCCGGGCTATATACTGGCCTTTATTCTCGGCCGCTTTGTGGAGCCGAATTTTCTGGCTATGGCCTTTGATAACGGCGGCGTAGCCACTGGCCCCATGTGCTCGACCTTTATTCTGTCTCTTTCAGTGGCTGTGGCGGGCGCGACGCCAGGACGAAATCCGCTGCTGGACGGCTTTGGCGTGGTAGCGCTGATTGCCCTTGCGCCGATTCTGACAACCCTGCTTCTGGGCTTCTTTTATAAGCAGAAGGAGGCCTACAGGAAAAGGCAGTGTGAAAAGCAGCCGCGTGATTCTTAACCGGTATTGACAGAAGATTTTAATCATATATAATATGTAGATTACTTAGCGAATGATGGAGGAAAAAATGGAAGACAGAAATAAGATTAAGACCGAACTGATTGTGGTGATTGTGGAAAAAGATATGTCCGGCGAGGTCATTGACGCGGCCAAGCAGGGCGGCGCTGACGGAGCGACCGTTATGTATGGCCGCGGGTCCGGCATCCATGAGAACGCCCGGTTTTTCGGCATCACCATTGAGCCTGAAAAGGAGATCGTTCTGATTCTGGTGGACGCGTCCATAAGGAACGCGGTGCTCTGCTCGATCCAGAAGAAAATCGAAATCGACAGGCCGGGCATGGGCATTGCTTTTGTGCTGGATGTGGCCAAGGTGATTGGCAGCCCGCACCTTAACTTGATGTCGGACATCACCGATTAATTGCTTTTAAAGACACCCCGAAGGCGCTTGTTTGCCCGGTTTCTGAAGGAATTAAAAAACTTTGACACTTTTTTAATTAATTCGACCATAAAAATTGACGTTTTTTTAACAACTTGATATAATAAAAAGGATAAGTACGACGCAGGAGGGGAGTGCAGAATGCAAACTTTTTCAAAAAGGGTATCGATGACAGTTGTTAAGCGTCTGCCCAAGTATTACCAGTATTTAACCGATTTACAGGATCAACATATTGAAAAAATCTCGTCTAAGGAGCTGGCGGCTATGATGGGGCTGACCGCCTCGCAGATCCGGCAGGACCTGAATTCCTTTGGCGCTTACGGACAGCAGGGCTACGGCTACAAGGTAAAAGAGCTGAAGGAGGCCATTCGCAAAATTCTGGGGCTTGATCTCCAGTATAACTGCATTATCATCGGTTCTGGGAACCTGGGACATGCCATTGTCAATTACGAGCGCTTTAAGGAAGAGGGCATTCACTTCAAGGCCATGTTCGACGTGGATCCGGATCAGATTGGCAAAAAGGTCGGAGACGTGACCGTGTACCACATGGACGATCTCGACGCCTTTGTGGCGCACCATAAGATTGATATCTGTATCCTGAGTGTACCGCAGAAGGTCGGGCAGGAAACCACAGACCGTGTCGTAGAGCTCGGGATCAAAGCGATTCTAAACTTCGTGCCTCTGGACCTGACGGTGCCGGACGACGTGGTGGTAGAGAGTGTGAACATCACCGACAGTCTGTTTACCTTAACCTACCTGATTAACGAAGAGGAAGAGAACGAATAACCAGAAATACCAGCAGGCTTAAGCCTGCTTTTTTGGTGGAAAATAGGAGTTGTGTTTCAAAAAAATCTATTATATAATAGAGTAAAATATAAACGAGATTAATACTAGGGCAAATCTGCTGAAAGACAGAGACGCAAAGCTACAGGGCCTAAACATACATTGTAGGGTAGCCAGCTGCAGTTAAACCCATAACAGGAGCTGTAAAATGGCAGGAAAAAAGACAAACGAAACCATTGAAAATAATGTTTATAACGTAGCTTTGCGTAATATTTACGACGAGCTCTATGAACTGAACATTACCAAAAATCATTATCGGATCATCTACCATGTAGAGGGTAAATATGTGACGCCGCCAGAAGACGGCGCTTTGACAGACGGTATTGCCGATGTGGCAGCGCACATGATTCACCCGGAGGATTCGAGACGTTTTTTGGATTTTTTTGATATTGATAAAATACACGCGGCACTGGCTTCCGGAAAGACCAGCGTCATTGGAGAGTTCCGTAAGCTTTGGGAGGACGGCGCCTATCACTGGGCCTCGCTGACCGTTTTTCCAGCGGATATTGAAGGCGAGGAGGATGAGATCCTGCTCTGCTTTATCATGGATATTGATTATAAAAAACAGCTGGAAGCCGTTGAGAAGGAAAACCAAAGCCTTCAGAAAAAGCAGATGGATGACGAGCGTTACCGTCTGGTGATTGGGCAGACAAACACCCTGGTATTTGAGTGGAACCCAGAGACCGGAGAGCGCTATTATGCGCCCCGGTTTTCGGAAAATTTTATGGGCAGCTATGACGGCCGGGACATCAAGGAAATCTGGCTTGACGATGGGGTCGTCCACCCCGGCGATATTGAAATATTAAAGCAGAAAATGAGCATGGACGCCATCAGCAACGGGCAGGTAGAGCTGGAAATCCGGCTCTGCAATAAGAAAGGCCGCTATATCTGGTGTAAAATTGTATTTAATGTGCTTTACAATGAGGATGGCGGCATCAGCCGGGTGATCGGTACCCTGAACGACATCGACGAATCCAAGCGCGCGCACGAAACCCTGAAGTACCGGGCAGAGTTTGATATGTTAACCGGTATCTATAACATCAATACCTTTTATTCCCGGGCAGAAAAGCTGCTCAGGGAGCATCCGGAGCAGAAATATGCCGTGGTGCGCCTGGATGTCAACCGCTTTAAGTTTATCAATGATCTGTACGGACGGGAGGAGGGAAACCGGCTGCTCCGCTTTATGGCAACTGTTATTTCGGGCCATATGGGGCCGATGGACGCTTTTGGGCGCATGAACAGCGATGTGTTCTGTCTCTGTATGTCCTATGGTTCGGGTGAGCCACTGCTCAGGCGTATTCAGAAAATACTGGCGGAGATCAACCAGTATTCAGAAACCTATCAGGTTATGCCCTCCTGCGGTATCTGCATTGTGAGGGACCGGAATGTCCAGATCAGTATCCTATGTGACTGGGCAAACCTGGCCCAGAAGACCATTAAAGGGAGCCTCATCAAGCAGTGGGCCTTTTACGATAAAAAGCTGAGAGCCAAACAGATTGAGGAGCAGCGGATCGAAAACGAGATGGACGACGCGCTGAAAAAGCACCAGTTCAAGGTGTATCTCCAGCCCAAACACAATGTGCAGACAGGCAGCGTGATCGGTGCGGAGGCGCTGGTGCGCTGGGATCATCCTGAAAGAGGGTTCCTGACGCCCTACCGTTTCATCCCGCTTTTTGAGCGCAACGGCTTCATCATCAAGCTGGACGAATACGTCTGGGAGGAAACCTGCCGGATCATTAAATCCTGGCTGGACAGGGGGATGGAAGCAGTTCCGGTGTCGGTTAATGTGTCCAGAGTGCAGGTATATAACCCGAATTTTTATAAAAAGCTGCTGCATATTATAAGACGCTACGATATTCCCAAGGCGCTTTTAGAAGTCGAGCTGACTGAGAGCAGCTTTGTAGAGAACACGGTGGATTTGTACCGCGGCATGGAGCGGTTGAGAGAGGAAGGAATCTCCTTTTCAATGGACGATTTTGGATCAGGCTATTCCTCGCTCAATATGCTCAAAAATGTACCAGTCAACACCATTAAGCTGGACCGTGAGTTCTTTAACGAGAGCGTGGCGACCCAGAAAGGTAAAACCATCATTGAGCATACCATCGGCATGATCAACGACCTGGAGCTTCAGGTCATTGCCGAGGGCGTAGAAACGGGCGATCAGGCAGGCTTCCTGAATGCCTGCGGCTGCCAGGCTGCCCAGGGCTACTATTATTCCAGACCCATGCCGGTCGAGGAGTTTGAGAAACGGTTTTTAAAAGAGAGTATTTAAAAAAAGAGCTGCGCGCCAGGTGCAGCTCTTTTTTTAATCCTTATTGTCCCGGCCCGCCCTGCATATCCTGCGGAGTGCTGCTGCCGGGACGGTTCCCGCCTGGGCCGCCCATGTTGCCGGGACCACCGCCCATACCGCCGCTGTGGGTGCTTCCGTCCTCGCCAATGCTTGTGACGGAGGAAGAAGGGGTGACAGTGGTCAGGTCTGCGCCGCCCTTTGTCAGTGTGTAGGTGACGCCGGTCCGGATATCCGGCGTGCTGATGATAATATTCTGGAATGTCTTAGACGGGGTGTAGTCTGCGATTTCCTCCCCGTTCGCGTCCTTCAGGCTGATGGTGGTGCCGGCCGCCTGAGAAGCGTTAAAGGTCAGAGAGATGCTGTTCTGGGCAGAGTCTGACGACGGCGTCTGGAGCATACCGGAGCTGCCCGCCGCGATCAGAGTGCCGCCGGTCAGGTTATAGGTGCCGTCGTAGTCCAGAGCGCCGTTGCCGCCATCGGTGGGCCCATCGATGGTAACCGTGCCGCCGGTCTGGTTGATGGAGGCGTTGGAATCGAGCCCGTCGCCGCCGGCGTTGATATACCATTCGCCGCCGTTAATGTTCAGCACAATGGAACCGTCGTCCACACTGGCGCTTTCCATGGGGTTCTGCCCAGGCCGGCCGTTTTGTGAGGAGCCGTCGCCGCCCGCGGCGTTGATGCCGTCGTCGCTTGACACAATACTGCCCTTGCCGCCGTTCAGCGTGATGCTCATGCTCTCCAGGCCTTCATAGGACTTGGTAATGTCAAAGATACCACCGTCGATGGTCAGGAAGGTGTCGGCATGGATGCCGTCATCGCCGGAGCTCAGGGTAAAGGTGCCGTCTTTAATGTCGATGGTGCCATTAGAGTGAATTGAGTCGTCAGACGAGTCAATGTGATAGGTACCGCCCTTGATGACAATGGCGTTTCCGGCCTTCAGCGCCTTGGCGCTCTGGGGCGTGTCGTTGGCGTCGTCGGACGCAGTCTGGGGCGTCTGCTGCCAGCTTCCCCAGGTGCTGCCGGGGGTTCCTGCCTTATCGCTGCTGTTGGCGCTTCCGCCGCCTGTGACCAGGCTGAAGGTGCCGCCGCCCACCGTAAGAGTGTTTTCGGTCTGGATGCCGTCAGCCCCTGCGGTAATGTCAAAGGTGCCGCCGTCGATCTGGATGGTGCCCTTGGCGGTATCCTCATCATTGGTGGCCTTGATGCCGTCGCCGGCAGCGTTGATGGTGATGGCGCCGCCCGCGATTTTGGTGGCGTCGCGCCCCACAATGCCGTCATCCGCCGAGGAGGGGATGGTGATGGTGCCAGACATGATTTTCAGGTCGTCCTTTGAGGTAATGGCGTCGTTGTAGCTGCCAGTCACCGACAATGCGCCGTCGCCGTTGATGGTCAGGTCATCCTGCACATAAAGCGCCGCGCTCGGCGCATCTGTGTCCGCACTGTCCCGTGACGCGCTGTCGGTCAGGCTGTTCTGGGTGCCGGCCTCCAGGGTAACGAGGGTTTTGCCGGCCTGCCTGCTGTAGATGGCCGCGCCACTGCCCGAGGTGATATGGGCGTCCTTGAGCACAAGGCGGACCGTGGCGTTTTTGTCAGTGTTTATGACAATGCTGCCGTCATTCAGGGTACCGGAGAGCACATAAGCGCCGGCCCCTGTGATGGTGAGGGTGCTGCCGTTTACGGTGGCGCCGTCGCCGGAAAAATCAATGCTGTTTTTCTTCAGCGTAACGCTCTGGGGATTTTCATCACTGTAGTCTGTGTCATAGTCCTCCGCGTCATAACCGGTTGCTGTGGCCGTGGCGTCTGCGCCGGAGGAGATTCCGGCCTTTGCGCTGCAGCCGGCTGTGAGAACCGGCAGGAGGATAAAGAGCGGAATAAAGGCTAAAAATAAAAGGCTTGTTTTTTTCATGTTTTTTCTCCTAAAGGGCCTCAGAAACCGTCTGGGGCCGGCCACAGATCACCGTGAGGTTGCCGTTGCGGCAGCGAATGGCGTCGATGAGGGCTTTCTCATCCTCATCCCGCTTCAGGACAATGTGGTATGAGAGCTCATACATGCTGCCGAGGTTGGTGGTTTTAACGCGTTCCAGAGACACCTTTTTTGTGTAGGTACTGAAAATATCATCAAAAATTTCAGAATAGTCCAGGTTTTCGGGGATGGTGACGCGCAGCTCCTTGTCAAGCGGCTTGCGCTCGCCAAAGGGAGAGCGGCAGAGAATGAGCATGACCAGGCTGATAACAATGGTGATGACTGCGGCGAACACCACGTAGCCAGTGCCGGTGGCCAGCCCCACCGCCATGGAAAAGAAGATGCTGCTGATCTCCCGGGAGCTTCCCGGAACCGAGCGGAAGCGGATCAGGCTGAAGGCGCCGAGCACGGCCACGCTGGTGCCCAGATTGCCATTGACCAGCATGATGACAATCTGCACCATGGCAGGCAGAAGAGCCAGCGTGATGACAAAATTTTTGGAATAGGTACCGTGTGCCATGTAAACCACTGCGATGACAAGCCCCAGAATAAGGGATACAAAGGTACAGATCAGTGCAGTGCTGATGGACATCTGGCCGGTGGTGGCTGTGTCTATGATTGTTGTGAACAAGCGGGGTTCCTCCCTTCGGTTATAAGCTTGCGCTTGTAGACGCTGCCGTATTTGGAAAAGGACACAGGGTAGATCTCGAGCTCTGAGAGCATGCCGCTCAGCCAGAGGGGCATGGCGTCGGGAATCTTGATCTCCATGAGAACCGCCTTCGAGTCGAGCAGTGCTGTGCCGCTATCCCCGCGGGCAAGGCTCAGGTTTGATTCCCGGCTGCGGATATTGGCGTCAAAGGTAATGCGGATATTGTTGTTTTCAATACCGTAGCAGGCAATGCGGTCATAGGCCAGAAAAAGCTTGGGAACCGGCCTGTAAAAAGACAGAAAATAGTCGATCTCCCGGAGAATCTGAGTGTCGAGGTCCGGGCGCAGGCCGCGGTTGAGCCAGGCCTCGGCCTGGTTCAGGGATATGGCGGCCCGGCGCTTGTAAACAGTGCGCTGCCATTTTTTCTTGATCTCAATATAGACGGTGTCCTGGGGCCCTGGTACGCCGTAGCTGCGCAGGCGCAGCTTCTCCTTATAGGGCGGCTTCTCGATGGAATGCCGGATCAGGTCGTAGTGGGGGGTGTCGTAGTAAATATTGCAGATGGTGTGGCGCCCGTATTCGTCCATCTGCATATAGGGCTTTAGAGCCTGTATGAGCGGCCAGTACTTTTCGCCGGACAGATGATATTTTTTCTCGATCCTTTGAAAAACATTGTTGCTCTGAGTGGGTGTGTTCATAAGTATTTCCTTTCATTTCAAACTTTACAAAAATTTTACATGACGAATGTGATGAATTTATGATGTTTTTAAGAATTCTGGGTGAAGAAAGGAAAGAACCGCGACCGGTATAGACGTTTTTGAGAAGCTTTATAAAAAAAGTAAAAAAATGGCAGCCTGTACCCCAATCGGTACGGCTGCCATTTTTTCTTTTCATTTCCAGATTTATCACTCGTTTTGAACCACTTTTTTCTTTTCATTCTCTTTTGCCTGAACCTCATCCGCCTTGTCGCCGGTATACTGCATATAAACAATGGCAGCCACAGCAATGATCATCCCGACAATTTGGAGGGAGCCGAGATGCTGGCTCAGGACCATAAAGCCCAGAAGCGCGGCCGTGGTGGGTTCAAGGACAAAGGTCAGGGAAGCCGTCGAAGCTTCGATATAATTGTAGGAAACGGCGATGGTCCCATAGGAGATAACCAGAACGGCAAAGTAGCCGAGCAGCATGAGCCACATGGTCAGGCCGCCTGAAGGGGCAGCGGCCGCAAATTCCCGGAACACCTCGGCAGGCGTGGTTTTAAAGGAAAAAACAATGAGCCCCATGGCGTTGGAATAGACCAGGTACGCCAGATAGGAAACGCCGTTTGAAATATGATAATAATCAAAAAGGTAGGCGAAAGCTAAGCTGAAACAGTTGGCCAGCCCCCAGAAAATACCAATGGTTGTAATATCGCTGACA
Organism: Eubacterium sp. AM05-23; assembly: GCF_003477535.1. Taxonomy (NCBI): domain Bacteria; kingdom Bacillati; phylum Bacillota; class Clostridia; order Eubacteriales; family Eubacteriaceae; genus Eubacterium; species Eubacterium sp. AM05-23. Next base: position 66,295 of record NZ_QUDF01000002.1, read on the forward strand.
TGCGTGTTAAAAAGATTAAGCACCAGCACCATGCCGAAAACAGCGATGACACAGGCGATAAGCTTTTCCTTGGTGATCTTTGATTTAAAAAAGATGCGCATCAAAAAAACCAGAACAATGGCGTTCGAGAAATCCAACAGCGAGGCGACAGCGATGGGCAGTGAGTTGAAAGACCGGATCGAGGTATAGATGTAAATAGGCGACGCGATCATTCCGCTGCACACGATGAGGGTAAAATAGAACAGCTTCCTGGGCAGCTTGAGAACCTTTGGCTGTGTGATCAGGGTATAGATCAGGTAAAAGGCAAGGACAGCTAACGGCGTAAAAGTCGACATGGCGTTTTCGGAAATGCCAAGGCTGTCAAAATAGTTCAGAAACACGCCAAAGGTACCGGTAGCCACCGCGGAGGAAGCAGCCAGCAGGACGCCGTAGGCAGCGCCCTTATGTCTGAGAAAAGGCATTATCTTTCACACTCCTTTGGGCATAAAGGCTATTCGACGTCAACTTCAGGATTTGCATTTGCAGAATCCTGGGTGAGATCGGATGACTTCGCCTGGGCGGCAAGCTCAGCCTTTTCGCGTTTGCCCTCGGAGTATTGCATATACACAATGGCGCAAACCGCAATGGCGATCCCCAGCATCTGGAGCGGCGTCAGGGTTTCGTGCAGGATGATAAAGCCAAGAATGGCTGCGACACTGGGCTCCAGAACAAAGGTGAGCGCGCCGTAGGAGGCATCGATATAATTGTAGCAGGCCGTAATGGAATAGTAAGACCACATGAGCACCGCGCAGTAGATAATCGCCACTACAATGACGATAGCACCATTTGCGGAAACAGATTCCATGATGTTCTGGCCGACCGCCGCCGGGTTAGAGGTGAGCAGCAGAATGATGGAGCTGCACAGGCAGGCATAAATCTGAGTGGTGATAACCGGCACATCATGGCTGATGTGAAAATAGTCGATTGAGTACACAAAAGCCAGAGCGCAGGCAACCGCAACACCCCAGAAAATCCCCATGCTGGTGATCGGGACACTGTCGTCCGGAGCCACCGCGCCAAAGGTGATAATCTGAAGTACCAGCATGATGCCCACAATGGCCAGCACACAGCAGATGAGCTTTTCTTTGGTGATTTTCTGCTTAAACAAAATCCGCATCAAAAATACCAGAACGATGGAATTTGAAAAGTGAAACAGCGATGCGATGGCCATGGGCAGGTTTGCGAATACGCGGACATAAGTAAAATTATAAAGCGGATAAAGCACAAAACCGCTGACTGCGATCATTGTAAAATAATAGAGCTTTTTCGGTGCGAGGAGCAGTCTGCGGTCCTTAATCAGCGCGATGAGTAAAAAAGCAAAAAACATGAATACCGGGCCGATCAGCGTGACGGTGTCGTCGCTGAGTCCAAAGGCAGCCAGGTAATGCAGAAAAATACCGAAGGTACCGGTAGCGACAGCGGAGCTGCAGGCCAGAAAGATACCAAACCCTACACCTCTTTTTTTCGTTGCGTCCATTTTTCTCTCCTTAATATAGAATTCATTTAATCAGGCAGGGAAGGGAGTCCTGTGCACAGAACCCCCGAAAATCATTAATGCAGGTATTTGTCAAAGATTTCTTTCATCTTGACTTTTTTGTCTTCCGGAATTTCAGGTGCAACGTAGGCGTCCATCCGTTTTTTCAGCTGGTCGTCGATGCGCTGTGTGATATCCTTGTTTTCGATAACGTATTCTTCATAGGTGCTGCGGACGCCGAAATCCGGGAAGCTGTGTTCCTTGCGGTAGTTGCGCAGGGTGTTTTTATGTTTGACATAGGTGCCGTGCTGCCCAACCTCGGTGATCAGGTCAACCGTTTTGTCAATATTCATATCCTTGGCCGGCTTGATATAGGCCTGAACATGCTTGATGATTTCTTCATCCAGAATGAATTTACGATAGTTGGCGCTGTTGAAGCTGTCGAGGCTGCCCAGCATAAACATGGCGATATCCAGCTTGGCGGCAAAGGCGTTCATGATGGCAGCTGTCGATTCGAGCGCTGCCTGTACGTCGCAGTTTTTGGCGTCAGTGCTGCCGGACGGCATATCAAAGGGCACTTCATAGTAACCGGCCATCTGGCGTGCCATGGCGCACATTTTAATGCTTTCAGAAGCGCCGGTGCAGAGCTGAAGGGTACGCATGTCTGTGATGCAGGTATAGGTGGAGTAAACCACTGGCAGGCCTGGATTAATGAGCTGGATCAGTGTGAACATGGCCACGTTTTCCGCGTTGGTCAGGACCACGTTGTCAATGCCGGTGATCGGGCCGGTCAGGCCGGCTGCGGAGCAGGGAGTAACCTCCATGACCTGATTCTTTTCAGCCGCGTAGAACAGGCCATCCAGCAGCTCTTCGTCAAAGCGGAGCGGCGAAATCGGAGACAGAGACGCGAATAGGGGATAACCGCCTTCCTTTTCTGTGAGCAGGTGCATGATTTCCATGGTCATATCGATGGTGTTGCGGTCGACAGAGCACAGATTCATGGGCTTGTCCATGTGCAGGAAGTATTCATAGATGGCGGTGATAACGCCCTCCTTGTAGGTACAGTTGTCTGTTGGGAATACGATCAGCTGCCCGCCAATATCGACACAGCTGCTGCTCTGAGACAGCTTGAAGAAATTGCGCATATCATCAAAATTAACCTTGCGGCGTTTGAACTCTTCATCGATGATAAAGGGGGAGGTAGCGTTCGGAGCGATGAGAGGGCGGTCGGTCGCGCCGATGTTGACAGAGCGGTCCGGGTTGGCCGCGTCCAGTATGAAGGATCTCGGAGCAAGCTTCATACAGTCTTCGACAACCTTTGGTGGAATCTTGATAATATTGCCTTCAACCGTGGCGCCGTGTTTTTTAAAAATTTCATGGGCGCGTTCGTCGCACATTTCAACGCCGCATTTTTCCAGTACATCCAGGGTAGCCTGATGGACATCTTCGATCTGATTTTTAGTCAGGGGTTCATAAGTAAAGTTCATTTTTCTTTCCTCCTAATTTTGTGCATATTGTGTTATACACTGTACCTGTATTCTAATACGTTCCAGTACCTTTGTCAAGAAAAATCTTAAAAAAAATCTATTTACAAATAAAAACCTTAGAAAACCTTTAAATTATGCGGTTTAAACCTGAAAAAAACTTTTTGTTGTGGTATGAACTAAAAACATGTTATAATAAACAAAATTTGAAAAAGCAGAATTTACAAAAAATACATTTTGAACATATAATATTATGCACAGAAGTGGTGCGGATAAGGTGAGCAAATGGAGCTTTTTAAAAACAGAAAACCGATGGCAGGGATTCTCTTAGGCTGCGCCGGCGCGGTTACGACCGGCATCTTTGGAATCTTCTTTAATTATTTTGATTTCATTGGTCTGAGTGAAAGCGGCCGGACGATTTTAACGCCCTTCTTTGTTTTTATATGCTTTTTCTCAGTGGCGCTGATCAAAAATCCTAAAAGCCTGATCTTAAAAAATAAGCTTTTGTACCTGACCACCATCTGTGTGAGCGGGGGCATCCTGTACGCCACCTACAATTATACTTATGTAAGGGCAATCGAGAGCCTGCCTCTGGCCATCACCTCACTGTTTAATTTCTCCAACGCCGTCGTGCTGGTGCTTCTGATGCGTTTGTTTTTTAACGAAAAAATTACAGTTAAAAAGGTAGTCTGCTGCCTGATCAGCCTGGTCGGAATCCTCTTTGTCCTGGAAATATTCTCAGGCGGAGACGGCGATGTCACGGCAGCCGGCATTTTCTGGGGCGTCTCAGTAACCGTAAGCCTGGCCTTTGCCTATACCATCGACTATTTTCATATACAAAAAGAGATCCCCTTTTATGTGGTCCAGACCTACACCTGTCTGGGCGCCATGATCGTTTACTCCTTTAATTATTCGATTCCGGATCTTTTTAGGGAGCTGGGGAGTATGACCGTCCAGCACGGCGCTGCACTGTGGCTTGTGCTGCTGCTGTACTTTATCAATGTCGCCATTTCATACGGCGCCACCACGGCGGCTTATAACTTTATCGACGCATCCTACACCTCCATGACCTATGTCCTGGAGCCGACTGTCGCGGCGGCCGCGGGGTTCTTTCTCTATGGACAGAGGCTCTCCGCCGTTCAGATCATCGGGATGGTCATATCCGTCAGCGCCATTGTCTATATGCAGTATATCGAGAGCAAAGGCAAAGGGTAAAAATGGAAAATGACAAAGCAGAGGTGGCAGAAAAGGCTTTGCGGTGTCAATGAATTCTAAATTATGATATAATCAGTAAAAATAAAGAACAAATTTGAGCATATAAATAATATGATATACAGGAGGCAAGCGAATGAACTTAGCAGCATTGACCGAAAAAGTCGTAGAGCTGGAAGATGAAATGGTGACCCGCATTGTGGAGCGGGCGCTGGATCTCGGGGCTGCCCCTATGGAAATTGTCAACGCCGTCAATGACGGTCTGGACAAAGTGGGACTGCTTTACGAACGCGGGGAATACAGCATCTCGGACCTGATGATGGCCGGCGTTATTTTTGAGGATATTTTAAACATGGAGGGAATGCAGTTTCCGGCAAACCAGCAGGAGGAGGTTTTTGCCGACACCATTCTGCTGGGAACCATCGAAGGCGATATCCATGATATCGGAAAAACGATCTTCCACTCCCTGGCCGTTTCAGTCGGTTTTAACGTCATCGACCTGGGGGTAGATGTGCAGGCCGGGCGTTTTGTGGAGGAGGCAAAACGCTGCCATCCCAGCATTATCGGCATCAGCGCAGTACTGACCAACACCGTTGGCGCCATTCAGCGGGCCATCGATTTGCTCAAGGGCGACCCCGAGACAAAGGACATCACCACCATTATCGGCGGCGCCATGGTCAATATCGACATCGCGGCCATCTCCGGTGCCGATGCCTTTGCCAAGACCGCCAAGGATGGCGTGACCGAGTGTATCCGCCTGAAAAAGCTGTTTAACGAAAAAAGACAGGGTAAGAAGCAATGAGCAATTCTAAATTTAAGTACGAAGAAATCATTGAGAGCATCAAGCATAAAATATCCACCAATGTTTACAAGGATAACGACCCGCTGCCCTCAGAGACTGCCCTCTGCGCCGAGTATGGCGCCAGCCGGATAACCGTCCGGAAGGCGATTTCAGTCTTACTCTCGGAAGGGCATCTTTACTCCATTCAGGGGAAGGGCAACTACATCAAAAATGTTAAGAAAAATAAGTTTTCCATGCGCTACAGTTGTAAAACCATTTTTAACAATGGCTATGACGAGGCCAAGCTGATCTCCTCAAGTCTTGTAACGCCAGACGTTTACATGGTCTATAACCTGAACATCGCCCCCAATGAAAGAGTCGTGGCCTTGAAGTGGCTGATCTATGAGGATGGGCTGCCCATCGCCTATGATGAAAAATATCTGCCCTACTTTGCAGGGATCAATATTTCAGAAAAAAGCCTGAAATATAAGGATTTTTCAGATCTGGTTAAGAACAAGATTTCTGTCTATGAGATGTACCAGGACCTGAGGATTAAAGGCGTCAACGCCGACGCAGATGTGGCCGAAAAACTGCGCATTCCAGTGGGCAGTATCCTGATGCTTGTCGAGCTTAACGTCTACGACCAGAGCGGTCTGCCCTTTGGATGGGGCAAGCTTTACATCCTGCCGGATAAAACACGGTTTTTTGCCAGGACAGAGTAGGAGGGACCCTTGTGAAAGAGTATGAAAACATCGTAGAGGACATAAAAAACAAGATCATCAATAACAATCTGGTGGCAGGGGATAAGCTGCCCTCCATCAAGGAAATGACCAAAATATACAACGTGAGCAGCATCACCGTGCGCAACAGCCTGTCGATCCTGTCCAACGAAGGCTATATCGAAACCCGGGAGCGCTCCGGCTGCTATGTGAAGGAAAGCGAAAACGACCTGTTTCATATGTTTTTTAACGAGATCACCAATATTAAGGAAACCATTCTGGACACCAAGATCCTGAGTATTTCCCAGATTTTTGATTTTAACGGCCTGGAGGAATTTGACAGCCAGAGCAGCGAGCAGATCCAGACCATTAAAATCCGCCGGACCTTCAATTCTTATCTCGACGCGCCGGTGTCCTATGATATTAAATATCTCCTGCATCACTTCAGCGGTGACACCAAGAAAATGTTTTATTACGACAACCTGCGCCGGATCGACTATTTTCTGGAAAAGGAAATCAACAAAACCCTCGAGATCCGCATGATCCGCCCAACCCAGGACATTATCAACGCCCTGAGTATCTCAGAGAGCACACCCGTGTTCTATTTTAAGCAAAAATATTATGATAAATACGACCAGCTGGTGGCCGTTGGTCAGACCTATACCATCGCCGACAGCATACAGGTGGTGGCAACGAGTCGGAATGGGGTGTGAGGAAAGGCTGATTATCAGAATTGAACGGGATGATATATATAGAAAGTAAATAGATAGTAAAAGTAAAAAACACAAAATGTAGCGGTATACGTTAAAACAGCGTATACCGCTTTTTTATTGCTTATCATTCAAATACAACGTTTGAAAATAAAGCTTCATTTTCAAGGTAAAAACTTGTGCAAAAAAGAAAAAACTCGTGAAATAGTACCATTTCACGAGTGCGATATATTCCAAATTTTGATAAAAAAACTATTAAAACAACTAGATGGGGATATTATATCACCTTTAAAAAATAAATGCACGCACTTTTTTACGCGCAAAATAAAAAAAACACCATATAAATCCATTTCTTACCCTTTATTTTAGATATAATTGACCATAGTATGGTCAAAAAGATGGTCGTACAAGGGAGGAAAACAGTATGAAGAGCTACCGTAAAAATGTAAGAAAAAGAGCGGACGGGCGTTATGAAGCGCGGTGTATTGTGGGCTATAAAAATATTTATGGTAAGGCGGTCTATCGGTATTTGTATGCGAAAACTTATCAAAAGGTAGTTGAAAAATTAGAATGTTGCGAAAAAGAAAATTTTGAAGAAGTTGAACTGCAAAGGGTCTTAAGAAAGAACAGAAGGCGTAAAAATTCCGGCGGTGTCATCACTGAAAAATTCAGAGAAAAGGAAATTATAAACTCTGAGGAGCATTCTTTATTTTTGCGGGAATGGCTGGTAGAGTGGCTCGAAGTTGGCAAGAAACCAGAAATTAAAAAATCCTCTTATGCACAATATGACAGTGTTATAAAGAACCATCTGATTCCCGCGATGGGTGATTACAGGCTGCACGAATTGACGAATGAAGTCATTCAGGATTATGTCAAAACCAAATTAAATCAACACCGAACGGCACTGTCGAGCGCAACGGTCAGGCGCCATATCTCGATATTATCCTCTGCACTCAAACAGGCTGTGAAATCAGGGATGATCACAGCCAATCCCTGTAAGGAGGTAAGTATTCCCGCGACAAGAAAAAGAAAAACGGATGTTTTTAACAAGGATGAATATCTGAAGCTTGAGAAAGCTCTGTTCTATGATCAGGATAAGGTAAAGGCGACGGCTGTTCTGCTGACGTTAAAAACAGGAATACGGATTGGAGAACTAGCCGCGCTTCGGTGGTGCGATCTTGATTTTGAGGAAAAAACACTGATGGTGCGCGACGCGGTGCATCGCGTTAACGCCTCTGGAGAGAACGGCAGGAAAACAGAAATGGTTTTTGAAGGGACAAAATCCTATTGCTCTGAGAGGACCATACCGATGAATCAAGAGATTTATTCTTTGCTGAAGGACTATGAGAGCAGCCTTTCTGTGAAGGGAGAGTTTGTTTTTTCGAGTAAAAAAGGATCTTTTATTGATCCAAGAGTTTATCAAGCTTATTTTGCAGGTGTCTTAAAAAATGCGGGCATCAAAAAAAGAAATTTTCATATTTTAAGACACACCTTTGCCACAAGGGCCGCCAGTAAAAACATGCAGCTGTCTGTGCTGAGCAGACTGCTGGGGCACTCCAATATTGCGATTACACTAAAACGCTATATCCATCCTCTGACAGAACAAGACCGCATCGAAATGAATAAAATATCAGAAAATCCAATAGATAAAGAAAAATAAAAGTGGTCAAAAAAATGGTCGGAATCTATCAGAATGGTTTAGATAAGGGACTTAGCGCTTGAAACTCGTGAAATGGTACTATTTCACGAGTAAATTCACGACTTCTTAGCTTACGCAGCATAGCACTTTTATTCTGGTATTCAGAGATGGCAACTCTAGAATATAAAACTTTTTGTGATCGCGGAGGAACGCCTATTTCTCCGCCCATTTCTTAGCCCAAATCGTACATAGTGTACGATATAATAATTAAATTTACGTTAAGATAGAGAGGTGTCGCCGGAAACTAAAATGTAAAGAAGTCTACGGGATCAGGGATTCAAACAGGAGGTAAAGAAAGTGAGAAAGTCTAAATTAAAACGGACCATGTCAATGCTGCTCACAGTATTGATGGTATTCATGTCCATGAATTTCTCAGTGTTTGCGGAAGAACTAACCGCTCCGGCCGGCGAGACGACAAATAGCGTCGAAGCCCCGGCAGAACAGTCCGCAGACGAACCAGCACCGGCCGTCGTGGCGCCGACACCGGTGGATGAGGAAACAGGGACGACAGAAGAAAATGCGACAGATAATTCGTTAAGGCAGGAGCGGCCGGCGTTATTGCAGACGGCCCCGCCGAGTAATGTGCTGAATAATGAAAACGACGTTGCAAAGCCCATTGCGGTAACCGGCGCGGATGGAAAGTTTATCGCAAACTATGACGATATCAATACGGCTGTAGAAGAAGCGCCGACAGGCAGCGTCATAAAACTTCAGCAGGATATCACGACCGTGCAGACAATACAATATGGCAATAAAGCTTTAACGTTTGACGGCGATGGTCAAAAATATAAGATTACGTCCTCAGCAGAACGTATCTTTATTTTAGACGGAACAGAAGAATCCGGCACCGCGCTCACATTAAAAGGTTTGAAAGTTACTGGTAATGGTGAGAATCAACGCGGCGTTCATGTTGGCAGTTTATCAGATTCGACTAATGACAATCTTTATAAAGCGCAGATTACGCTGGATAATACCATCATGGATTTCGAATTCAGCGCCGAGATGCGAGGAATCAATTTTGGCGACGGACAGCACCAGGGGTCAGCCGTTACTTTGACGAACGGCAGCAAAATTTTAAACGGCCTCAATCGGGAATACGAAGAAAAATGGGGAAGCACTGATACTCGAGGAATAGCGCTTCTCAATCCAAAAGACGTAACCGTCCAAATTGAAAAAGAAAGCGAAATTAAAGGTTTTAAATATGCTGTGAATGTCTACGGGACTGAGCAAATAGTCGACGGAAAAAGACTTGCCGATGCCGCAGGGCTGAACGTCACAGTAGACCATTCGACCATTTACGGCTGGGCCGCTTTTAATATCTGGGCCAGCTATGGTACCTACAATATTCAAAATGGTTCTGTATTAAAAGGAATCAACACGGTAGAAGGTGCGGCAGGCTCTGCGAATGCGTTTACCACCATCATGTTGAATTATGACTGGCCGGCTGCAAATCAAGGTCAAGATCCTGTTTTTCAAACTTATGATAATGTTTTAAATATCACCGATTCGACCATTACCAACGGTAAAACCGGCTCGTTTGATCAAACTCTTTTAAGTATTGAAAATGCAGAAACGATCAAAAGCGTTAACCTGAAAAATGCGCGTTTTATCGACGTAACCGGGACAATCAATTCAGGCTTTGAAGTGAGTGATTATGGCAACAAATCAGGCAGTGTTTCAAAAGCCATAGCGGACGTTAAGGCTAAAACGATGATCGACGAGACATCGACTTCTGTTTATCAGCCGGCAGAGGGCGCGGCAAAGCCTTTGCCGTTCTATGATATCATTGCGCTAAACGGCGACAAAGAATATCAAGATATTCAGGAAGCCATTGACGACGCGGCCGCAAATGATACGATTGTTGTTAAGGAAGGGACACATAATCTCTACCAGACGCTTAAAATCAATAAGCCAGTTACGATTAAAGGGGAAGACAATAAAACCGTCGTCATCACCCGCGGCGATGCGTGGTTCCCTAAAGAAGGGCAGGCGACAGACAGAGAAACAGCTTCATTGATTTTAATTGAAAATACAAAGGACGTGACCTTAGAAAACTTAACTGTTCAGGGTGCAAGAAAAATAACAGGAAGTGTCACTGCCAACGGACACGGCATTAACATTGTTCAGGCAGAAAATGTGACCTTAAACAACATCACCGCCAAAGACAACGCCGCCGCAGGCATCGTGGTCAACGGTTCTACCGTAACCGCAGGCGGCCTGTACACCAGCGGCAATGGCTGGTATGGCGTGAACGTGGATCAGGGAAGCGGTATCACGAACCCGGCAAGCTTCACACTTTTGGCTGAACCGGAATCTGTCTTAAAAGAAAAATATCAGATCTTCTCGGATCATTACTATGCCGACGGATCTGATATTACAGTCGACGCGCCGGAGGGCTATGTGGAGAGCGGCGTCGGCGAAAATGGCGCGGCATGGACAAATGAAAATTCCATGATCAAAAATGAAAACACCAAAAGAACCTATGTCACCATTGCGGACGCGGTAAAGGAAGCAAAGAATAAACAAACCATCTCCATACCGTCGGGTACCTACAAGGAAGAAATAACCATCGACAACAAGACGCTCACCTTAAAAGGCCAGAGCAATACCGTTTTAGACGGAACCTTAACCGTGCAGGGGAAAAACGCCCCCACGCTTGATAGCCTGAAAGCAGGCGGCGCGCTCGCCGTCAATCTCAAGCTCGACGCATCCGTTAAGCTGACAGGCTGCGAAGGTTTTGACGGCGGAAAAATTACCGCAGAAAAATATTTTGCCTACGATTATAACAAAGATCGTGTCAAGGCAGACGGTACTGCGGTAGTGGGCGTACAGACCGCCAATATCGGCAAAGAAGTAAAAGCAGGGCTCAATAAGACCTACACCGTCAGCGAGCCAGCAGAGCTGTACTGGTTAGCCGGACAGATCAATTCCGGCGCACTGAACAGCCAGGGCATCACCATCAAACTGGCAGACAGCTTAGACGAAAACGGCATGGATTTCAAAGGCGAAGCCTGGCAGCCCATCGGCACCGCAGAGCATCCTTTTGCAGGAGCCTTTGACGGGAACGGCAAGACCATTAAGAATTTAACGATCGATAATCCAGAGCTGGATAACGCAGGGCTTTTTGGCTGCGTAAAGACTGACAAAGGTATTGGAAACGTGACGATCGACCAGGCGTCCATTACGGCGCGTAAGAGCGCTGGCGCGTTGGTCGGCAGTATTGTCAGCAAGGAAAGTATTAAGAATGTCACGGTAAGAAACGTCACCGTCAAGGCCAATCATTTTGCCGGCGCGATGGCGGGTTATATCTACAGCAGTGTTGAAAACTGCAGCGCTGATCATGTAACAGTTACAGCCGTGGCGCTGAACGATAACGATAACGGCGACAAAGCCGGCGGGCTCATTGGCTTTATCGGCGAAAAAGGCTATAAGATCAAGGATTGTACCGTAACCGGCTGCGCCGTGACCGGCGTCCGCGACGTCGGCGGCATGGTGGGTAACAGTAATGCAGAAAATGTCTATATTAACTGTAAAGTAGCCGACAATGGCAGCTACCTCAATACGGTTACTGCGACAGGCGAAGGCGCCGAAAGCGGAAAAGCGATCTACGCCGGCGGCCTTATCGGGCGCGTCGCATACGCAGGCAATAAGCTTGGCGGATGCAGCGCGGAAGCGGAAGTAACCTCATCTGAGGAAGACAATGCCGGTCCATTGGTCGGCGGTCCGTCTGAAAACTGGCAGAAAATGGTCGTCAATCAGGATACGGGCGCGTTCTTTGAAACCATTCAGGCAGCGATTGATGCTAATGAGACAAAAGACGGCCACACCATCCTGATTCCAGCGGAAACCTATGATTTAAAAGATAATCGTATCACCCTAAGTAAAAACGTCACCCTGGTCGGCAGCACCGAAGGCGGACAGCAAACCGTTTTAACCTGCAATGAAGAACCAAAAGGCGGCCACGGAGATCAAAACACGATGATCCTGATGGGCGAGGGTAAAAACGCCGCTTTAAAGGACCTCGAAATCAGAGTGACACAGCCAAAACAGTCCGCGATCAACTTTAGCGGCGAGGGCACACTGACCGTTGAAAACTGTCATTTCACCGGAGCAGAAGGCATTAACGGCCACAATTTAATCTACGGCGGCGGAAATCCAAAGGCGACGGTCATCTTCAAGGACAATGTCGTGGACGTCCCCTACCGTGTGTGCATTACCTCACTGGGCAAAGGCAGCGAAGTGACCGGCAATGCCTTTAACATTGGTCAGGAAACCATTGATGGCGACGGCCGCACCAGCGTGCTGAGCGTTGTGGCGGAAAGCGGAAGCGTCAAAATTGAGGGCAATACCTTTAAGGGCGCAAACCGTGGGATTGGCGTCGACAATATCAAAGGCGACAATCCGGAAAATATCTCGATAAAAAATAACAAATTCATCAACACGCGCTACGCGTTTGAGCTGAGTCCGACAAAGAACACGGGCAGCTTTGACCTCTCCAAGAACTATTACCAGTTTGGAGAAGAAGCAGCCGGGACCCTGCCGCATGTTCAGGACGCGGATTCAACAGAAAAACCAACCGAAGATTTTAAAGCTGAATATACCGGCGATCTCGTCCGGAAAGTACCGTACTACCTGGACGAAGCGATGACACAGCTCAGCGCGCCAGTCGTTATCTCAAGAGGCGGCAATGACGTGGACGGCTATACCACCATCACCGACGCCATCGCAAACGCACAGGCGGGCGACGTCTTAAGACTGGAAGGTAAGACCTTTACAGAAAGCATCACCATCGACAAAGCCTTAACCCTTGAGGGCGCGGCCAAAGCCGGAGCAACTTATGCGACCAAGCTTGATGGCAAGATCACGATCACCGCAAAAGACGTCACCGTCAAAAATATGGACGCAGAAACGGCCGCCGGTGAAAGGAACGGCGTGGTAGTTACCAAAGGCGGCGCAGGGGCGACATTGGAGAATATGACAATTGTCAATACAACTGCAGCTACCGGCGCCTGCGGCATCCGCATGGAAGGCGAAAACGACAGCCTGACCGTCAAAAACGCGGACATCAAGGCGGAACGATACTACGGCATCGGCGTCAGAAATAAGAACCAGACGCTGAACGTCGAAAGCTCCACCATCACAGGCTGGGCGGCCATCATGACCTCAGCCGGCGACTTAAAAAATGAAGACCAGGGCAAGACGCCCACCAACACCCAAATTATTGTTAAAGATTCAAAGCTGATGGGCTATCATGCCTCAGATAGAACCCCAGGCGAAGCCTACGGTACCGTGACGCTCCAGGAAAACTACGAGGGCGTGACCTTTAAGGCGGAAAACACCCTGTTTTATGCCGGCATTAATGCAAGCTATGGGGAAGATCCAGGTCATTACCAATACGGCTTAACCGTCCGGCCCTACGGCTGTACCATCGAGCTGAACAACTGCCGCTTTGAAAAGAGCGCAACCAACCAGACCGACCTGCTGATCTACTCCACCGTTAATGACGAAGGCGGGGAGCCGTATGAAGAAACGGCTGCGGCAGGCCAAAACACCTTTAACTTTAAGGATATCACCTGGGTTACAGGAGAGAGTGCCAACGTTCCAGGACAAACAAAACTGATCGGTATGCGCCAGAAATTTGACGGCACAGCAGTCGATCAGGTTACATGGAACAATACTCAGGAAGCATCAAATGTGCTGACAGAAGAAAACGTGCAGTACAATCTGCTGAAGCCCGAAGGCGGTAAGATTGAAGTTTCAAACGCCAAACAGCTGAAATGGATCGCCGATCAGGTGAACGCCGGTAAGGATACCTTTGCAGACAAGACCATTACCCTGACAGAGGATGTGGATTTAAGCGCGTATGGGAACTGGACACCGATTGGCAGTTTTGATAATTATGCCCAGACAGATGCTGAAAAAGCCTTCTCAGGTACTTTTGACGGAGCAAACCATCGTATTACCGGTTTATCCATCAATTCACATAAGGCGAATGTCGGTTTGTTCGGAGCTATTAATAATGGCGCAGCCGTTAAAGATTTAACCATTGACGGCGCGAATATTATTACGACTAAAAAGAATGCCGGCGCTCTGGCTGGCGCGACCACCACAAACAGAGGTGCTGGCGGTTTGACCATTACGAATGTCAAAGTCATCAACTCAACGGTTAAGGCCCAGGGCCACACAGCAGGTATTATCGGCTGGATTGCTTCAGGATTAACAGATGCAGAAACAGCTAAAATCACAGGCTGTTCTGTAGACGGAAGCACGATTGCCAGCGTAAATGATGCTACAGGCGGTGAAGGCGACAAGGCGGGCGCAATCATTGGACAGGCCTCCAGTACGGCAGACGTTCAGAATTGTACGGTTGATGCTGCACTACCGCAGGAATCACAAGGAAGCGTTATCGCCGGTGTCCGTGACATTGGCGGGATTGTGGGTTTCGCAAGACAGCACACGACGATCACAAACTGCTTCGTCGGCGCACAGACCGCGATCAAAATCGAAAACATCAACCCGATTGAAGGATTCCAGCAGCGCGACTTAAATGTCGGTATCGGCGGTATCCTGGGTACCTATGAAAATGCCAATGCCTGCACACTTAAAGATAATACAGTTGCGGAAGGCGCTCAGATACTGACAGAGATCAGCTATGAACCAAAGAGCAATATTGTTGTCTATAAAGGACAATACTACGGCGCACCGCGCAGCGGCGGCGCCATCACCTGCGACTTACCGAACAACGCCGAAATCACCTTCTACGGCAAAGAAGACGCAGCAGGAAGCGGCGCAGTCTTAAAAGACATCGTCGAAAACCAGGCCCAGGCAGGCGATACCATCAACCTGGCGCAAACCGACTACACCAGCGCAGACGCTATCACCATCGGCAAAGCGCTGACCATTAAAGGCTTAGGCGACAGCCAGCCGGTCAAGGACGGCGCCTCCAAACCAGGCGCAGTCATCAATGGACAGCTGCTGGTAAAGGCAGACGCCACATTAGAAAATCTCAGTATGATGAGCACCAGCAGAGAAGGCGCTGTGATCGTCGATGACGCCGCCAACGCAGTTATCACCAACTGCTACGCAAAACAGACGACGGCAGGAGCTTCAGACTTTGCAAACTATGGGCGCACCATTGTGCTTAAAGGCAATCAGGCTGTAACCAAAGATGCAGACAGCATTACCGGCTGCTATCTGGATGTGCCAGAGGAACGGGAACACGGTATCACCGTCGACGGCGATAACCGAAACGTTACAGTTGCCACTACAGTAATAAAAGGTACAGACGACAAAGGCTTTAACAAAGGCATTGTCCTCAACGGCAAAAATAATAATCTAACCGTCGACGGCACACACATTGATACGTGGGGTTACGCCATCGATACAGAAAAAGCAGAAAACAGCAGCCTGACGATTAAAAACGGCTCCTACGTCAAAGGCTACGCAGCCCTTTCACTCTATCAGGCGAATGGGACTAACGCAGCCATCGAGGATTCAACCTTAATCGGCCAGAATCCAGGCGGAGGTCAGGAAAACATCTATGGCGTGATTGCAGCGGAAGCCAGCACCAATGTGAAAATAAAGATCGACAATACAATGGTATATGCGCAGAGCGCAGAGAACGCGGCACCACAAATTGAAAACATCATTATCTTTAACGGTGGAAACGACGGCGTGGATATCCGCGTGGACGACACACCCAAACCAGGCCAGGCACTGTCCGCCTTTAATATCAATAATACGGCGACCAATGCAATGATCGGCTATGGAACAAATGGCGGCCCCGACAATACAAACTGCGCCGTCACCGTGAACGCAGGAAGCAGTATCCTTTTCGGTGCAGTTCCCGCTTACCGGGTCGAAACCGAAAAGAACCAGCTCAGAAATGCCGTGCGGAACATCAATGCCGGCATGGATACGGCCGTTTCAGGCGATACCCTGACAGTGCCGGCACAAGTAAATGAAGTGACGGAAGACTGGACGTTGAAAGCAGGCGTAAACCTGTTAGTCAATAACGATACGACCTTCACAGGAACTGTGGACGGGAGCAGCGGCGTCGGCGGATGCAAATTAACCGTCGCAAACGGCAAAACAGTCCAATTTACGACATCTAATCCAATCCCGAACTTCTTCAGCGTTGCAGTTAAAGACTACGATGCAGCCGCGCCGACCCAGATCAGAGCAAATGCAGAGACGACGGACGACAACTCCTTTGTCGGCAGCAATATGACCTTGAAGATCAGCATGGACGGCGGAAACCGTGTTTGGACCGTCGATCACCCGACCGACCGCTTTGATAAAGGCAACGGCGAAAAAGCGACGCCATTTACCATCGCGACACCCGAACAGCTGAGCGTTCTGGCACAAAAGATCGCAGCCAATGAAAAATACACCGTATTAGGCGTAGAAAAATACTATGCCGACGCATACTACAAGCTGACGAATGACATCACAGTCGATACCTGGACGCCGATCGGCAAGACCAACGCGTTTAACGGACATTTCGACGGCGATGGATACGGCATTGACACCAACAGTTCAACCTCACCGTTATTTGGAACCGTCGGCAAGAACGCGGTCATCGAAAAATTAACGGTTACGGGAACCTTCCCGCAGATGGTTAAGGACAATCAGGGAACACTCGAAAACAACGCCGCCATCTTCATGCGGCCAGAGACAAGCACAATGACGGCCGTCAACAGCGGAACCATCAAAAACAGCTTTACCAACAGCACCGCAGGCCTTGTCAAAGAAACCGAAAAAGGGACGCTGACAAACAGCTACTACGAAGGTGCAGAAACCAAAGAAGCCGAGCATACTTATACCAAAGAAGATATGCAGAAAGCGCGGTTTGCGGTTAAGCTGAACGATAATCAGGAAACAGGCTATTGGAATTACGATGCAGACATCAACGCCTCGGCTTATCCATTTATCCAGGCGGACGGAAAGGCGGAAATCAAACCGTTGACGGTTACGGTTACCGCAGCTCCTGCTATTACGCCAGGCAGCTACTTTGGAAGTGTTGAAGTGGTCAAACCCGCAGACGGAAAAGTTTACGCCAAGGATGTGATTACCTTAAAGGCAGTACATAATGTTCTGGTAACAGATCAGTACTTTGCCGGATGGTATCAGGATACCACAAAGGTAGCGACAGATCTTGAATCCCAATATGTGGTAACAGCGGATGCCAATCTGAAAGCTCAGGCAGTGGACAAAGAAAAGACAAGACTGACCATTGTCGGCGGTATCGGCAAAATCACTGTTGTAAACAGCATGGGCACAAAGATACCAAGTGCCAGTGACAGCTACTTTAGTGAAGAAATCATCTCAGGAGAACGTGTGACCATAACAGCCGAAGCGCCAAGCGGATATGAATTTAGCCACTGGCTGGATTTAACAAGCAATACAAACGCCAGCGCCAACGCGTCAATGGCAACGATCATTGGTGGAACGCCAAAGGTTTATATGGCCAATTACATCGAAAAAGTAGTGGACAAACACACCGTTATCTTTAACGCTGCCAATGGAATCCTTATCGAACGGCAGCAGATAGATGATAATGGCAAAATTACACAATGCCCAGACGCGCCAAGTGTTGCAGGCCGAAAATTTACAGGATGGCAGGATCAGGCTACAGGCAAGGTCTACACCGTGGACGAGCTGATGGCAGAGGTGATAATCACCGACAGAACCTTTATACCAGTTTACAAGGATGATGGTACGGTTAAAGTGACAGTAGTGGACGGCACCATTGATGGACAAACGGGAACGGAACAGGTGGAAGTAGGATTCGGTAAAAGCTTTACGATTCGCGCTTCGGAAAAAACGGGCATGAAGTTTGCCGGCTGGCAAAAAGTGACAGGCGATCTGGCGCAGACAAGCGGTCCCATCGTCAACTACAATGCGGTCTACACTTCCTATATTGTGCAAAACACAAAATATATCGCCACCTATGTCCTGACGGATGTGGCTGTTGAACAGACAGCGCTCTGCTATATGGAAGATTTCATCAAAGTGACCCCAGCCAGTAGCGCGGGAGGCACGGGCAGCATGCTGCTCATGGCCCAGCGGGTGGTACCGGACGGGTGCAGCTTTGTCGAGGGTGGTTTCATCTATAAAAACGGCACAGCCACAACGGAAGAGCTGAATTACGATAACCCGGGCACGGGCGTGACGGTTCAGTCGTCAACGCTGCAAACAGCCACGGCACAGTATTCCAGAACATTACGCAATATTCCAGTGGACCAGACGATCTCGGCCAGAGCCTATCTCGTCTACCGTGATCAAAACGGCGCGCAGGTCAAGCTTTATTCCGATATGGTGACAGCGACCATGACAGTGGCAAACTAATATTTTACCGTAAAATTCTGGCCCTGGCAGGGGGCTTGGTACTCTGCCAATCTATTGAGTTAGGAGGGAAAACATGAAACAGGAATATCAAACACCTAAAATTGAAGTGGTCGAGTTTGAAATAACTGAGATAATGGCATCAGGACAGGATTTAGAATGTGGTAACGACTGATGACAAATTGGCACAGGGAGGAATGGCGTAAAAGGCCATTCCTCTGTCTGTTGAGAGGAAAGACGTATGGGATACTATAAAATTGCGGATCTCGCCATTGAAGTCGAGGCCCTGGGTTCAATCCTCGGTCAGCAGCTTGAGAGGTACCGGCTGGTGGGGGAGGAAGCCCCCCGATGCCAGATCATCAACCGAAAAAAATCGCCCATCAAGCTGGAAGGCAGGGTGGTCGGGCGGCAGGACTACCCGGGCTATGAACAGAGGATCAGCACTGTCGGCGAGGGCTGGCGGGGACTTTTCATTCGGGAAAACGGACGCTTTCGTTTCGGCCGTTTAAAGGATGATGACGGTCTGAAGGAGGTCATGTATTATGACGAAGCGGTATACCGGCATTCCTACAAGGCTTCTATGGAAAACATGGAGTACATTAACACAGGATTTGCTTTTTCGAGAATATTGCTAAAGCTTGGGGGCTGTACGCTGCACGCCGCGGCAACAGCGCTGGAGGGAGCGTGTGTGCTGTTTTTAGGGCCCAGCGGCGTGGGAAAAAGCACCCAGAGCCGGCTCTGGCAGCAGTATTTTGGAAAAGATGAAGCCGTGATCTTAAATGGTGATCATCCTGCAATCCGGAGGAGCGATCACCAGTATTATGTTTACGGGACGCCGTGGTGCGGCCGTGAGTTTGTAAACACCAATGACCGGGCCGTGCTTAAAGCGGGCGTATACCTGGAGCAGGCGGCAGAAAACAGCATAGCGCGCGTCAGCCAGGGAGAGGCCTTTGGACTTTTGTACCGGCAGAACGAGCTTTTTAGCGGTACGCCTGACCAGAGCAGACAGCAGATGGATTTTTTAATCGAGCTGGCTGAAAAAATACCAGTTTATAAGATGAAATGCCGGCCAGATACCCAGGCGGTTCAGCTGGCATATAAGACAATATGGGAGGAAAAATGAAAATAAAAGAAGGCTTTTATCTGAGAGAAATCGTGGGTGAAACCGTGGTGGTACCCACAGGCAGCACCACCCTTGATTTCAGAGGGATGATTAACTTGGAAGGCATTGGCGGCTTTTTGTGGAAGCAGCTGGAAAAAGGCGGTACGAAAGAAGAAATGCTGACCAATATTCTGGAAGTCTACGATGTGGATCGGGAAACCGCGGAACAGGACCTGGACGCCTTTATCAAACGCTTGACAGAGTTTGGTTTTTTGGAGATGTGACAGATGTATCAGGAAGCGCTTGAAAAATTACAGAAAAAGGCGTCGCAAAAAGGAATTCCCCTTACAGGCACCTTTGAGTTGACTGAACGGTGCAACTTTGGATGCAGCTTTTGCTACGTTTGTGACCGCCAGAGCAGTTTGGCGATGGCCGAAAGAAGCACCCAGGAATGGCTGGATATTATTCAGGCTGCTGCTGATCAGGGAATGTTTGTGGTCTGCTTTACAGGTGGCGAGGTTTTTACAAGACCAGATTTCGAAGAGCTTTACTGTAAAACCTATGATATGGGAACCAAGGTAACGATCTTCAGCAATGGTTCACTGATCGGGGAAAGACAGAGAGCATTTTTAAAAAAGAGGCCGCCAGACCGGGTGGATATTTCATTGTATGGCATGTCGGAAAAGAGTTATGAAAGCACCTGCGGCCAAAGCGGCGCTTATTACACTGTGTTTGCAGCCATTGACGAATTGCTCAAGGACAATATACCGGTATCGGTAAAGACAAACGCCATGGCCCCTTTAAAAAACGACTATGCTAAAATGGCGGAGTATGTCCGGCAAAAGCATTTAAAATTTCGTTTTTCACCATATCTGGGGCCAGAAAGAGGGTATTGTAAAAATCTGGACACAGCGGTTCGTATGAATGCGGAGGACATACTGGAAATACAGAAGATGTTTAAAAGCGCTGGCGTGTTGCCAAAATATGAACGGGATGACAAACCCAGAAAAGAAAAGTGCTTTCGCTGTTCGGCGGGAAAAAGCTCCTTTTTTATCAACGCCCAGGGACTCATGACCACCTGTGCCTTTTTTACAGGATTTTATACCAGTCCTTTTGAAACAGATTTTAAAACAGCCTGGCTCGATTTAAAAGAGAAAGTAAAAGAAGAAGAAGGCTGCTTGGAGTGTGTGAACTGTGAAGAATATGCGTACTGTCAAAAATGTCCGGCAGTTTTGCAGGCAGAAACAGGATCGGCGGATAAATGTACAGATTATTTAAAGGCGATGGCCAGAAATAATCGGCTGCTTTATGGCGAAATGCTGTAAAATAGCGAAGCGGGGCTTTTGATATGCTAATCATAAAATTGGTGGATATGCGCATTGGCATGCGACATGAGTATGAAGCTGTAAAAATACAGTGTGAGGACTATCTTGACCGTGGAACGCCTGAGTTTGTGGTTTCAGCTACAAAAAATGAAATTTTAGAGGAACAGAAAAAGGCTGGCGCTTGTTTTTCCTTGGGCGTTTGTGAAAGCTATGTCCTTTTCAGAAAAATTTGTGAAAAGATGGTTGAGTACAATGGATTCTTTTTTCATTCAGCAGTCGTGATGATGGATGGAAGCGCTTACGCTTTTTCAGGGGAAAGTGGAACGGGAAAGACAACACATGCTAATCTATGGTGTACTTATTTTGAAGAAAGAGCAAAAATACTCAATGGTGACAAACCGATTATTTGTTGGACTGGCAATGAATTTTACGCATATGGAACCCCCTGGTGCGGTAAAGAAGGCCAGGCCATTAATACGGCGGCACCACTAAAGGGAATTTGCTTTTTGCAGCAGGGAGAAGAGAATAAAATTGTCAGAATGACGCCCGGAACCGTACTGCCCCAATTTTTAAGTCAGACAGTAATTCCAAAGGAAAGGGATAAAGTAGCGCTTTTATTAACACTGTTTGAGCAGCTTATCAAGACAGTGCCGTGCTATCAATTAAAGTGCAATATTTCTGAGGAGGCAGTAAAAGTAGCGTATGAAAGGCTTAGTGATCATTAATGCACTATATAAATAAACAAAGAATGAATATGTTGCTATTGCACCCCCTCATCACCGAAAAACTAACCGCAAACGGCGAAGTCATCTTCACCATCACCGGCAACAGCATGGCGCCCTTGCTGCACCATCGCAGAGATCAGGTCTGCCTGACCGCAGCGCCGGGCGGCATTTTAAAAAAGTATGATTTTCCGCTGTTTATAAGGGAGCCGGAGGGAAAATATATCACGCACCGCGTGGTGTCGGTCAACCGTGACGGCACCTATAACATGCTGGGAGATAACCAGTGGCACATCGAGCGCGGCATCCGCCCCGACCAGATCATCGGCATCATCAAAGGCTTCTGGCGCGGCGGCCGCTACATCTCCTGCGATAGCCCGCTGTACCGTCTGTACTGCCGGGTCTGGTGGCTTTTGTACCCGGCGCGGTACGTGGTGCTGCGGGGGCGCGGGGCGGTTTCCCGGCTGCTGCGCGCCTTTCATTAACAGCCCCGGCCCTGTGCGCCCACACCGTCCCGATCCTGATGATTCCGTTCTTTCAGGGATGGCGAGGGTGTACAGGATTGGGGCTTAAATGGGTTCGTCAAGGTCGTTCGTGGGATGTAAAAGGGAAGGATTGAGGCAAATAAATGGAGAATTGAGAATGGAAAATGGAGAATGTCGGAACGCTTTCGCCGGGCTCAAGCGACGATTCCTTTCAAAACGCGTCTGCGTTTTGTTCTTCTAATTCTCCATTCTCAATTTTCCATTTGCAATTAAATTTACGAAAGGGTTTACCATGTCAACAAAAGGAGCACCGGCGCAGCCCAGGCGTACCTACACCGATAAAGAAGTTTTTTCCTGGCTTTACCAGAATGCCAGAGGGCAGATTCTGGCCTGTGTGCTGCTGGTTTTTGCCAATATTGGGCTGGCCTGCATGGGGGTGGCCTTCGCGCTGGCGTCTAAGAGCGTCATTGACGGGGCCACGACAGGGGGGATGGAGGCGCTCGTCTGGCGCAGCGCGGTTTTTTTAGGCATTATCGCGCTTCAGGCGCTTCTGCAGGCCACCTGCCGCCATGCCCAGGCCAGCATACAGGGCCGGCTGGAAATGGGCTTTAAATCCCGTTTTCTGTCGGCTGTTTTAAAAAAAGATTACCAGGCCGTTATGGCCTACCACAGCGGCGACCTGCTCAACCGCCTCACCAGCGACGTGCAGGCCATCTCGGGCGGCGTCACCTCGCTGCTGCCCACCTTTTCGGGGCTTATCACCAAGATCGTTTCGGCCTTCTGGGTGCTCTGCGTGCTGGACTGGCGATTCTCGCTCATCTTTGCCCTGGCCGGGGCGGCCATGTTTGTGGTCACCCGCTTTTTCAGAAAGCGGCTCAAGGCTCTGCACAAGCGGGTTCAGGAGACGGACGGGCGGGTGCGCGCCTTTTTGCAGGAGCTGCTCGCAAGCTTTCTGGTCATCCGCACCTTTCAGGTGGAGGGGGCCATGGAGGACAAGGGCAGGCGGCTTCAGCAGGACAATTACAGAGAGAAAATCCGCAAGAACACCATCAGCGTGGCGGCCAACACGGGCATCAGCTTTATTTTTAACCTGGGCTACCTGTACGCCCTGGTGTGGAGCTGCCGCGGGCTGATGGCGGGCACGGTGAGCTTCGGGACGCTGACGGCTGTGCTGCAGCTGGTCAACCAGGTGCAGTCGCCCTTTGTGGGCCTGTCGGGCATGCTGCCCCAATACTATGGCGTCCTGGCCTCGGCTGAGCGGATGATGGATATCGAGGCTCTGCCCAATGAACCGGCAGTGGACGGCACGCCCTATGACGCCGGCGCGTTGTACGCCCATATGCTGGGCATTGAACTGCGACAGGTGAGCTTTCACTATGACCGGGACCCGGTGCTTAACCAGGCAGATCTGTACCTTGAAAAGGGCAGCTTCGCGGTGATTTCGGGATTGTCGGGCATTGGCAAGAGCACCCTGCTCAAGCTGCTGCTGGGTGTTTTCACGCCGGATTCAGGGCATATCGGGCTGAGAATGGACGACGGATTCCGCATCGCGGCGGACAGGCAGACCCGGGGGCTTTTTGCCTATGTGCCCCAGGGCAATTTTCTGCTCTCGGGCACCATCCGGGAGAACATTGCCTTTATCCGGCCGGAAGCCACGGAGGAAGAGATCACCCAGGCGGCTGAGCTCAGCTGCGCCATGGATTTTATCGATGCCCTGCCAATGGGCATGGATACCCTCATTGGCGAGAAGGGGATGGGCCTGTCCGAGGGGCAGGTTCAGCGTCTGGCCATTGCCCGGGCGGTGCTGGGCGGCGCGCCGGTGCTGCTGCTGGACGAGGTGACCTCGGCCCTGGACGCCCAGACCGAAAAGCGGGTGCTTGAGAACATCCAGGGCCTCAGAAACCGCACCTGCCTCATCGTTACCCACAAGGCGGCTGCTCTTACGGTCTGCGATGTGGTGCTGCGGATTGTGGATGGAAAAATAATCATGGAAAAAAGATTGAGAGAAGTAAAATGATAAAAGACGAAAAAGATTATGTGGTGGAGCTGCTGGCAGCTGTCTTAAAGGACCGGCGGCCCGAGCCGCCAGCGCCCGGCTGCGACTGGGACGCGGTGTACAAAACAGCCCGGCGGCATTCGGTGGCGGGGATGGCCGACTACGGGTTGGAAAGGCTTGCGGAGGAGGAGCAGCCTCCCCAGGCAGTCAGACAGGCCTTCCGGCAGGCCAGGCTTACGGGTATCGCCAAGGAGGCCACCCAGCACGTTACCGTGACTGAGCTGTTGAAAACCCTTGACGGGCGGGGCGTCCGTGCCCTGCCCCTGAAAGGCTTTGTGCTCAAATACGCCTATCCGCGGCCGGACATGCGGCTCATGGCCGATGTGGATATTCTGGTGGACGACGCCAACACAAAGGCCGTGGGCGAAATTCTGGCTGACAGGGGCTTTTCCTGCGAGCACGCAGGCGGCAATCACGATGTCTACTACCGCAGACCCTACATGAATCTGGAGATACACCGCAATATCCTGCCGGAGCAATACGCCTTCGGGGGCTATTTTGACCATATCTTTGACCGGGCGGTTTTAAAGGAGGGAACCCGGTGCATTTACGCCATGACCCCGGAGGATTTCTACCTCTACATGTTGGCGCACCTGACCAAGCACTACGCCCAGGGCGGCACGGGTATCCGCTCCATCATGGATCTGTGGGTGTTCCGGCGCTTTTACCAGGACACAGTGGACTGGACGGCCATCGGCGCGGGGCTTGAGGCCATGGGTCTGAGGGCCTTTGGGGATAACCTCCTGCGCCTGGCCGGGGTCTGGTTTGATGGGCGGCCGGGCGATGAGCTCACCGATGAGATGGGCCGCTTTATTCTGGGCAACGGCACCTATGGCACCACGCAGAATATGGAGCTTTCCGCCTTTTCAAAGGTCTACGACGCCCAGGAGGATTTCACGGCTGTCCAGCGCCGCTATCTGTGGCGCACGCTGTTCCCGGCCATGGACCACATGCGCCAGGTCTTTCCCTGGGTGGAAGGCAGGCCTGCGCTGCTGCCAGCCGCCTGGGTGATGCGGGGCGTGCGCGCCATGGTCAAAAGGCCAAAGCGCACCCTGCACCGTGTGCGGGCAGTGCAAAACACCTCTGAGGAGGAAGTAGCCAGGGCCAGGGGCTTTTACGAGCGGTCTGGATTACAGGAGCTTGAACATGAGAAAAAAAGTCATTTATAAAGAGGACGCGGCTGTCGAGGAGCTGATCGAGGCGCTGGAGAGCGTGCAGGCCGTCAAAAATAAATTGTATGAGCGCGAGGTGCAGATCAGAGAAAGCCGGTTTTCAGACCCTGTCCGAAAATCGACCCGCATCGAGCTTTTTATGGAAGAGACAGCTGAATAGAGGGGCCTGTGTCCCCCGACAGGATTAATTGCACTGACACCTGAAGAACAGTAGGGCTATTTTCTGCCCTGCTGTTCTTTTTTGTGTAAATTTTTTTAGAAGGAGTAGTAAGATGAAAAAGTTTATGGCGCTCATCGAAGAAGAGCGCGCTGAGGTGATGGATTTAGAGGCTTTTGACAGGGCGCTGACCGATTATGTGGTGTCTTTTATGAATCCCCTTTATCAGGAGGAGTACGGTGATGTGACGGCAGTGGCCTTTTTGGGTCGCGACCCCGCCATGGTGCCCGCTTCCTACCGGGATGTGGTGCTTCCGGCCTATCTGGCCCATTTCTGCATGACCCGGGAGCTGGCTGTGGAAAAGACAAAAAAGCTTTTGTGCCTTGAGAAGGGCGGGCACCTTCCCTTTTATGTCCAGGCAACAGAGGATGTGATGGTCGAGACCAAATGCCGGACCGATAAGGTGGGCCGGGACACCGCCTACGGCTGCTACAACGCCACCCTGTACGAGAAGTGCGGCGGCGTGCAGAATGACGAGGGACTGGAGTACTGCGGCTTTTTCTTCCCCAAAAAGCGGGACAGCCATCCCGAGCGCTTTAAAAAGCTCATGGGTCTCAGTAAAAAGCTTTTCGAAAAGGCGAAAGCACATTTCTGGTATAAAAAGGATTGAATGAAAGATAAAAATACAAGATATAGCGGTGTACGCTAAAACAGCGTATACCGCTTTTGATGCTGAAAGGGTTTTTAAAATCTCAGGCAAGAATGGCGGAAAAACTTTTAAAAGTCCTGTTTTTACAGGAAATCACGATAAAAAAGCGTGAAAACCGGGCGCAGCCACGGGCTTAAAGGCAGTAAGACGCCATTTTTGCGTCTGCAAAAGAGCGTAAGATGCTCTATACTAGGAATCACTTAAGTACAGAAGCGCGCTTCGAAATTTATTTTTGGAGGAAACAATGAACACACAATTACAGGAATTTATGAATGATGAATTTGGCATGATCCGCCTGATCGACGAGAAGGGGCGCGTGCTCGTAAGCGGCGCCGACGCGGCCAGCGCTCTGGGCTATGCCCGGCCCGCCGAGGCGGTGCGCCGCCACTGCCGCCACGCCCACAAGCGGCTGGTCGTCCACCCCCAGAGCCCCAACCGGCTGCTGGAAATGCTCTTTATTCCCGAGGGCGATCTCTACCGCCTGGTGACGTCCAGCAAGCTTCCAGCCGCCAGACGCTTCGAGGCCTGGATCTACGACGAGCTGCTGCCCGCCGTGCGCGTGAACAGCGCCGGGCAGCAGCGTGAAAACCGGCTGATCGAGGCCCTTATACTCCAGACCCAGAACTTCGTCGCGCTGCAGAAAACCTTGGACGCGCAGAACGATCTGGCCCGGTTCGCCCAGGGCATCATGGTGTCCGGAGACAGCATCTCCATGAAAAAGCTTACCACACTGGTCCAGAATATAAGCCTGAAGGACGGAAAAAAGATCCGGACAGGGCGGAACCGGCTCATGGGCTGGCTGCGGAAAAACGGCTACCTGTGCTACAGCGACCGGGAGGAAAATATCCCCACCCAGCGGGCCATGGAGATGGGCCTGTTCGAGGTGCGGGAGAGCAGCTTTGAGGCCGGGCCGGGGCAGGTGTTTTTAGACCACACCACCTATGTGACGCCAAAGGGCCAGGCGTATTTTGTCCGCCTCTTTGCAGAAAAAGGTCTTGAAGAAATCCGGTAGGCGGGCCAGTGGATTACTTTAAGGAGCTGGACGCCTGGCTCGAGTGGCTCATGGATCACAGGCTCAGCCAGGGGGCAAGGAACCTGTGGCAGCTGCTGCTGTACCGGTGCAGCCGCTGCGCCTATCTGGCCGCCAACGGCGAGTGGCTCTGGCGCGTCCGGTTTTTTGTGCGGCCAGAGCTTTTGGAAAGACAGCTGGACAACACCTACCGCAACATCGCCCGCCACCGCAGGGAGCTGGAGGACGCGGGCCTTATCCGCTATCAGAAAGCTGTAAAGGGCAAGTCCCAGGGGCTTTACACCCTCATCCCCTTTGCAGACAACGTGGCTCCGGCAGTCCGCACCACGGTGGCGGGCCAGGCGCTGGAGGTCTATGTGATTGTCGACAGGGTTGTGGATAATGGCTGTGGATAATGTGGATAACTGTGGATAATTTTTCGTGCCGGACAGGGCAGACACCTAAAACGCCAAAAAGGCTAAAATGGGTGCGCCCTGGCTGTCACAGATGTCCACCATAAATACTTTATTAACAATACCTATATTATTCTTTTATAAATCAGGAGGACACATCAATGCAGAATCGATATGGTACGGGACGGCCTGTGCGCCGACGAAAAATGCGCTATATTCTCGAGGGAACCTGTAATTTTGAGGCAGAGGTCTGGGCAGGCAGCCGCGAGGAGGCAGAGGATTACTTTAACGATCATTTTAAAAGCGTTCTGGAATGCTTTCCGGAGATCGCTGTGGACTGCAGGGGCATACGAGAGGTGTGGATGTGAATGAAAGCGACGGGCAGTACGCCCTCATCAACGCTCTGGTGCTGTCGGCCAGGGCGGGTGTCGCCGAGGCCCAGACCCAGCTGCTCATCGCCTATACGCCGCTAGTCAAGAGCATGGTTAAGCGTTACGTCTACGATACCGGCAGCTATGAGGACGCTCTGCAGGAGGGGTTTCTGGTGCTTTTGACCGCCATCCGCGCTTACGCGCCGGAAAGAGGCGTTTACTTTTCGGCCTATGTGAAGCGCCAGCTCTTTTACCACTTTGTGCAGAAGCCAAAAATGGCTGAAAAGCAGGCCGAGCGAAACGCCCTGCGGCTGGACGAGGAGGCCGGCGGCGAGGCGCTGCCCCTGGGTGAGCTGCTGGCAGCGCCAGAAAGCGCGGTGGAGGAAGTAATCGAGCGCCGGGAAGCCGCAGACACCCGCACCCGCCAGGCCGCCGGTCTCGGAAAAATGGTTAAAAAGCTGGCGCCGCGCCAGCAGGCTGCCATCCGCGCCCACTACCTTGAGGGCCGCCGGGTCAGGGATATGGCGGCAGAATGGGAGCTGAGCGAGAACGCCGTGAGCCAGCTGATTCACCGCGGGCTTCGGCGTCTGGCCAGCCTTATAAAGGAAATTTAAAAAAACGCCAAAACCGCCGTAAGATTTCGCCCAGGCTGCCATTATACAACCATGAGCCGCAGAGAGCGGTCAAAAAAATAAAGGAGGCCAGCGAATATGGCAATTGAAAAAACAGTACGGGCGGTGGATATGAAAACCATCCTGAACTTTGGAGAGGAAGGCGGAAAAATTGTGAAGAAAACCAAGACCTATGGTGATCTGAGGACAGACGTCACCGACGAGGCCTTTGTGTCAACCGCGGAGGCCATCGCCAAGCTGCAGGAGCCCATCATGGAGAAAAAGGAAAAAGTTGTCGCCGAAGAGCTGACACGCACACAGGAATAAGGAGGAGTAGAAAATGGCAGAAAAAACCAGTAAAGAATTAGTAGTAAGCTATGAACGCACAGACGGCAAGAATTTTAATCTTACCATTCCGGATTTGAGAGAGGGCGTCACCGACGCCGAAATCAACACCGGCGCCAAGGCTATTCTGGCGCAGGATGCCTTTGCGCCGGAGGGCATCGGCCTGGCGGCAGTGACCAGCGCCAAAAAGGTCGAGACCAAAACCACCGATGTCGCCATCGAGGGAGCTTAGAAAAAAAGAGCGGGAAACCGCTCTTTTTTGGTTGTCGGAAAACTTGACAGTAAGCGGTAAAGCGTTAAAAAGATGCTTTTTAAGTTGAAAATAGTGGAAGGTGGAAAGCTCAGGTGCAAATCTGCCACAGGCAGATTTGATTGGATTCGGCCTATGGATGCTGTCTCTCAGCAGTTTGGCAACCTCGAAAAAATCGTTTCCCTCAGCACCTTTTTTCACTTCTTCCTCAATACTTCGCATTACGCATGCCCACCAGCTCGTTTATCAGGGTTGCGCCCAATATGAGCACAGCCCCTGCGGACTGCACCAGGGTCATGGGCTCGGCGAGGAAGAGGCTTGACAGCAAAATGGCGGAGATGGGGTCGATATAGCTAAAGGTAGCGATGGTGCGGTTATCCAGCCGGGGCAGGGAGGCAAAGTACAGAAGGTAGCTGAAGCCTGTGTGCACCACGCCCACCAGAAACAGCAGCAGGACGCCGCCTGCCGAAGCCCCGGCGAGGGAGATGCCATCTGTCAGCAGAACATAGGGCAGAAGGGCCAGAGCTGCGACAAACAGCTGAGTAAAGGCGCTTTCAAAATCGGATATATCCTTTAAAAACTTGTTGGTCAGGACAATGGCCGCGTAAAAGACAGCACCGCCAAAGCCATAGGCGATGCCGATCAGGTTCTGGCGGTCGAGTGCGCCGCCCGCGCCGGATATACAGACCATACCGGCCATAGCTGCGAAGATACAGAGGACGTTGGTACGGGTCAGGGGTTCCTTAAAAACCACGGGCGTCAGCAGCATGACAATGACCGGCGCGCAGTAATAGCTGACCGTAGCGTTGGCGATGCTGGTGTATCGGTAGGCCTGGAAGAGCAGGATCCAGTTAAAGCCGAGCATGATCCCCAGCGGGAGCAGAACCTTCAGGTTGTTTCGGATACGCCTGAGCGAGAGCCCCTTTTTAAGGATGAAGCTGGACACAAAGAGAAAAGCGCTCCCGATAAGCCCCCGGGCCAGGGCGATCTGGCTTGAGGTAAAGGGCAGGGTGCGGACAAAGAGGCCGATGCTCCCAAAAATAAGCATGGCCAGGGCAAAGAGCAGCTTTTGTTTGTTCATGGGGCCTCCTCTGGTATCTGGCAGGAAATTAACGGGTCGTTCTGACCATTGTATCGGCGGCCCGCGCTTTTGTCAATCCCAAACCGTAAGAAAACGCTCTTCGTGCCACTATAAAGACGTAGTGAGTCATAAAAGGAGGTTTACAGAATGCAGAAATTTTACAGGCGGATTTTGATTGTTATGGGGCTGACCGCATGCCTGCTCGTCGGGGCTGCCGCGGTTCAGGTGCGCTGTCTGGAGGGGCCTGCGGCAGACGCCCGGGAGGAGACTGAAGCGAGGACGGCAGAGCCAGCACTGACCGGTGAGCCGGCAGTACCAGAGCCAGAGGAGACGCTCCAGGAGGAGGCTGTAACGGCGGAGCCAGAGACGCCCATGGCCTCAGAGCACTTTGGACTGTGGGAGTATGCCTGCGACTGCGCGGGCTACTGTTCCGGCTTTCCGGTGATGCCTGATCCTGAGCTTACCGTCCGGGTGGAGGCCCTGCGCTGCGCCTGCGGGCGGCCGGTGATCTTGACCTCGGGGGTGCGCTGCGGGCCCAGGAATGAGGAGGTCGGCGGGGTTTCATGGTCCTTTCACAAGCGCGGCCGGGCCGCGGACCTTTACTGTCCCGGTGTGGGTGTCGGCGATCTGGCCGCCCAGGCCAAGGGAGTGGGGCTTAACGTGCTGCCCTACTACAGCAGTGGCTACGTGCACGTGGAGTTGGTGGAATAAAGCGCCGGGGATGCAAAATACTGCGTCCCCGGTTTTTTATGGAATTTCTGGTATAATAGGCATAACGATTACAAGGCAGGGAGTGCGAATTCTGCGAATATGTGCGGTCCTGCAGCGGCGAGGCGTGCATGGCCTCCTACCGGCAGGCCTGCCAGGAGGCGCTGCTCTGCGCCGGGACCATGCAGCTTGGCTTAAAGCACCTGAAGCCGCAGCTCCAGGCCGGTGATGTGGCCACTCTGGGCAAGATTGTCATCGGTACGGTAGAAGGCGATCCGCACGACATCGGCTATGAGAAAACCGTTGTCCTGAACTATCAGGCCGTGGTGGGCGCGGTAACGACCCTGCCCTTCCTGTTCCTGTATCCGGTAGCTCTGGGTGACCTGGTAAACCCGGAGGTTGTCATGAACCTGGTGATTCTCGGCGGCGTGATCATCATCGCGTCGGTTCTCATCCTTAATCAGGATCAGAAAAATCTGGATTCGGGCGCCGTCGAAATGCGGGCAGAGACAGATTTGAAGGAAGTGGACGTGGAATAAAACATAAAGCTTCTGACACACTGAAAATTTCAGTGTGTCTTTTTTTGTGATAAATCCCAAGCTTTTGACAAAAATGCACAAAATCATGATATAATAAAAGAATAAACCTTTTTATCATTGGAGGATAAGGGATGAATCGGGAAGTACAATCAGCGGGTTGGGAGGCGCAGGAGTTTGACGCCGCGCTGCATCCGGCGCTTAAGCTCAGGCTGGCCAGAGAACGGATTTTCTTTGGGCCGGGGCCGGCAGAGCTGCTCATGCAGATCAGGCGGACAGATTCGGTCAGGATGGCCTGCGAGCAGATGGGCATCTCCTACAGTAAGGGCTGGAAAATGATCAACACCATGGAGGAGGAACTCGGCTACAAGGTGACAAAACGCCAGCAGGGCGGAAGAAACGGCGGCAGCGCTTGCCTGACGCCAGAGGGTGAAACGCTTCTGGCAAAGTATCAGGAGCTCGAACGCCGGAGCCGGGAGGCTGTGGAGCATATTTTTGAGGAGCTTTTTGGATCTCAGAATTAATCGATAAAATGGATTGAGGAATCAGGAAAAACGGGCAGTCTGCCGGTATGAGCGGTCTGCCGTAAGGAGAGGGAACCCTGTGACAACAGAAGAAAAAAGAGAAATTACCGCCTTTGCCGATAAAATACTCAGGCGTTATTTCTGTGAGTGTGACGTTGAGTTTTTAATATCCACCTTTGCGCCCAATATCGTATGGCTGGGCGGCGGTGAGATGCAGAAGGCAGAGGGGGCTGAGGCTGTGGCCGCCTGCTTCAGGGAGGGGCAGGGTGACCTGATCCCCTGCACCATGACAGAAGAGGAATATGTGGTGGAACAGATCTCAGAGGACTGCTACATCTGCGAGGGCGTCAGCCGGATCGAGACTGTGGAGGGCTCAGAGACCAGCATGCGGGAGCAGCAGCGCTGTACCTTTGTGTTCAAGCGTATAGATGGCGAGCTGAAGTGTATGCATATCCACAACTCTATCCCGTTCTCGGCCATAGAGGATGATGAGCTGTTCCCGGTCAGGGCCGCCAGAGAGGCCTATGAAAATTTACAGGAGCTTTTGCAGGAAAAGAACCAGCAGATTGAGCTCATGATGTCCCAACTGCCGGGCGGCATGGCCATCTGCCATCTGAACGAGGGCTACAGTATCAAGTGGATCAGCGAGGGACTGTGTGAGCTCTATGGCTATGAAAGCGAAACGGAGATGATTGAAGCCATCGGCGGAAAGACGATGGCTCCGGTTGACGCCGCTGAGTACAGGCGTGTCTATGATGATATTAAGAGCTGTG
Source organism: Eubacterium sp. AM05-23 (assembly GCF_003477535.1). Classification (NCBI taxonomy): domain Bacteria; kingdom Bacillati; phylum Bacillota; class Clostridia; order Eubacteriales; family Eubacteriaceae; genus Eubacterium; species Eubacterium sp. AM05-23. Next base: position 99,109 of record NZ_QUDF01000002.1, read on the forward strand.
TCGACCAGAATGAGACCTATTCGGTCGAGTACCCGATCAGTCGTCCGGATGGCAGCGTTATCTGGGTGCTGGATATTGGAAAGGGTGTGATCGACCGTGACGGCGAAAAGGTAATCTACTGTCTGGTGACAGATATCACACATCGCAAAAAACAGGATATGCTGATCCAGCAGGCCAGCATTGAAAATAAACGCCAGACCGATTTTCTGACCCAGCTGTACAATACAGTGCCCTGCGGCATCATCCAGTTCACCACCAGCCCTGAGCATAGAATTATCAACGCCAACCGCCGGGCATGGGAGATCTACGGCTACAGTGAGGAGGAATACTGGAAACAGGTGAGAGACCCCTTTACCGCTGTGCTCGCCGGGGAGCAGGATAAGTTCCGGCAGATTGTCAGCAGCATTTCGCAGTACGGCGGCAGGGTCTCCTATGAGCGTGAGGGACGGCGTAAAAACGGCGAGCAGTGCTTTGTGAGCGTGTCCATGGAGCGGCTGAACAACTCCGACGGTGACGAGGTCATCCAGGCAGTTTTCAATGACATTACCGAGACACGCGTGCTCCAGATGGAGCGGGAGCAGGAACAGCTTATTGAGAACCGTTCGCTGCGGGCAGCGATTTGTACCGCTTATCCCTTAATTATGAGCATTAACCTGACACAGAACAGTTACGAATGCTTCATTCAGGAAAAAAACATTGTCAAATATGACGAAAAGGGCCGTTACGACGAGATGATGGAGCTCACCATGCGCAGAGCGTACCCCTCCTACCAGGAGGATTTTGGCCGGCAGTTCTCAAGAAATGCGCTGATGCAGCGGTACGAGGAGGGTGAGCGCGAGCTTTATATGGAAATACAGATGCTGGGGGACGATGGTGGATACCACTGGATTTCACTCTATGTGATCCGGGTTGATAATCCTTACAGCGATGATATGCTTGCCATCGGCCTTATGAAAGTGCTGGATGAGCAGCGGGCCGAAAAGGCAAGGCAGGAAAAGCTGCTGAGGGACGCGCTGGCCTCGGCCGAAGCGGCTAACAAGGCCAAATCAGAGTTTTTATCCCGCATGAGCCACGATATCCGTACCCCCATGAACGCCATCATTGGTATGAGCACCATTGGTCAGCTCAAGGCTGGTACGCCAGGCCGTGTGCGGGATTGCTTTGAAAAGATTGATTCCTCCTCACGCTACCTCCTGACCCTGATCAATGATATTCTGGATATGTCGAAGATCGAGAGCGGAAAGATTGTTCTGGCAAAGCGGAAGTTTGATTTCACAGAGTTTATCAATGAGATTAACACCATCATCTATCCCCAGACCAGAGAACGGGACATCGATTTTGTGGTTCACCACCGTGAGCCTATGGAGCGCTTTTACATCGGCGACGAGCTCCGCCTGAACCAGATCATGATGAACCTGCTCTCCAACGCAGTGAAGTTCACGCCGCCCGGCGGCAGAATCACAGTGGATTTACAGGAACAGAAGCGTGAGAACGGGCTGGCTTACCTGAGTATTCGTGTCAGCGATACAGGGGTTGGAATGTCTGAGGAATTTATGAAAAAGATTTACCAGCCCTTTGAGCAGGAGAACCCCGGAACAGCCCGCAACCAGATCGGCACTGGCCTGGGGCTGTCCATTGTCTACAATATTGTCCAGCTCATGGGCGGCGCCATCGCGGTGACCAGCGAAAAAAACCGGGGCACCACCTTTGAACTGAGCCTGCCCCTGGAGCCAGTTTACGACACCGAGGAGGAAAAAAGGCGGCGCATGACCGAGGACGCGCTAAAGGATATCCGCGTGCTGGTCGTGGACGACGACGCCATGATCGGCGAGCAGACAGCAGCCATCATGTCGAACATCGGCATCTCGCCGGTCTGGGTCGATTCCGGCGCTCGTGCCCTCGAGGAGGTGCAGAAAATGAAAACGGCTGGCTTCACCTACGACGTGGCGCTCATCGATTGGCTGATGCCAGATATGGACGGCGTTGAAACCACCCGACAGATTCGGAAGATTGTGGGGCCGGATACGACCATTATCATCATCTCGGCCTATGACTGGAGTGATATTGAGGAGGAAGCGCGCCGGGCAGGCGCCAATAATTTTATCTCCAAGCCCCTGTTCCAGTCGGTGATTTACGAGACTCTGATGCACCTCAATATCGAGCCCTATGAGCGCAGGCAGCAAAGACAGGCGGTTTCCAGCCTGGAAGGTCTTCAGGTGCTTCTGGTGGAGGATAACGAGCTCAACCTTGAAATCGCCAAAACCCTGATGGAAATGCAGGGGATGTGTGTGGATACTGCGGAGAACGGCCGGGAGGCAGTCGATAAATTTAAAAACCGGCCGATTAATTATTATTATGCTGTTTTAATGGATATTCGGATGCCGGTAATGGACGGGCTGGAGGCCACCAGGGCTATCCGGGAGCTGGACCGGAGCGACGCCAAAACCATACCGGTTATCGCCATGACGGCCAACGCCTTTGAGGAGGACCGTCGCCAGGCCATAAACACCGGTATGAACAGCTATCTGGTCAAGCCCATTGACATCAGCAAGCTTTTTGAGGAGCTCAAACGGTTTTCATGAAAAAAGAAAGCTGTCGACAAAGCCGGTCATGAGCGGCAAAGCGAAAGCTTGAAGCTGTTTGGGTTGAAAATTGAAGGTGGAAGGTGGAATGTTGTGGAACGTTTTCGCTGACGCAAAAACGACTGGAATCGCGGCCGCAGGCCGCACCCAATCAAATCTGCCAAAGGCAGATTTGCACTTGAACTTTCCACTATCCACTTTCAACTTAAAAAGCCTCTTTTTAACGCTTTATCTCTTCGTGTTAAAGTTTGTCTACACTCTAAAAAGAAAGGCTGGAGCATGGCTCCAGCCTTTCTTTTTTTAGTTTTCTTTTAAAAGGAAAAGCGAGGTTTCCTCAAAGGGCAGCACCGGTTCGGAGAACGGCAGCTGCTCCAGAATATCACTGACAATGCGCTCGGCTGAGTGGCCGTAATACATTTTGCGCAGGGCGCTCTTCATGGCGTACTGTTTGACCTCATTGTCCTTCAGGGCCTCGATGGCCACCAGCAGCTCGGTGGTGGTGTGGGTGATGATGGCCGCACCGCATTTTTTAAACCATTCGGCGTTTTCGCCTTCCTGGCCCGGCACCGGGTTGTGCAGGATCAGCGGCATGCGGGTGGTCACCGCTTCGCTCAGGGTGATGCCGCCAGGCTTGGTCATCATAAAATCGCCGCAGCAGTAGAGCTCGTGGATGTCTGAGACAAAGCCAAAAATCTGTGTATTTTTAAAGGACACTGCGGACAGCTCCCTGTAAAGCGATTTGTTTTTGCCGCAGACCACAATGGTCTGAAGGTTATGCAGGCTGTCTGCCTTTTCGCAGATGGCTTTCAGGTTTTTGACCACACCGTAGGTGCCGGCGCAGATGATCAGGGTGCGTTTGTCTGGGTCCAGATGGTATTTTTCCTGGAGGTGGTGACGGTCGTAGTGGCCGTAAAAGGCCTCCCGGATCGGAATCCCGGTCTTCAAAATGCGCTCTGGGGGAATGCCGTAGGCCATCAGATGGTTTTCCACATTCTGGCAGGCAACATAAAATTTATCGGTGTCCTCATGCTGCCAGGCAGCCGGTATGCAGAAGTCTGTAACCACTGTGTAAACCGGGATGTCCGGATAATGGGCCTGCTTCAGGATGGAGGATACCGTATAAGGGTAGGTGTTAACAATGCAGTCAGGATGGATCTCGTCCACCATGTCCAACAGGGTTTTTTCGGTCAGTGTCCAGAGTCTGTATATAAATTTGCTGTGGGCGTCCTTTTCCATATCGTAGTACATTTTCTTATAGAAGCTGCTGCCAATATTATAGGAAAGAAGATAGGATTTTTCGATAATGGTATTGACAAGTCGGTTGGTCTCATTGAACAGATCACGAACAACAGCAGTGTAGCCTTTCTGTTCAAAGGCATCCTTCAGGGCTGCGGACACCATCTTGTGGCCTGATCCGTGGGAACAGGTCAGGATTAAAACTTTTTTGCTGCGATTCATCTGATTCCGCCTCCTTCTTCATAGTCTTACGTTTCGGTTAAGTCTATTCTAGCTGGCTTTTATTAGAGTTCCATTAGAAACAGCGAATCGTCATAAATTGTTAATATTTGTTCAGAATTTTGTCATAAATGCTTAGTCGTCATACTCGATGCCCAGCAGGCAGACATCGTCCATATCGTCGGTGCCCTCGGTAAACAGGTTGTACTCCCTCAGGATTTCCTGGCAGATGGTGTTGATGGGCTGGGTTCTGTGTTTTTCTACAATGCCAGTCAGACGCTCCATGGAGAAAAGCTCGTTGCTGGTATTCTGCGCGTCGATGAGGCCATCGGTAAAGATGATAAACTTATCACCGTTTTTAAATGGAACCGTAATGTCCTGATAGTTAATGCTCGACATGAGCTGGTGCAGCCCCACAAGGGGCAGGCTTGGTTTGAGCAGTGTGATGCCGTCGCCTGCCAGAATGGCCGAGGGATGGCCGGCATTTGCGTACCGCAGCGTGCCTGCGCCGGGGTCCAGAACCAACGCGAAGGCGCTGAAATAGGTGGATGTCAGCTGCTTTTCAATGTCGCGCTCCATGCGTTCCAGGAGCATGCTGGGGTGCTCGCGCACCAGCTCGTTTTCCATAGCGTAGGAATAAATCAGCTTGACCATGCTGGTAATCATGGCCGCGTCGATGCCGTGTCCGGTAGCGTCGGCCAGAATCAGGCTGATCTTGTCATCATCCAGATTATGGAAATCGTAAAAATCGCCGCCGACTTTGCGGAAGGGCTTGAGCATCGCGTAAAGGTGATACGTATCCGATACAAATTCGCTGGGCTGCGGGATAATTTTCTTTTGGATGTTCTGGGCAAATTGCAGTTGTTTATCGAAAAGGCTCACTAGTTCACTGTACTCTTTAATGGATTCCAAATTTCTGACCTCACTTTTTATACTTCTAGATGGATTATAGCATACTTTATGAACCTTTAAAACAAAATTAACGATAAATATCCTTAATCAAACAGAATTTCAGATTTTCAGGAATCAAAATTTATAATTGACAGGCAGCCATTCAATATTTAGAATATTTTTAAAAAAAGTGATGAACGGTCAAAACTCGTGACGAATGGTTATGGATTAGAGAGGCCCTTATGATATAATAGTGCCAGAGTTTAAAAATGAAAGTAGGAGGAGAAAAAAATGAAAAAGCTATCTGCACTTTTACTGTGCTGCCTTTTGGTTTTCACCGCCCTGCCGTCCGCGGCGCTGGCAGAAAACAGCGGCACTGCGGAGCCTCTCTCGGGAGACTATATTGAGGGCGAAGCCATCGTGTGTATGGAAACGTCTGCGGCCGGCATGCGGAGCCGGAGCGCTGTTCCGGAGCTTCTGGCAAACGCCGAAGTACTGATGACCGTGGACAGCGGCGATACAGACGGAGCCCAGCCGCAGACCTTTGGCCTGCGCAGCGCCGCCTCCCAGAGCCAGGTGCTGGCCCTGGTTAAAGGGGAAGGCAGAACCACGGCCGAGCTGATCGCTGAGCTTGAGAATTACGATCAGGTCGTCTTTGCCGAGCCCAATTACCGGGTAGAGGAATACACCGATGACGCGGCCCTGACGGAGGGCCTCGAAGAGGCGTTTTCGGCCATGGATGAAAACACTGCGCCGGAGACAGCCCGGGAAGCCGCCGGGGCAGGCCAGAGCCAAAAGGCCGAGGAAGCTGCCCAGACGGCGGACGAGCCTCAAAAGCCCGAAGGCGATGGGAATACAGCCGAAGCCAAAGCGGATGAAGACGCCGCTGAGAAGCCGGCTAAGGTTATCAAAGCTGAAGATGTGAACCGCAATGCCCATAAAATGACAGACTACCAGTGGGGCTTTGACAACAGCGGCCAGTTTGGCGGCACGCCAGGCTTTGACATGAACTATGACGCCTGGAAGGTCCAGAACACCGCCGCTTCCGCTACCGATCCTGTAGTAGTGGCCGTGTTTGACAGCGGCGTGGATGCCGACAACCCGGACCTGGCAGGAAAAATGTGGACTAATACGGTGGGGCTGCCCGGCGGCCCTCACGGCTACAACCCGGCAGAGGACAACGGTGATATCAACGACGATGACAACGGCCACGGCACCCACTGCGCGGGCATTATCGGCGCCGAGTGGAACGATATCGGCGTGTCCGGCATTGGCAGAGACACCCAGATCATGGCCGTCAAGCGTCCTGATGACACGGCGGGCATTTTAAAGGGCTACGACTATATGGTACAGGCCTGCGGCGCGGGCGTGAACCTGCGCGTTGTCAGCAACTCCTGGGGCATTGCCGGACAGTCACAGTCCCTGAGCCGGGCCGTGGAAACCCTGGGCGAGGCAGGAGCCATCTCGGTTTTTGCTTCAGGCAACAGTGATCTGGACATTGACAACACCAGCTTTATGGCCGCTGCCCTCAAGGACAACTCCTACGCAGTGACCGTGAATGCCACCGATTATCAGGGACGCCGCTCGGGCTTCAGCTGCTATGGGCAGCGCGTGACCGACGTCATGGCCCCCGGTTCCCGGATTTTGTCCACCTACCACCAGAACCAGAGTACCGGAACAGGCCTGGTGAGCGCCGAACAGTATTTTGCCGAGTTTGACGCCAACCGTCTTTACTATGAAAACTTTGAAGACAAGGATCATTACTGGCAGTTTGATGGCGCACAGCTTGTCAGCGATTCTGATAGCTATTACGACGGACCGGGATGCCTTCAGACAGACGTATCTGTGGATGGACAGACGATTTTGAGCGCTCCGCTGGATCTCTCCCAATTGGTGAAGGCTGACACGTCCGGGCAGCGCTATTTCAGCGCCCGGGCCGCAGTGCTCGACAATGAGAATGTGGATATGGTGGCAATGGCGGTCAGAGTTCGCACCATCGGGGAGGACGGAAACGAACAGATGACTGCCATCGGTGAGCAGGCGTCTGGCGTTTACGGCGGTTGGGCCGCTTTTTCCGGAGAACTGCCTGTCAATACAGATTATGACCATTTTAAGGTTGAAATCAGCCTGAAAACAGGTAAGATTAATGCCCATCATGGTTCTTTGCAGCCTGCTCTTGCCGCGGGCACCGTGGTTTTGGACAGCTTTGGCATCGGGAACGACGCTCAGCCTTACATCTATATGGACGGCACCTCCATGGCGTGTCCGTCTGCCGCCGGAGCGGCCGCGGTCATGGCAAGCCAATATCCGGATCAGAGCGCCGCAAACCTGGCGGCCCGCCTTGTGGGCAGCGTAAAACGGGACGACGCCTTTACAGCGCTCTGTGTTTCCGGCGGACAGGTGGATCTGTCCAAGGCCAGCGATCCCTACCCGGTCATCAACCGCGCCATTGAGGACGGCAATACGGTCAGCGTTGAGGGCTACTTCTTTGGTGGTACGCCTGCGGTGACCCTGGGCGGCAGCGATGCGGTTGTTCAGGAGACAAAGACAACAGCCGATGGCAAGACCACGCTCACCGTCGAAAAGCCTGAGGGTTTTGGGGGCGGCATGACCCAGATCGTGGTCAAAAACGATGGGAAAGAAGGCCAGGACAGCTTTGAGCTGGGCGCCAGAACGGACGTTGTCTACTACGATCAGACAAACCTTCCACTGCCCCAGGACGAAGCCTTCTACAATATGGACGGCGGCCAGCTGGTGGGCTATGACGGCAGCCTGTACTACCTGCCTGCCAGCAATTTGCTCAGCAATACCACAACCGATGTGATCTGGCGGTATGATCCTGAAAAGCAGAGCTGGAGCACAGTGGCGCTGCCTGCCCCTGTCACCAACATTGTCGGAACCACCTGGAACGGCAGGCTGCTGGTGTATGGGACGGATTTGACCAGCAACAAAATTTACTTTGCACTCTACGACGGCAGCAACTGGCAGATGCTGGAATATGGTGAAGATCAGACCGCTGCGCTGAGTAAGGTTTTGCTTCCCGGCATAATTAACGACGGCAGCCGCGTGCTGCTGTTCGGCGGGTTAAATATGAGTGATAGCACCGACGCCACCTCCGTTTACGAGCTGAATGTGGAAACCGGCGCGCTGACAGATACCGGAATCACGCTGAAAACAGGGCGGATCAGCCCTCAGGTAGCTTACCAGAACGGTGAGTACCTGGTCAGCGGCGGCTTTGCCTTGGGCTGGAACTTGGGCGCGGTGCAGGATGTTGAGCTGGTGACAGAAGACGGCAGTACCCGTATCATCGAGCAGCCAGGCGTCACCCAGGAACAGCAGTATGGCTTTGCCGGCGCTGCGGTTAAGGGAGGATACCAGCTGGCAGGCGGCGTCAATACACTGAACAATGCCGACACCTACACCCTGGCCTCTGGCGGCAACACTCTCGAGGTTTACGGTAAACGGGCGGCCGACAGCGCTCTGATTACGCCGGCTTCCACGGCCTACCGCGGCCACTTCTATGTGCTGGCTGGCTCCAACACAAACGAGGCGCACCGCGTGTTCTCCGCCACAGCGGCAGACACCCTGGATCAGCCCGGCGATAAAACCGGCGGCAGTGTCATCACACCGCCAGCGGACGAAAGCAGTACGACGGCCAAGGCGGGCAGCGTGAACACAGGCGTCATCGTCCAGCCGCAGTACGCCGCGCTTTTGAGCCTGGCGCTTCTGGCCCTGATTATTGGCGGCTGCGCAGTTTACAGAAAACGCGTGAATTAAAAACGGCTTTATAAAAAGCCGAGGCCCTGCAGAGTCTTCGAATTTTGCAGGGCATTTTAAATATAAGGCTTGACAGAAGAAAAAGTTTTCGGTATTATAAACATTTGCAAGCTCAGATTAAGATTAATGTGAGAAAATTAAAGTGGAGATGTGGTAAAATATTTTCTCTTATTTGTGAAAATAATATAATTAAAATATGGCGAAAAGGGATTGTATTTTATCGTTTTCACCTGTATAATGTTAATAACAACATAGAAAGTAGGTGTCTTAAATGATTGAATTTGTATATGGAGCAAAGGGAAGCGGAAAGACTAAAAAAATGATCGATATGGCCAACGCAGAGGTTGGTTCTGCAAAGGGCGATATCCTGTTCATCAACGACAGAGACAAATACAGAGTGACTGTTGATACCAAAATTCGTTTTATTAATTCCGAGGATTTTGAAATTAAAGGGGAAGATGAGCTTTACGGTTTTATCAGTGGAGTAATCGCCGGAAATTATGACGTCGATGTTGTTTATATCGATAATTTACTGAGAATTCTTGATGCAGATGGTCCGGAAGACATTTCCGGAATCCTTGAAAAACTGGATAAAATCCAGAAAAAACAGGATATCAAATTTGTGCTCAGCCTGAGCTGCGAAGAGAGCACAGTTCCAGATTGCGTGAAAAATTATCTGTAAGAAATGAAGAGGCGCTCCCAGAATTTGCTGGTAAGACTGCGGGCGTCTTTTTTATTTTGTCAAAAATTGGAGGAACGATTATGGAAGAGCACCCGCTTTACAGGGTTTATTCACAATGGCTCAAAGAGCGTTACGGTAGTAAGGTTTATAAGCTTCCGGTTAACGTGCCGGTTTCCTGCCCAAACCGCGACGGCGCCGCGGGAGAGGGCGGCTGTATCTACTGCGGCGCCAAGGGCGGCGGCAACGAGACCCTGTCCGACGCTTTGAGCGTAGCCGAACAGGTGGAAAAAAACCGGGCCTACATTGCAAAACGCTATAAGGCAAAATTATTTATTCCCTACTTTCAAAGCTTTACGAACACCTACTGCAGCGCACCGCAGCTTGAACGCTGGGTGCGTGAGGCAGTGGGCAGCGGCGAGGGCATTGCCGGCGTGGCCATCTCCACTAGACCGGACTGCATAAGCGGTGAGCAGCTGGATTTTTTAAGCCGCTTCCAGCAGGAAAAACAGCTGGACGTGTCCATTGAGCTGGGCCTGCAGACCGCCAACTACAAGACCCTTAAAATATTGAACCGCAGGCACAGCCTGGCCGACTATATCGAGGCGGCCGCGGCGGTCAAGGGCTATGGGCTTCAGCTCTGTACCCATGTGATCCTCGACCTGCCATGGGACGACCGGGACGACGTGGTGGAAACCGCCGGCGTGGTCTCGGCGGCGGGGTCGGATTTTGTCAAATGCCACGCCCTGTATGTGGAGCGGCGCACGGCCCTTGCGGACATGTATTTAAAAGGCGAAATCAGCCTTTTTCCCAAGGAAGAATACATTGAGCGCTGTATTTTATTTCTGACGCATTTAAACCCGGATATGGTCGTTCAGCGCATTATTGGCCGGGCGCCGGAGGCGGACAGCATCATCACCAACTGGAACACCAGTTGGTGGAAGATCAAAGAAAGTCTGGAGGAGCGTATGCGCTGTGAGGGCGTATGGCAGGGTAAAAATTTTCATGAAAAACAGGAAATAATACGTGCAAAATGGCGCCCGTTATTGTAAAATAGATAAGATAACAGACTGCCGGGAAATCCGTTTTTCCGGCAGTCTGTTATGAAGTAGTGAAACCAGAGGTGATTGTATTGAGTACACAATACTGGCAGGAGTTTCTCATTCCCTACCGGCAGGCGGTGGATGAGCTGGTCCTGAAATTTAACAGCCTGAAAAACCAATCGATGACGCTGGGAGAGAATTCACCCATTGAGTCGGTTCGAGGTAGGGTGAAAACCGTTTCAAGTATTCTTGAAAAAATCAATAAATACGGCTTTGACGTCGAAGATCTCGAGACAAATATTAAAGATATTGCCGGCATCCGCATTATCTGCCAGTTTGTGGAGGACATTTATGAGGTGGTCGATATTATCCACGAGCGCGATGGGAAGGATATGCACATTGTGGATGTCAAAAACTATATGGAGGGTGAGGACCAGTCCAGTCTGAAATCGGGCAGGGGAACGCCCAAGGAGAGCGGCTACCAGAGCTATCACCTGATCATCCGCTATCCGGTTTTCTGTGCCCTGGGTTACAGAGAAATCTATGCTGAGATTCAGGTTCGCACTCTGGCCATGAATTTCTGGTCCATCATCGAGCACTCCCTCAGCTATAAATACAAGGAAAAACTGCCGGAAGCCCTGAAGACCCGGCTTCACAATACTGCTGATTCTGTCATCGGGCTGGATCAGGAGATGTCTGCTATCCGTGACGAGATTCAGCAGGCCCAGAAGCTGTTCAAGATGAAGTCAAGCACAGTTAACAGCATTCTCGACAATATCGACAATTTATACAAGCTCGACCAGGCCGACAAGGCCGTTGCCTATGAGCGCGATTTCGAGGAGCTCTCCGAGCAGGAAGATCTGATCCAGCTCATCCTGTTGAAAAAAGAACTGGAATCCGAAATCAGCCGGATTAAGGAGGAAGCCTGAAAAATAGTTGATAATTGATAGTTGACAGTTGATAGTTTATGAACGCTTTTGCTAACGTAAAAGCGATTAGAAATCAAATCTGCCAGTGGCAGATTTGTACCATAACTATCCACTATGCACTATCAACTTTCAACTTAACAGGCCTCTTCTTAACGCTTTGTCCCTTCACGATAACATTTGTCTTCCACCTGATTGTCAGAGACAATCAGCAGATCTGTAGCATTTAATGTTAAAAGCATCCATAATTTGGTATAATAGTTTGATAGAAAATGCTATAATGAATAAACCGAAATGATAATAATTCAGCAAGGTATCAATACTAAGGAGCGAATCAATATGACAAGACTATTAAGATTGGAAAAAGGTAATGAGGATGCCCTGAAGGGTGAAAACTCTGAGATCATTAACGGCGTGGCCTATGAAAAACCAGAGCTTGATGAAGCGCATAAGGATATCGTACGCTATCTGCACGCCGCTTCCAGCAGGTATGTGCTGACCCACAGGCCGCTGGACAAGCTGGCTATGCCCCACGACCCGCTCGTGATCGACGCGGAAGTGCTGCCGAATACTATTTTAAGGCCGGAGATCGCCATGCAGATTAAGGATGAGAGCTTTCCAGCTTGGGTGGTAGAGATCGCGTCCAAAGAAAACATGGAAGTCGCTTATCTTGAAAAAATGAACATTTATATGGCTGCCGGTGTAAAAGAATACTGGGTGATCGACCCGGTTAAGCAGGTGATCCTTTCCTATAATTTTGTGAAAAACCCGTGGATTCCGGTCATCTATGACAGCCCTCAGCGGATTAAGGTGACCGTTTATAAGGATTATTTTATTTCTTATTCGGAAATATTTAAGGATCGTTCCGAGGAAGAATAAAGGGCTGCTAATTCATTAATTTTTATTAAGTTTCCTGAAAACAGTATCCGTTTTTCAGAAAAATTGATATAATATAAAATAATGCGTACAGTATGGATAAATTAAGGAGTTTGCAAATGGCGGCTGAAGAAAAAAAGGATGCACTGGTCACTTATACGATGGATGAATGGGTCGAAATCTACAGTGAAGCAGTCATAGGATTATATAAAAGATTACTGGATTATGCCTGTGTGGTCTATGATCCGGAAAGTAAAAGCTACAGCTATTTCTGGCGGTTAGTCAATTCTGCCTACTATCTTGATGGTCAGGTCATCGGCCATAACCTGGATGAGATGATCGGATGCCAGTGGGACAATGAAAAAATTCTGGAGACCTTGGAAAATGACTACAAGACACTCTGCGTTATCTTTAAGGATCGTTATGTCGATGTGCTCAGAGCAAGCTTTCAGAATGAACTAAATGCAGAAGCCATTCACTATAATACCCTGCCGGACCCCAAAGACCGGGAGGGCTTTGAGAAGCTGCTTTTCAGCCATGGCGCAAAGGTGTTTAAAAATGTATCGGATCTGGCCGCGAGCGGCGATATCTCCGCCCAGGTGCTGCTTGGAAAAATGTACTTTCTGGGCTGGGGCACAAAGGTGGGTGCAGAAGAAGGCCTGTATTGGTTCAAAAAGGCGACGGAATCTGGAAACGGTGCGGCATTCTTTTATGCCGGCATGGCCCATGAGTATATGACCTGTTCGGAAACCGGCGTCAACCTCAACGCCGAGTCCTGCGAGCTTTACCACGAAGCCATGAACGCTGGGTTTACCGAGGCCGCCTATGCGCTTTACCGTTATTACGGCCGTTATGTCAGCGGAAAAACAGGTATGTTCCGCGCCAAAAAATGGTTAAATAAGGGCATTGAGCTGGGCAGTGTTTACTGCCAGTACGAAATCTGCCAGGCGCCCGAGGATCGTTTTGCCACCAATAATGTAAAGACCGTGGTGGACTGGGTGAAGGCCGCGGCGCATTTTGGCGTTCCGGACGCCCTTGAGCTGTTGGGCGATCTCTATCTTCAGGGGCATGCGGGACTGAAGGTCGACTTTGAAAAGGCTGAATCCCTCATGGAAAAGGCTGTCAGCCAGTGATTGCAAGATATAGGGAAAATAAAATATAGTCAGTAAAAAAACACAATATATAGAGGTGTACGTCGTTTTAGCGTATACCTCTTTTTCGTAGAAAAATGGGTATAAGTATAAGCGCAGCAGAAATTTTATTTAACAGGAGTTGGAAAATGACAAAACAGAGAAGAATCAACTTTCAGAAGGTTAGCTCAGTGCTGGTGATCCTGTTTGGCGTCGTGATGGTTCTGGCAGCTTTTCTTGAGTTTGGCGGGTTTACCATCATGCGGATGGCAGTGAACGATGTGGAGCTTGGCGCGCGTCAGATTTCTGAGCTTCTGGCGACCATGGGGGTTTTCAGCCTTGTTCTGGCTGTTGCCAGTATTGTTGCCGGTATCATGGGCTTTCGAAATGCGGCCCTTGGGAAGGAGAAGTTGAGACGCTGCGGGAGGATCGGGTTTGGAATCCTTGTAGTGCTGGTCATGTATTACGCCTTTTTATTTGTGGTGGATACCTTGGACGCCTCTGATTTTGTGGTGGCTGCTCTTCCGGTGCTTTATACGATCAGTGTTGTCTTAAATGAGAAGGAGACGATCCAGGAAGGAGAAACACGGGCATGAGCATGACCTTTAATAACCGGAACCAGATGATCAATGTCGCTGTGGGTATTACCTTTGCTCTGTCACTGGTGCTGCTGGTATTCAGTTTTATCCCGAACCCGGCCCTCGAGCAGGTTGTCAGCAATGTGATCAACAGCCGCAAGCTGGTCCAGAGAGTCCTGGCTGTGGTGCTTCTGGTAACCACCTACAACCTGTACAAGAGAAAGCGGGTGGCATGGATCGTGACTGTTGCCCTGCTCGGCATTAACATGGCAGGCCACCTTTTCCGGGCACACCATGCGGTGGGGGTTCTCATCATTGTCCTTGAGGCGCTGGTGCTGGTGGTGCTGCTGATTTTTGCCAGAGATTTTAACCGGGCGTCGGACAAAAGGGCGCTGGGGGTTGGCATTATTTTCGTTCTTATGGGGCTGTACGCTATCTTTTTAAGCGCGTCCTCCATCTATTTTGACGATACCAATATCTTTGACCCGTCAGGCGGCCTGAGCTTTGGACAGTGCCTGCTCCAGACCTTTCAGGTAATCTTTGTTGCAGGCAGCGTGAAGGACGCCGGTGTGGCTACGCACCCGGAATTTAACACTTTTGTTTTCTGGTTCAGCTGGGTGTGTATCATTGTCGCGCTTGGCTTTGCGGTTAAGCCCTTTCTGGAAAAAAGAGGAACTACCAGCAGTGGGCTTGAGCACGCCAGACGGCTGGTTCAGAAGTATGGACAGAATCCGCTTTCATACCTGACGCTGGAGGATGACAAGACCCTGTATTTCGGGAAGAATGTAGACGGTGTTGTGGCCTACGGCGTTGTGGACGATGTGGTGGTCGTGGGCGGCGACCCCATCTGTGCCGACGCCGACTTTCCTGCGCTGCTTGAGGAGTTCAGAGACTTCTGTAAAAACAGTGCTTTCAGCCTGGTTTTTATGGGCATCACCGACTGCTATCTTGAGGACTATAAAAGGCTCGGCTTCGGTGCCATCAAATGCGGTGAGGAGGCTCGGTTCGACCTGACCGAATTTACCATGCAGGGCGGAAAAATTGCCAAGGTGCGGGCCAATGTGAACAAGGCCACCAAGGCAGGCGTGACCGTGCACGAGTACAGGCCCCTCGAAAAAAGGGACGAGGCCATCGAGCAGGCCATCGACGCTGTTTCGAATGACTGGCTCAAAGGCAAAAACAGCGGGGAGCTGTCCTTTACTCTGGGCGGCGTAGGCCTGGATAACCCTATGGACAAGCGCTATTTTTACGCCGAGAACGCCGAGGGAAAGCTGGTCGGTTTTATCGTTTTTGTACCCTTTGCGGGCATGGACGGCTATTACGCAGACGTCACGAGAAGGACAGAGGACGCGCCCCGGGGCGTCAATGAGATCATTATGGTCGAGGCCTTTCAGAAATTTAAGGACGAGGGAATTCACTGGGCGACCATGGGCCTGGCGCCCCTGGCCAACCTGTCCGAGGAGGGAAAGCCAGACAGCACCACCACCAGGCTGCTGGAATTTGTCTACGAAAACCTCAACGAGGTCTATGGATTCAAGGAGCTTTACCGGGCAAAGGTCAAGTACAATCCCTTCTGGGTGCCAGGCTATTTTGCCTTCATGCCCAGAATCATGACGCCTAAGATGGCCTACGCCATCATAAAAATCCAGAATCCCCAGGGCGTTATCGACTATGCCCGGTCCTTTGTCCAGGGAAAGATGAAAAAAGATAAGCCAAATGAAGGATAACAGAGGCCAGGTGTGGAACCGGGGCGCAGGCATCCATTACGAGACCGTGGGGGACGGGATGCCGCTTATCATGCTCCACGGCAACGGCGGCGACAAGGAGGATTTCAGAGGATTGATTGACTATTTTCTGCCACGTTATCAGATCGTCCTGATCGACAGCCGGGGCCACGGCCGCTCCGACACCGGCCCCTTAAGGCTGACCACGGGCCTGATGGCAGAGGATGTGCTGGCTGTGATGGATCGGCTGGGCCTGCCCTCTGCCGTTGTCCTCGGCTTCAGCGACGGTGCCAATATCGCTCTGGAGCTGGCTGTCCAGTCGCCGCACCGGGTGCGGGCTGTCATTGCAGTCAGCGGAAATGTCCATCCAAGGGGAATGCGCGCCCTGCCTTACCTGTTCATCAGGCTTCAGTACCGACTCTGGAGCTTCCTTGAAAAGCTGGGCATCCCGGTGGGGAGCCGCACGCAGCGGTACGGACTCATGGGCTGGTCACCGCGGCTTTCTGAGGAGGAGCTGAGCCGGATCGACAGCCCTGTGCTTCTGCTGGCGGGAACAAAGGACCTTATCCGGACCGGCCATACCCAGCAGATGGCAGCGTGGATTCCCGGCGCCAGTCTGGTGCTTTTTAAGGGCGCGCACCACCGTTCGCTGTTTAAGAAAACGGACAGCTACATCCGGCAGATACGCGGCTTTTTAAAGGAATATGACCTGTGAGAAGGGTGTTTTGCAGAAAATGGAAAAAAAGCGTAAAATTTTAAAGATTGTCCAATTTACAGCGGTGGCGCTTGCCCTGCTGGCCACAGTGCTTTTAATCAGCCGCGCGATCGCCATGCGGGCGGTTTATGACCGTGCGGTTAAGAACAACGCGGTCAGCCGGCTAGAGACACTGGAACTGGACGGTGAAGAGCAGAGCGTGCTCGTCGAGGGAAAAAGGGAGGGCCTGCCGGTACTCATCATGCTGCACGGTGGTCCCCAGTCCCCCATTATTTACGGCACTGGCTACCGGGGCGACACGCCAGAGCTCACAGAGCATTTTCTGGTCGTGTACTGGGACTGCTGGGGCTGCGGGAAAAATTTTACAGACGATACAGAGTCGGTGACACTTGAGCGCCAGGTCGCCATGACCTGCGACCTGGTAAGGGCCATGAAAGCACAGTATCCCGGCCGCAAAATTTATCTGTTCGGCTACTCCAACGGAACGATTTTGACGGTTTCTGCCGCCCAAACCGTAGGCGGCGACCTGGCGGGAATCATTAATCTTGGGCCCATCACCAGTCTGAAGGACGCGCAGGAGATGGCTTTTCAGGCGCTGAAAACAGAGGATATGTCTTATTGGGACAGAAGAGTGCTCGAGGAGAGCTATGAACGCAACGATCTCGAGGGCTTTTCAAAGCTTGAGGAGATGGTGACCCTCAAAACCAGCCGGATGTTTTACTGGAAGGATCTGTCTGCCAACACACGGCTCATGGGCTACTTTGTACGCGTGTTCTACAGCCCGGATTTCAGCCTGGCAGATATCTACCACGCTTATTACGCGTCCATCTTCGGGGGCTCCCGCTTCACAACGCTCCGACAGCAGATCTACGAGGCCGATGAAAAGCAGGCCATGGAAAACCTGGAGGTACCCATGTTGATTTTGCAGGCCGAGGGCGATATCTACGGTCCAGCGGATTTTTTCAGGCATCTGGCCGCCCAAAAGGATAACGTCACCTTCATCCAGATACCGGAAAGCGCCCACCTGCCCACCAATGCAGGATTCGAGACTGTAAACTGCGCGGTGGTCGATTTCGCGAAATAAATTTAAAAACAGAGGTATACGCCGAAACAACGTATACCTCTGTTTTTAGAATAAAGACTGTTTTCAGCCGTTTTGTTTGATCTGATAGACTTTTAGCTTATACTGCAGGTTCTGCCTCGAAATGCCCAGTTCCTTGGCGCTTTTGCTGATATTAAAGTCATTGTTTGTCAGCACTTCGTTTAAAATCTGCTTTTCGATGCGGTTGAGGGTTGACTTCAGGTCGGTATCATTCTCGCGGTCGGCCAGAAATTTGTCATGCAGCTTTTTTTCGGTATGATTTTTCTTAATGTAGGACGGCAGCAGGTCGGCGGTCAGCACAGTGTCCTGATGCTGGGCCATGTAGATGGCGTGGGTGACGGTATGCTTGAGCTCGCGGATGTTTCCGGGCCAGTCGTGGCCGAGAAGCATATCGGCAGCTTCGTCGGAAACCTGGTACAGGCTCTTGCCCATGGCCACCGCCTCGGAGGAGAGAAAGGAATGCACCAGCTCCATAATATCGGAGCGCCGTTCAGTCAGGCTGGGGAGGGTGATGGAAAAAACAGCAAGGCGGTAGTAAAGGTCAGAGCGAAGCCGCCCTTCATCCACGGCCTCCAGCGGGTCCTGGTTCAGGGCGCTGAGCACCCGGACATCCATCTCCAGCTCCTTGTTGCCGCCGACCTTGCGGTAGCGTTTCGTTTCCAGTACGCGCAGCAGCTTGGACTGAAGGGTCATGTTCATGGAGTTGATTTCATCCAAGAACAGCGTGCCGCCCTTGGCGGTTTCCAGCAGGCCCTTAGCGTCCACCGCGCCAGTAAAGGAGCCCTTGACAGTCCCGAAGAGGGTGCTTTCCAGCAGATTCTCAGGAATGGCAGAGCAGTTGATCGCCACAAAAGGATTGTGGGCACGGCTGCTGTCATTGTGAATGCTTTGTGCGAAGACTTCCTTACCGGTGCCGGTGGGACCAGCAAGCAGGATAGGGGCGTTGGTCTGGGCGGCGATTTTACCCTGCCGCACGCATTCCAGCGTCGCCACGCTGGAGCCGACCACGTCCTTAAAGGTAAATTGGGTGCCGTTGTCCTTAAGCTGCTGGTTTTTTAAGTCGTTCTGCAGCTTGTCGATGGTTTTTGCCATGTGCATATAGTCCGAGATATCCCGGTAAATGCAGATGGCAGCCTCCACATTTTTCTGGCCATCGGTTGAAAATACCGGATAGGTGCTGCTGATCACATCGGCCAGCTTGCCAGAGGGAGACTCATATTTGACATGAACATCCTGAACCTTTTTTCCAGTTTTTAACACATAATCCTGCATGGACTCGTTTTCAACATAGTTATAGAGCGTATGGGTGTCCTTCCCGATAACATCCTCATGCTTCATGTTCTCGATCTTTTCACAGCCCTTGGAATAGCAGACGATTTTGCCTGTATTGTCAACGACGTGGATGCAGACATCCTCAATGCGTTCGATTGCCTTTACGGGAAGACTCTCTCGCTCCAATGCCTCTTCAATCGTGTCTTTCTTAGTTTTCAAACGCGCTTACCTCCAACGATTAACTGTTCTGTATTAAGCATAGCACACATTACAAAAAATGGGTAGAGGGCAGCCCAAAATGAGACTGCCCAAAATTCAAACATATTATTAATAAGGGGATTAGATGTATTTCTTTTCGATTTCTTCGATCTGTTTTAAGACATCTGGTTCCAGAGCGGGTACTTCATGTGTTGCCAGAATGTTGTCGATTTTTTCAGTAACCTGACTCATGATTTCAGATTCATCGGGGTTAACCATCTTGCGGTCATAGAATTCAGGATACCATACGCTTCTGAAATTTGAGAGGGTGTGCATTTCGTTGAGGTAATGTCCGCCGTGGCCGACCTGTTTGATAACGTCCATGGCCAGTGTTTCGTCGTTGACTTCAACACCCTTAGAGTATGCGCTGAGCTGATTGATCATTTCATTGGCCAGAACCACCATTGCGGGCGCGACGCTGTTGCAGTGATCCAGAACACCGATATCGTGAACGATATTGGCTTTACTCAGGATGGTAGAGAAGAGTTCCATCTGGATTTCAGAGACAGACTGTGGGTCAACGGTTTTAGCGTCAGAGCAGCCGGCAGTGCCGAAGAAGGGCAGCTGATAGTAGTCTGCCAGTTCGGAGGCAGCAGCGACGGACAGGTGGAATTCCGGAGCCCCATAGGAGCCGACCGTGGTTTTCATGTCAAAGACTGTAGGCATGGAGCCGTAAATCATCGGTGCGCCTTCGTTGACAGCCTGTGTGATGACAACGCCAGCAAGGATTTCAGCATTGTTCTGTGTCAGGGCGCCAGCGATGGTGATGGGAGCAGTACCACCCATCATGCAGTAAGGCATGTAGACAACCGGAATCTTGTTGGTTGCGCTGATAAAGAGTTTTTCAGTACTTTCGATGGGGTGGGTCATGGGTGGGATGGGTTCACAATAGTTGAAGATAAATGGTTTTTCAGCCAGTTCCTTGTGACCGCCAGCGACAACAGCTGCGATATCAATGATTTCCTGTAAGGATTCGATGTCATTGGTTGAGAAGTTGATGGTTTTGTCAAAGTTTTTAACGGTTTCGATGAAAGTGACCTGGGACTGAACCGCCGGGTCAACGTCGCCGCTCATCCCAACAGACAGGACAAAGCTGATGTTTTCCAGTGCGCTGGCAAGCGTACACATGGTTTTGGTATCAGCCTTCATGAAAGTGCGGGCCTTGTTGGTCTTGTAGTCCAGGTATTCAAGCTGGTCAGAGTGCGTACCGAAATAAACGTTGTTCTTGCTGTTGATGACCATGCTCGGGCTTCCGTCACGGTTGTATAAGGTTAATTCTTTAGGAATGGTGTTCAGTGCTTTTTCAACCACTGCTTTTGGGAATTTAACCATATTGCCGTCTACTTCACAGCCGTATGCTTTTAAGGCTTCCAGGGTGCGGTCGCCAGCGACGCGCATACCGAAATCTGCGAGAAGCTCCAGGCTCTTTTCATGAATGGTCTCAATCTTTTCTTTATTTAAAACGCCAAAGTCAATATTTCTTTTTGTGGTTTTCATTTTATTCTCCTCCTGTAAAACGAAAGTTTAGATGTGATCTCTGTATTTTTCAGGGATATACGGGTTAAGCATATCTTCCTGTTCCTTGGTAATTTCCGGTGGGCAGTAGGATTCAAGACGTTCGTTAACTGCCTGTGTAAGCGTGTCGACAACCGGCTTGTTGCCATTCTGCTGCCACTGGTTCGGGTCTTCTTTATTGAAGTATTTTGGTGTGAAAAATTCTTTGCGGAACATCTTTGGTGTACGGCCCTGGAGGTAGTTGCCCCTTGGACCAACCTTTTTAATGGTGTCGAAGCAGAGTGTGTCCTCATTGACTTCAATGCCAGAAAGCAGACGTCTGTTCATACGGTAGACATCTTCGTCCATTAAGAATTTTTCAAAGCTGGTGATGTTGAAGCTGCCGAGAATACCGCAGGAATGCAGCACCAGGTCAGGGCCAGCATCTAAGGTAGAACGGATCATCATGTCGGATTCGTAGCCAGTCTGGGCGTCGAAATCCTTGGCGTCACTCAGGCCGCCGCCAGTACGGAAAGGTACATTGTAGAAATCCGCCAGACCGGCAGTCGCGTAGGAAATCAGAGCGGTTTCCGGCGCGCCGATGGAGAGCTGGATTTCTCTTAAGTTGGTGGAGGCAGAGGTCTGTCCATAGACCACAGGAATGCCAGGGCGGGCCAGCTGTGCCATGACCATGCCAGCAACGACTTCAGCGTTGGACATTGCCAGAAGTCCGGCCACAGACGGTGGTCCGGTGAGCACTGGCATCGCGCACGGCGAGAACCACAGCGGCTGGTTCATTTCAGCCCCAACCAGGAATTTTACAAGTGGATCGTGGTCAAAACAAAGGGGGGACAAAGAATTGACATGCACGATATTATTGTAAACATCCGCGCGGCCTTCAAAGCGGTTGATCAGTTCAAGCCCTTTTTTGAAAGGCTCGCGGATATCGCCCTGGATTGGGAACGTGTTCGGCATCAGGTGAAGCCCGGTTTTATGGGAATATTTTAAAACCATGGCAACGGGACTGTAGATCCGTTCTTCCATGGACAGCTGTTTATCTTCCAGGAAAACATTGAAGTAGTTACAGTCAATGACATCACTGGTATCGGAAATTTTAAAGAGATCAACGGTTTCATCGTTGGTCATCTTGTGGATTTTACCAGATTCCAAGCGGTAGATGCTGCCCACAGCCGGCATGAGCACGCGCGCGCCGCCGCCAAAGGTGTGGTTGCCCTTGGAATTTTCAACAGTAAAGGATGCGGGTGCGGTGGACAGTGCGTCCATCACAAGCTTTTCATCCATATAAACGGTGTTGCCGTCTACGCGGGCTCCGTGACTTTTAAACAGTTCAATAATTTCTGGATGCTCAAAGATCACACCAACTTCAGCTAATACTTTTAAAGAAGTCTCGTGAATTTTCTGAACATCATCTTTTGAAATATAATTTTCATAAGATTTCATATGTTTTCCTCTTTTCATAGCAATTAATGGTTTAAATCCGTTTAACAGAAGGCCGTAAAGACAGCAATTAATCAGATTGTGGGGAGCCCGTAGAGAACTCCCGCACAAACCATTAATTGCTGACATATATTAATTAAATATGTCCGTAGTAATCGCGGTGGGCAACGCAGGACCAAGCATAGTCAAGCAGCGTCCCCCAGGAGAATACCGGCAGGTCCACTTCGCGCTGGATCGCTCTTGCGAATGGCTGCATACCCGTGCATTCTAACATAATGGCCTTAATATCCGGGTGTTTTGCGATGAATTCCTTGGCAATGCGGATCATGTCCTTTTCGGATTCATCATAGTAGCTTTCCGGAACAGCCGGGCGTTTTTCGTGATCCCAGAGGGTATCGAACTGCGGACAGCCGTACTCATCCTGAGCGCCAGCGATGTGGAAATTACTGTTCAAGTCAATGCCGACCTTTTCGAGGTGGGTATCGGTTAAGAAACGCTTCTGGGCACAGATGATGCCAACCGCGTTTTTCGGCCCGATCAGCTGCTGGATAAACGGCACCTGAAGCAGGCTGGACATAAAGACCGGAATGTCAACCGCAGCAGCGACATCCTGCTGGAAATATGCGAAGTATCCGCATTCAGCGGCGACAGCACGGCAGCCCATTCTTTCCAGGTTCTTGGCAGCCTGCACAATCGGTTCGCGGCAGGGGGTCTTATCCTGTTCCCATACGAGTGTGTAGTTGTCAACACCCTTGGCAATTTCATACTGAATGGGGAAACCCCAGGCGCTTGCGTTGCGGACATCCCCTGGGAATCCTGGATAAGCGTCGTCCAGTACCATAATACCAATCCCCATACCGTAGCAGGTATGATTTTTCCGTGTCGTCATGTAATTGATGGCTAAATCTCTTTGCATTTTTTATTCCTCCCTGAATTTAAATGTTGATGTTTGCCTGTTTACTTGTTGCTGTTATTTAATGCAAGCTTTGTGCCAAATTTGTCTGCATTCATCATGAATTTAAAAAAGATTTTTATGCCTGTTTACGCGAAAGAACTTGCTTATTAAAAGGAAGAAATAAAAAAAATAAAAAATTTCCAGAAAAATTTAAAGTTTTTGAAGAAAAAAACGGTTCCAAAAACGCAAAAAAAGATTACACGCAAAAAATGATGACAATATTGTTCAAAACTCTTTTAAACAGAGGGTTTGAAAAGCATTGCAAAACGATGGTGCATAAAAATTTGCACTGCAGAAAGAAGCCGTTTTCACGAAAAACCCTTTAATTTAGCTTAAATAGGAGAAAAAAATAGATTTACGAATTGGCACGAACCTTGCAATATATAATTGCATAGTCATTCGCTAAATGATAGGCTTTTCCCAAAACCAGCTTATTCCCATAGTATAGGGTGCAAAACACTCGATTGTCAATGGAAGTTTAAAAGGTTACCATCAAAATAATATGGGTAATAGGCTGGTTAAAGGGTAAGGCTTGTCATATTCGAAAATCTAAAAAAGAGGGAGAAGTATTATGTTTAAGAAAGTCCGACTGATAACTGTAGGTATTCCTATTGTTTTAATGGGCGCTGTTTTGATCCTGGGTGCGACGGATCCGAACTTTACAGACACGATGACTGCATTTTTCTTGGAGCTCATGCACAGCGGTGGCTGGCTGGTAGCTCTTGGTATCCTGTTATTTTTAGGATTCTTGTTTTTCTTGTTTGTGCATCCAATTGGCAGCACGAAGTTTGGGGGACCGAATGCCAAGCCAAAATACAGCACATGGAACTGGTGGGCGATCTCACTTTGTGCCGGTATCGGTACCGGGATCGTATTCTGGGGGGCTGTTGAACCTCTGACCATTTCCTTTACACCGCCGGCATCTGCTGGTGTTGAACCGGGAAGCTATGCAGCCATTATCTGGTCTCTGGCAAAATGTTTCCAGCACTGGGCATTCCAGCCATACTCCATCTATGCAGTAGCAGCCATCTGCTGTGGCTATGCTTACTGGAACATGGGTAAAAGCTATGCCTCCAGCGCAGGTCTTGTTTACTGGAAAAACGGTAAGGACCTGAGTGACAAAGCTAATGATATTTTAGATGGGATCGTATTATTCGCCATCGTCGGTGGTGTTGCCGGCTCTTTGGGATATGGTCTGCTACAGATCGGCGCAGGTCTGGATTTTGTATTCGGCATCACACCTGGTCCAATGGTCTGGACTGCCATCGCAGTTGTCATTATTGTTTCTTATACGATTTCAAGCGCCACAGGTCTCGATAAAGGGATCCAGTGGTTGTCTGACAAAAATGCGTGGATTTTTATCGCGCTGATGATTTTCATGTTTTTCTGTGGACCGGTACAGTACATCTGTAATCTTACAGTAGAATCCTTTGGTTACTACATTAACAATATCATCGCGTTAACCTCTTATACAGAACCAGTTGTAACAGCTGTCGCTGATTCTGAAATGTGGCCACAGTGGTGGGATTTATACTGGATGACTGACTGGCTGTCCTTTGGACCGATTGTTGGTTTATTCTTGGTAAAAATGTCTTATGGCCGTACGATCCGTCAGTTTATCGTCGTTAATGTTGTTTTGCCATCTATTTTTGGCGTTATCTGGTTTGGTATTTTTGGCGGATTCGCTATCAATATTCAGTTAACTGGCGTTTATGACTTAATGGAATTCTACAATGCCAGCGGTGCTGAAGCATTCATGATGAAATTATTCGAATTTGTTCCAGGTACAATGATCATACGTGTGATCATGCTTGTTCTGGTGGCCCTGTCGTTTATAACGCTGGCCGACTCCATGACATCGACCATTTCGCAGATGTCCTTGAGACAGCAGACCTCTGATATTAAAGAAGCGCCGCTTCCGATCAAGGTTTTCTGGGGTGTCTTAATCGGTGCAGTATCCATTCTGTTCGTCGTTACCGGCGGCATCAATGGCATAAAAATTGTTAAGACCATTGCGGGCTATCCGATGCTCTTTGTGGAAATAGCCATGATCATCGGTTTCCTGAGGTATTTCCTGTCTGGTAAAAACAAACAAGATGAAATTACCTACGCGGCCGATCTTGACCGTCAGATTAAAGCAGCTGAGGCGGAAGCCGCAGAAGAGGCAGAGGCCAAAAAGAATAAGAAAAAAAGATTTGGCAAAGCATCTGCTTCAGAATAACTAATTATATTTGGTAATAACCGGTGACATGACCACGCCGGAAATTACATACATCGAAAAACTTCCAAAGCAAAAATAAAACAGCCGAAAGGCTGTTTTATTTTTATGCTTATGATTTAGGATCGGCGTGGTGATAGCGGTTGTTCTGGATGCCAAGGGTCCGCATTTTGTATTGAAGGCTTTGCCGTACCATGCCAAGTGCCTCGGCACTTTTGGTGATATTATAATTGTAGGTATTTAAAACCTGCAGGATCACCTTCCGTTCAAAATCATCCGTCAGGTTTTTGAGCGAAGCGTGGCTTTTGGCAGACCATGTTTCATTGTCCAAAAGCGTGCGCCCGGTGGTGCTTTTCTTCAACTCTGCCGGCAGCTGCTCAGATGTGATAATATTGCTGTTGTAAGGAGCCAGCAGAATGGCGCGGACAATAATGTGCTTGAGCTCCCGGACATTGCCGGGCCAGTCGTAATTATAGAGTAGTGTTCTGGTTTCTTCTGAAAAATCATAGAGCTTTTTTCCCATAGAGGCAGACTCAGTACTCAGAAAAGAGAGCGCCAGCGGAATGATATCCTCGCGCCGTTCTCTGAGCGGGGGCAGGGCAATGGTGAGGGTCGCCAGCCGGTAGTACAGGTCAGAGCGGATGCGTCCCCTTTCAATGGCAGCATGCGGGTGCTCGTTCATAGCGCTGATGATCTGTGCGTTGGTGGTGAGCTCCTTTGTGCTTCCAACGCGCCTGTAAGTGCCGGTTTCCAGAATACGTAAAATTTTGGACTGAAGCATTAAGTCCATGGAATTAATCTCATCCAGAAAAACAGTTCCGTTCTCCGCTGCTTCAAAAAGACCCTTAGTGTCACCGGCGCCCGTGTAAGCGCCCTTTACGGTACCAAAGAGTGTACTTTCAAGCAGCGTCTCAGGGATGGCAGAACAGTTGATAGCCACAAAAGGGGCGTTGCTCCTGCTGCTGGCATTGTGGATGCTCTGGGCAAAAACCTCTTTTCCAGTGCCTGTTTCGCCATAAATCAGCACTGGCGCTGAAATCTTGGCAGCCAGCTCGGCTTGCTGTGTGCAGTCGCGGATGCTTTCCGATACGCCGGAAATATCCGAGATCTGGTAACGAGTGCCATTGTTGTTTTTCTCCTGTTTTTTGAGCTTTTCCTCAAGTTGTTCAATTTTTTTGGAGAGGTAGATATAATCGGATTTATCTCTGTAAATGCACATGGAGCCGATAATCTCCCTTCCGGCCTTATCGAAGATAGGGTAAACACAGCTGATCGCATCGACAGTCATCCCCTTGGCATTCATATAACGGATGTTAAAGTCTTTTAAGGGTTCGCCATTTTTTAACACTCTCAATGCGGGAGAAACCTCACCATCATAAAACTGGTAGACCTCCAGCACATGCTTCCCGATAACATCCTCCCGCTTCATGCCATCCAACAGCTCGCTGCCCTGGGAAAAACAGACAAAGCGGCCGCCGTCATCAATAATATTGATGGCAATATCTTCTACCAACTCAAAAACCTTAATGGTTTCCGGGTCGAGAAAAAATTTTTTGTTTTTTTTCATAAAATCACTCCAATCATCTTCCTATATTTAATGCAATATTCATACCAAATCAAAGCAATTCGCAAAATAATTATGCTGGCAAAATTATTTTGCAGCTCTGATTTCTTTACAGATTAAGGGACTTTTAAGATATTAAAATCAAAAGAAATGCATAAAAATTATGCGGTGCGTCTGAATAAACCCTTAAAAACGGCTGATTTAAGCCATTTTTGTTTTGGCATTGATCTTGCTTTATATAGAATTGCGATTCATTTTGCTGGAGTTTACTGCTGAAGGGGGGACACGAAGCAGTAACGCAGATGAAAATTTTGTAAGAGGAGAGAAAAAATGAACGAAAAGAAAAAAGTGAGTTGGCTGAAGCAGATTGACTGGTGGGTCGCCCTTCCAGCACTTTCCATTCTGGCAGCTCTGATGGCTTGGGCATTGATTGATCCAACAGGAATGGGCGATGCGATTAATGTTATTTTTAATTTCTTAACAGACGGTTTTGGCTGGGTTTACCTGATGCTGGGACTGCTGTTCCTGGGCTTCTGCCTCTGGCTGGCCTTTGGACCTTACCGGAATGTAAAGATTGGGAAAGATGATGAAAAACCACAGCATTCTTTCTTCTCATGGTTTGCCATGATCATTGCCTGCGGTTACGGCGTCGGCCTGGTCTTCTGGGGAGCCGCAGAACCGTTGAGCTTCTTGCAGACACCGCCGATGGGTATGGAGCCTTACACAGCAGAATCCGCTGTAAGAGCGCTGGCACAGGCGTTTTTCCACTGGGGCTGGGTTCCATGGGCCATTTACATGGTTGTTGGGGTTACCATGGGCTACTTTATGTTTAGAAAAGGAATGCCGCCGTTTTTCAGCCGTGTGCTGGAACCCATCTTTGGTGATAAGGTTAAATCAAAAGGATTCCGTATTCTTGACGGTTTTCTGGTGTACGGGGTTGTCGGTGGTGTCACCACAGCCACAGGGCTTGGTATCCTTCAGCTGGCGTCGGGGCTGTTCTCGCTTTTCGGGATTCCGGAAAACAATCTGACCTATATTATCATCGCCGTTGCATGGGCCGCGCTGTTTACCACAAGCGCTGTCAGCGGGATTGACAAGGGAATCAAGATTCTCAGTAATCTGAATATTCCGCTCTGCATTATCGTTTGTGTAGTCGTCTTTATTGTTGGTCCGACTGCTTTTATTTTAAATACCATGAGCAGCTCGCTGGGTGATATGCTTGGAAACTTCTTCCCGATGGCTTTATGGACTGACAGCATTGATAAGACTGGCTTTGCCCAGGGCTGGACTATTTTCTACTGGGCGTGGTGGATCGCTTCCGCACCGTCAACCGGCCTCTTTGTAGCGGACATCTCACGCGGGCGCACATTAAAGGAAATCGTGCTGGTTCATCTGGGCGCTGCCCCAATCGCTACCTGGCTGTGGTTTGCAACCTTTGGCGGAACAGCCATCTTCCAGGAAATGTTCCAGAACTTAGGTCTGGTTGCCTCCATGAATGACATGGGCACACAGTCTGTTGTATTTACCATGCTGTCGCATCTGCCGCTTGGCCAGATTTTGGCAGTGCTGTTCCTGATTTTAATCTTCCTGTTCCTAGCAACAACCGTAGACTCTTTCTCATATGTCTGCGCTCAGGTATCAACCAAGGAAGACCAGAATCCAACCATGCCTTCTAAACCGTTAAGAGCTGTCTGGGCGATCTCGATTGCTGCGCTGGCGATCACCATGATTCTTGTCGGAAAAGGACAGATTCAGAGCCTGCAGCTGTCCTCGGTTGTCGCCTCTATTGTCATCATGTTTGTCATGGTTCTGATGATTATTTCAATGGTTAAGTCGCTGAAGCAGGAAGAAATGGAAGGAACCATCGATTTACAAAAGATTAACAGCAGAAGATACATTATGGAAGAAAAAGCAAGCACGCTGGAAGCTAAGAAAGCAAAGCGTGCCGCTAAGAAAGAAAAAGCAGAAAATATTTGACAAGTTGGAGTGAGAAAATGAGATTAAGATTCAATTTTGCAGAAAAAGAAGAGCTCGACAAAATTCATGAGGCGACGCTGGAGGTTTTAAAAAACGTCGGCGTGAATTTTCATGAAGAAGAGGCCCTTCAGATTTTTAAAGAACATGGGGCCAGAGTCAGCGGCAACACGGTTTTTATAGAAGCCGATATGGTTGAAAAAGCCTTGTCAAGCGCGCCATCCCAGTTCGAATGGAGAGGGCGTGAGAAAAGCGTTGTTATTGGCGATGGGGGCAGCGTGTCTGTTCCATGCTATGGCCCGATCTACCGCCTGAAAAATGGAAAAATTGAGGACATAGTCCCCCAGGATTTGGTGGATGTAACCAAGCTGCACGAGAGCAGCGCAGTGCTTGACGCCGGGAACCCCAATGTCATGGAGCCGGTTGCCGTACCAAGGGAAATCCGGCGCGGCTATCAGATGGCGACCGCCCTTAAATATCATACCAAGCCGGTCATGGGCATGGTTGATGGAAAAGAAGCAGCTGAGATGAGTATCCGGATGGCTCAGGATTTTTATGATATCCATGACCAGACGCCAGTGGTTGCAGGCCTGATCAATGTAATGTCGCCCTTAGGGATCAGCACCGCCATGTGTGAGGCGTTAATTGTCTATGCGAGAGCTGGACAGCCTGTGGTGGTTGCGGAAGGCGGCTTCCCGGGTGTTACCCTGCCGCCGAGTATTGCAGGAACGCTGGTATCCAACAATGCCGGTATACTGGCAGGCATTACCCTGGCACAGCTCGTGAATCCAGGAACGCCGGTTGTCTACGGCCTCCCTGCCGTAAGCGGCGATTTGAAGGTAATCTCCATGGCAATCGGGGGCGCCGAGACGCCGTTGTTTGTATACTATGCCAAGGAAATCGCCAATTACTATCATCTGCCGGTACGGGCAGGCGGCGGGCTCACAGACGCCAAGGCTGTCGATTACCAGGCTGGTAAGGAAACCGCATTAAATCTCTTTGCAACCTATGGCGCAGGCATCGATTTTATCATTCACGCCTGCGGTATCTTGGATACCTACAATACCATCAGCTTTGAAAAACTGGTATTGGATGAAGAAACCGCGTTGAGTGTTAAGCGCCAGTTTAAAGGTTTTGCAGTGGATGACAAGCATATGATGGTTGAAGAGATTGCCAAGGCCGGCCCAGGCGGAAGCTACATTAACAAACGGACACCAAAGATTTATCGAGAAGAATTTATGCTTCCTAAACTGGCGAACCGCGAAACGACACAAAACTGGCTGAAAGACGGCGCGAAAAGTGTAGAGTCTCTGGCAGCTGATATGGTAGAAGAACGAATCGGTAATTATAAACTCCCTGAATTAGCCGATTTCCAGAAAAAATTATTAGAAAAATACATTCCACAGGAGTGGAATGCCGACTAAAAAATACTTGTTTGCCTGAATGATGCTAGAAATTGCTTACTCCCTCAATTTGCTAGTATTTAAAGAAGACCGTCCCCCGCGGTCTTCTTTTTTTAGATGCCTTCATATAAAAAACGCTGCTTCAAGTAAAAGAAAACAGCGTTTTAATTGATCGAATTTGAATTTTTAGATAAAGCGCTTAGCTTTCGACAATTTCAAGGATGTCCATTGGGCATGCTTTTGCACAGATACCACAGGCGATACATTTGGATGGGCTGTCCTTGTCTTCTGCTTTGACAATCAGGCCGAATGGACAAACTTCAACGCATTTACCGCAGTTTGTACAAAGCTTTTTGTTGATCATGTAAACGCCCTTAGGATTCTGGGAGATTGCGCCGGCTTCGCAGTTTTTAGCGCATTTGCCGCACTGCACACAGACCTTGGTTTTCAAGTCGCCGTTGTCTTTTACGTCAACTTTAATACAGGATAAATCATGACCATAAGCTCTGTCTTTATAGAAAGCAGTTGAACAAGCCCATTCACAGGCAAGACAATTCATACAGAGTGACTGATCGGTTACTTTAAGTTTTTTCATAATGATGATACTCCTTCTCTCGGACCTTTGAGGTTGTAGCCTACAAAGAATCCGTTCCCCAATATTTATTCTACCTTAATTCTAACGAGAATGATTTTGATTGTCAACAACAAATCATTCCATATTTTGGAGTATTTTTTTGAGGAATCGGGCAGGTGGGTCTCAAAAAGAGGGCTAAATTTTACTCTATTAAATAAAACCGAATGAAAAAACAGGAGGTCTCCGGGGTTTTTAATAAAAACAGCGCCGTTTTTAGTGCCTTTTATCGAAGAATAAGGCGCTGTTTTTTGGTCAAATTCTAAAAGATAACAGAGGGCGCAAAAAAATATGCATGTGCAAAAATCGATTACACATTTTTAAAAAGGGCTTAAAATCGCCATAGAATAACGGTTTTTTTAGAAAATAAGCGTGATTCCCTCAAAAAGAGCAAAAAAATTTGCGGTTTGAATTTTTGGTAAAAATCCTTTGAGCTGCCAGTGGACTCCGGAAAATGGCTTAAACAGGCTTTTTACAAAAAAAGTAAGAATCTTTTCAGGCCGTTTTAAATTTGGCACGCATATTGCGTTATATAATGGCATCACACAAATTAAAAAAGTAAAAGAAAATCCAAAGGAACAAAAAAGGAGAATGAAAACAATGGCAGATATGAGTTATTTAAAAGACAAACCAATCGCGGTATTGGGCGCAGGCGGTGTTGGTAAAGCAATCGCAGGGGACTGTGCTTTAGGCGGCGCAAAAGTAAGAATTTGCGACATGGAACCCTTCGCACAGAAAACATTAATGAATGTTGACAAAGTCGGGATCAAATTCTACGGCGAACAGTGTAACCTGTACGGCTTCGAACGTGAAGGCTTTGCTAAAATGGACAAGGTTACAACCGATGTAGCAGAAGCTGTTAAGGGCGCAGGCATCATCGTTGTGGCAACACCGACCTTTGGTCACAAACCTTTCTTTGAAAAATTAATCCCATGTCTGGAAGACGGACAGGTTATCCACATCTTCCCAGATAACTATGGTTCTTTAATCTTACGCAAAATGATGCGTGAAGCTGGCTGCACCGCAAAAGTTATCATCGGCGGCTGGTCTTCTTCTACATACGGCAGCCGTGTTGATATGCCGGGTGGTGTTATCACTCACAAGATCAGAGTATACTACCGTGCAATCACCCTGCGTGGCGCTGCAATGCCAGCGACCGATACAGAAGCTTTCATCGAAAGCTCCAAGTATTTACCATCTATGGACGCTGTAACCAATGGCGACGGCGCAGTAGCAGGCGACACAGTATTAGATACTGGTTTCTCAAATGTTAACCCTGTACTTCACTGCCCAGGCGCAATCCTTGGCGTATCCACAATGGAAAACTTCGGAACCATCTTCGGTGAAGACAAATATAAATTCTCAATCTACTCTCACGCATACTGCCCATCCATTTCTCAGGTACAGTACACCTTCTATGAAGAAGAATGCAGCTTAGCTGAAAAACTGGGCGTTGGCATCCAGCCATACGAAAAAGAACACTTCTTCTCACGTGAAAATGTTCTTGGCCAGGAATACATGGGACTGGATTACTTAATTCCATTCGACAAACAGGATCCAATCCAGTACGGTACCGGCCCCTTCGACATGAACAACCGTTACATCACTGAAGATATCCCGGTTGGCTGCTATGTATACCAGCAGTTAGGCGATGTTTTAGGCGTAGAAACACCTGTTGTTGACTCTATGATCAACCTGGCTAACGCAATCCACGGCAGAGACCTGACAGAAAACGGCTATACTTTAGAATACCTGGGGATTGACGGCATGTCTGTTGAAGAATTAAACACCTACTTAAGAACAGGCGAAAAATAAATTTCCGCATTAACTTTACATCATCAATAAACCTTATTTAGAATACCGGACAGTCTCGGCTGTCCGGCCCCCTCTTGTTTTTGAAATAAATAAAAAGAAATGTTATATACCGGAAAATTTTGAGAGCTTTGGGAAAGTTGTGAAACTCAAAAAGTAAAAGGAGACTATCGTGAAAAGAAGTATTATCGATTTTAGAAGAATGGCCGCTGAAGGCGAAAAAATCGTTTATCTGACAGGCTATGATTATCTGACCGCTAAATATGAAGAACGCGCAGGCGTTGACATGATTTTGGTAGGAGACTCCCTGGGGATGGTTACCCTGGGCCACGAAACCACCTATCCCGTAACCATGGATGACATGATCGCACACTGCTCAGCTGTAAGACGCGGTGCGCCGAATACCTTTATTGTTGGGGATATGCCTTACATGTCCTACCAGATTTCAGATGAAGAAGCTGTTTTCAATGCCGGCCGCTTCACCAAGGAATCACTGGTCGACGCCATCAAATTAGAAGGCGGCACCGATTCCGTCTGTGAAAGAATCAAAGCGATTGCCGACGTGGGTATTTTAGTCATGGGCCACATTGGTCTGACCCCTCAGTTCGCAGCTCAGATGGGCGGCTACAAAGCCCAGGGCAAGAGCGCAGACGCAGCCATCGAACTGGTAAAACAGGCAATGAAGATCGAAGAAGCAGGCGCAGCCTTTATCTTAGTCGAAGGTGTTCCGGCAGTTGTTGGGAAAGCCATCACCGAAAAACTAAGCATTCCAGTCCTGGGCATCGGCGCAGGTTCCTACACAGACGGCCAGCTGTTGATTTACGCAGACATGGTAGGCTACTATGATGACTTTACACCAAAATTCGTTAAGAAATATGCCGATGTAGGCGGCGAATTGTTAAAAGGCTTTACAGCATACTGCGAAGAAGTCAGAAGCGGCGCATTCCCGGACGACTCCAAACACGCCTATGTGATCGCAGATGAAGAAGCAGCTGAGCTCGAAAAATTATTAAAAGAAATCTAAATCATTGGGAAATTGATTAAGAAAAATAGGAGAAAATTATGAGTACTTTAGCAAATCTTGGGGAACTGGTTGTAGCCGGTAACGAAAGCGGCGTTGTAGAAGCAGTCAACGCCATGGTTGCTGACAAAGCAGATCCAGTTGCGATTATCAACGAAGGATTATTAAGCGGCATGAACGTTGTCGGCGAAAAATTCAAAAACGGGGAAATGTTTGTCCCAGAAGTATTAATGGCAGCACGCGCCATGAACGCTGGTATGGCCATTGTTAAACCACTGATCGCAGATACCGATCTTCCGACACTTGGAACCATTGTTATCGGAACCGTTAAGGGCGACCTCCATGACATTGGCAAAAACCTGGTTGTTATGATGTTAGAAAGCGCTGGCTTCAAAATCGTCGACCTTGGCGTCGATGCCAAACCAGACGATTTCATCGCTGCTGCAAAAGAAAACAACGCAGATATCGTCGCAATGTCCGCCATGTTAACCACCACCATGACCGTGATGGAAGAAATCATCAACGGCTGCAAGGATGCCGGCGTTGATGCCTGCTACCTGGTAGGCGGCGCTCCGTTAACCCCTGTGTTCAGCGAAAAAATCGGTGCAACCTATGCTGCCGAAGCTTCCCAGGCTGTAGAAACCGCTAAACAGATGGTTACCGCTTAAAAAAATTGATTCGTTATATACCCTTCTAAAAATATATAGTAGCCCTTTGGATCGTTGGTCACAATCCAAGGGGCTTTTTAGTAAGTAAAATAGGAAAGGCATTCTGTCATAGAATGAGGGATGGAAAAGGAAATGGTCAAGCTGACCGAATATGAACAGGAAATGCTCTCGGGCGCCCACGGAGCGCTCAAGCAGCAGGCGATGAAAAAGGTCGTGGAATACGCAGGGGTACTGGGTGCGGAGGAACTGTGCGAAGTGACAATGGCCCATGTTTTCTGCGGCGCGCACGAGTATTTAAACGCTGCCGGAAGTGACGATATTGAAGAAACCGTCGCCCAGATGCAGTTTTGTACGGATGAGAAGATGCCAAAGGATGATTATGTGTGCTACTGCCAGTCCGACTGCGGACCAATGGACAGCACTCGTTATGCCGAAATGGGCGTGAGCGGTGCGGAAGGAAAAAAGAACCAGGAATATTTGGACTATTATAGAGACCGCGGCGTTAACATGGTTGGGACGTGTGTCCCGTATATGTGCGGTTTTATCCCGCTTCGGGGAGAGCACTATGTCAGCAGTGAATCCCACGCGGTAACGCTGATGAATTCATTGTGGAGCGCCTGCGGTAATTCTGACGGCCTCGAGGCAGGATTTTGGGCGGCGGCCTGTGGGCGTACGCCAAAATGGGGAAACCATATAATGGAAAACCGCAAAGGCACCCATGTTTTTAATGTGAAATGCCGGATAAAATCAAGCATGGATTGGGACCTTTTAGGCTATTCCATTGGCAGAAAGCTTCCGACACACGCGGTTCCTGTCGTTAACGGACTTCAGGACCGTCCCAATATTTTTAATGTAAAATACTTTTTTGCGGCTATGGCGACCACAGCAGGCCCTGAAATGTGTCATCTTGTGGGAATTTCACCGGAAGCCGTAACGCTGGACATGGCTTTGGGCGGGAATGAACCGCAGGCAGTGATCGAAATTACCGGCGAAGATTTGAAAGAATCCTGGGCGATTTTGAATGGGTATAAAACAGGAAAGCAATCCATTGACTATATCAGTCTGGGATGCCCGCACTACAGCATCGAGGAGCTTCGCAAGATCGCAGGACTTTTAGAAAATCGGAAAATTGCGGACAATACCGTTCTGCATGTCTGGACGGCCCCGCCGATTAAGGAGACAGCTGACCGGTGCGGCTACACAAAAATCATTGAAGAATCCGGCGCCATTATGCTGACCAGCAGCTGTCCGCTGACCAGTGGAAAAATGCCTGAAGGAGCCAGAAATATCGGGTTTGACTCGGCTAAACAGGCGCACTATATTGCGCCGGGCACCGAAGCGGATGTCTTTTACGGAAGTCTTGAGGACTGTCTTGAGAGTGCAGTCAGCGGATACTGGGAGGTCAGGGAATGGGAAGAAAAATAAAAGGGCGCGGTGCTGTTGGCGGAATTACCAAAGGGTTTGCCATGGTAAGCGAGGAGACGATTCAGGGCTGGTCAGGCATTGATGAAGAAACTGGCCTGATTATGGAAATTGGACATCCCTTTGAAGGCAAAAGCATCATCGGTTCGATTTTAATCATATCTGGAGGAAAAGGTTCGAATGGCTGGTCCTGCCATTTCCATGCTGCCAAAATGAGCGGAAAGGCGCCGGCGGGAATGGTTTTTCCCAAGATTGATTCCCGCACCGGTGTGGCCGCAGTGGTTACCGGTGTACCTACTGTAACCGATCTGGAGGAAAATGTCTTTGAGCTGGTAAAAACAGGCGATTATGTATTGGTAAACGGTGATGAAGGCTACATTGAGATTTTAGAATCAGGAGAAGAAGCGAATGGATGAAATTGTACGCAATTATGGTTATCTGGGCGATAAGGAAGATCTGGATCAGCATTTTTATGTGACGAAGGGACAATGGGTTGCAGGGTATACGGTTGGAATCATGCTGCTGGATGTTCATTATCCCCTGCTTCCCGGAAATGTGGTCAACGCAAGTACCTACAGCTATCCGGTACGCCATGCGTGGGTACCGGGCGCTGACCAGAACAGAATGCACAGCGGTGATGAAAGCCTTCTGCCAGAGCTGATTAAAACAGCCAGACAGCTGGAGCTGGAAGGCTGCCGCGCCATCTGCGGCGCATGCGGCTATTTTGGGCATTTCCAGAAAAAGGTGGCCGAGGCATTGGACATTCCAGTTTACTTATCCAGTGTGATTCAGGCGTCATGGATTGCGGCAGGGCTTAAAAGCAGCCAGAAAATCGGCGTTTTATGCGCAGATGGCAAGAATCTGACAAAAGAATTATTTGCAGAATGCAATGTTTCAGAGGAAGTCTTTAAGCGGTGTGTGATTAAATCCGCAGGAAAGCTTCCAGAGTTCTCGGCCTTTATGGAACGTCGAGGCAATTTTGACAATGCTGCTGTTCGTGAAGAACTCAAAGGACTGGTCCGGGAAATTTTAGATGAAAATGAAGATGTGGGTGCCATTCTTTTGGAATGCAGCGATATGCCGCCTTATTCCGCAGCGATTCAGGCGGAGTTTAATCTGCCAGTGTTTGATTTTATCACGATGATCAATTTTGTTCATAATGCGGTTGCCCAAAGGCCTTATTACGGCTTTATGTAAAAAATGGAAGTGATATTGATATGTCTTTAGGAATAATCGCCTCGATTGCCGCGGCATTTAGCTGCGGCGGGATTCTGGTGCTGACAAAATGGATGATGAACACAGGCATGACCTCTGTGGAGGTGCTGTTTTACCGTTTTTTATTCGTATTTATCATTACAGGAATATGGTTTATCATAAAAAAACAGAATTGCCGGATTACCCTCAGACAGCTGGTGACGCTGGTGCTGCTGACCGTGGCGGGCTATGGCGGATCGACCTTTTTGCTGGCCACCTCCTTTAATTTTTTGCCCATGGGGCTGGCGACCATGCTTTATTTTACCTATCCTCTGTTTGTGCTGGTCATCATGACCATACTTTTTAAAGAAAAACTGACTAGAGTAAAGGCAGTCTCTTTGTCGCTGGCCATTCTCGGAATCTTTTGCCTGATGAATTTCAGTCTGGAGCTTTTTAATTTGGGCAGTATGCTGGCCATAGGGTCGGGTCTGGCCTACGCCATCTATCTGGTGGGGATACAGAAAAGCAGCGTCAAGTCGCTGGATAATCTGGTCATTGTCTTTTACCTCTCAGGCTTCAGCTGTGTTTTCTTTTTTATACAGGGACTCCTGGCGGGCACGCCGCAGTTTCTGGCAGTTGATGTTCCGCAGCTTTTAATGGGAACCTGCATCGGGGCAGTAACGGTTTTTGTGCTGGGGGCAGTCGCTTACTCGATCAAATGTATCGGGTCGACGAAAACCTCGTTGATTATTTCCTTTGAGGCTGTAGTGTCCTTAATTCTGGGGATTTTGATTTTTGGCGATCCCTACAATATGAATACCTGGATTGGCTCAATCCTGATGACGCTGTCTGTGATTTTTATTACCCGCGAAAACACAGAAGAGGCATTGGTCGCAGCGGAAAAATGAGTTATAATAGAGAGCAGGAGGTGTGAAAATGGAAAAGGTTTATCATATTCCGATCCGTATGGAACGGGATATTGTGTTCAAACGGATGCATATTGATGAAACGCAGTCAAACTACGACGAGTTTTTAACCGCTTATAACGAGCTCGCGGAGGAGATTCCAAAACTGGTTGACGCCAGAGGAATTTATGTCCTGAAAAAGGCAGATGGCCGTGAGCCCATGCACAAGGGGCTCTGCGAAGTCAGTCACTTTGTGTATGCGATGGTCACCCTGGGTGCGGAAATCAGTGATCGCTGCACCGCCTATTTTGCCGAAAAGGATTATCTGAAGGGTCTGATGATTGACTCCATTGCGGACCAGCTGCTCTTTAATTTGTCGGATGATTTTTATCCTGTTATCCGTGAGGATGTTTTTGAGAAGCAGGGCTATGCGCTGACGGTTCGTTATCAGCCCGACGACTATATTATTCCCATTCAAAATCAGAAGGTTATTCTGGAGGAAGCAGGCGGCAGCGAACGCTTAAACGTTTCTGTCACAGAGGGTTTTATGTACAATCCTCTGAAAACCATGGGCTATGTATATGGCGCCGATAAAAATATACAGATCGCGGAAAAGGATCATGACTGCAGTCTGTGCTCAAACTACAGCTGTGAATTCCGGTCTGTTTGAAGGCAAAAGACAGCCAGTAAAGCAAAAACGGTATACGCTGTTTCAGCGTATACCGATAAAACGAATGAGAAGCCCGGAATTCGGGCTTTTTTAATTTGGCCGAAAATTTTTGTTTGAAATCACGAATTGCTCTCAGCGTCATTTTTGCAGGATAGAGCTTCTCGGAGGGTCGAAACCATATCGCAGGCGCTTGCCATCATTTTGCAGACACCTGCACTGTCGGCTTCATAGGAAAAAGCCCTGTCAGCCTGCACGCCAATGGTTTGTGCGGCATTTTCCACATCGATGTTTGCGCCGAAGAACAAAAATTCCCAGCTGTATTTTTCCTGCTGCTGCCGGATCATATTTTGAATTTGTTGATGCGTATAGGCTTTACTGGCGTTTTCGCAGCCGTCGGTGGTAATGACGACAATCACCTTGGAGGGCCGTTCGGGCTCAGGCGTTTCGGCAAGGCGCCGCCTGGTGTGAGTCACAGCCTGGCCCACGGCATCATAGAGGGCTGTACAGCCCCGGACAAAATACTGGCGCTCTGTGAGCACAGCGTTTTCGGGACAAATGCTCTGGTACAGACACTCGTATTCATGATCAAAAAGAACAGTGGTGACACGAAGCTCACCGGACTTTTGGGACTGGGTCTTTAAAAACTGGTTATAGCCGCCAATGGTGTCAGCCTCCAGCCCTGCCATTGAGCCGCTGCGGTCCAGTATAAAAATGATTTCTGTCAAATTTGGATTCATGATGACGTCTCCTTTCTTTTTATGATATGATAATAACATCTTTAAAAGAAAAAATGGTCGCCTGCAAGGCGACATCGGAGGTTATAATGCTGTCACAAAATTTTTTATCCGGGCTCAGAAAATTTGTAGAGACAAAGCAGAGGCAAGCTGTCGATGAAGCAGCCAGAAAAAAACAAAAAAGCTTCGCGGCAGTATGTACGCGCAGCTTGAAAGCAAAGCTGATGGATATTCCAGAAAACAATCAGGACAATATGGAAGGCGAAGGGCTCAGTACCTGCCATTCTGAGGCTTCAGCAGCCAGCCTGGACAGCTATATTGAGCGCCATAAAGGGCCGGGATTTCCCAAAAGGCTTTTCGCGATGATCGATGAAAAAGGCGTCTCAGACAGTGCGGTTTACCATCGGGCAGGTATAGACCGGCGTCTTTTTTCGAAAATTCGCAGTGACCCGGAATATCATCCGTCAAAGGCTACGGTCATCGCTCTGGGAATTGCGCTGGAAGCCGATCTGGCCGAGCTGGAGGCCCTCTTGTCCGAGGCCGGCTATGCCCTTTCCGGCAGCGAGACCTTTGATTTGATCATCCGCTACTGTGTGGAGCAGCGCGTCTTTGACCTGGACGAAATCAATGAGGCGCTGGACAACTTTCAATTAAAGCCACTCGGAGGAGTGGCTTAGGCGTTTCCTGTTTTATTTTTTTCCTGACCGGTATTTCTTTGGCGTAATACCGGTAATTTTTTTAAAAACTTTTGTAAAATAGCTCTGATCCTCATAGCCGACAAAAAGCGCCACCTCGACGATGCTCATTTTGGTGTTCTGCAGGAGCTCCTTGCTCCGGTTGATCCGAATTTCGTTGAGATACTGCGTGAAGCTGATGCCCGTTTCTTCCTTAAACAGCTTGGACAGGTAGGAGTCTGAGACATGCAGGTAGTCTGCCAGCTTTTGAAGCGTGATTTTGTTCATATAATTAGCTCTTGTGTGCTCAATGGCCTGGTTGATCAGATAAGAGTCCCCAGAATAAATATTATTAAAAATATTTTTGGTGAAATGGTCAATAATTTTAACGGTCCATGAGCTGAGAACCTGAATGCTGTCAATTTTATTGAGCTCAGTGATCAGATCAAGATTCAGTCCGAAAATCTTTTCAAGAGAGGCGCCGCCCTCTACCGAAGCGCGGGAGAGAATGGTGACAAGCTCTAAAATCCTGGCTTTGATAACCTCAAGGTTGCCGCCCTCAATCAGCAAAATTTCATTGACTAAAAATTTGAGGGTTACCTGAGCGCCCTCGTGGTCGCCCTCCTTCACCTGCCGCACCAGCTCCTGTTCCTTCTCATAGGGATAAACCAGCGGAATGTTGTTCTTTTTATGCTCGTGAATGCGTTCCCCAATTTCGGATTGATCGTGGTATTCAGAGCTTAGCTTCTCGTAGGCTTCTGTGTTGGGGTACAGGCTCAGGATCGCCGCGTTTAAAAGCCTGGCAAGATGATTTAC
Source organism: Eubacterium sp. AM05-23 (assembly GCF_003477535.1). Lineage (NCBI taxonomy): Bacteria > Bacillati > Bacillota > Clostridia > Eubacteriales > Eubacteriaceae > Eubacterium > Eubacterium sp. AM05-23. Next base: position 139,730 of record NZ_QUDF01000002.1, read on the forward strand.
CTGGGAAGGGGTAAAAATTTTCATATTCCGAATAAAGAGGGTCGTGTTGTAGAGTACCTCGGGCGAGGCTTGGTGGATGGTGAACATATCGCGGATGGTGCTCTCCTCAATGGTTCCCATGGCAATGGGGCCGGCAATGACGGAGCCAGCAAACTGCTGGTCGTCCAGGATAGCGATGGCAATATTGACAAAGCCTGAAGGACAGACGAAAATATAAGGCTCTCCAAGCCGGTGCGCCCAGGTGGCGGCAAAGTGCAGTGCGTTTGGACAGAGGCTGGATTCGGTCTCGGACTGATTAAAGTACCGGCAGATTTTTTTATCCTCAAAGTAGGTGCCCAACGGCTGGGTGCTCTGGTCATACAAAGTTACCGGAACATCTGTCGCGTAATAAAATGAGGTGAGAATTTCTTCAATGGCCTCGAGGTTCAACTGGTGGTCTTCTTTAAAAATAGTTGCTTTCATAGAATTATCAGCCTTCCTGTCCTTTCTGTCTTTATTATTTACTATTATATCATATTTTGAAAATATCTACAAAAGTTTTGTTGAAAAATACCATAAAAATCCTTTAAAACACCCAAATATATCAAAAAATTTATAAAAGCAAAAAAATAATTTTATATTTATTACAAAATTGTAAACGAATTGAAAATAGAATAATTGTATCAAACTTATAAATATATTTCATAGAAATCAATAACAAAAATAAAACCGGTATGCTTTCTGGGGCGGCATACCGGTTTTGAAAAGAGGGATTTTTCTGAGGTTTTAGAATTTTTCAGATTCAGGTAAAAATTTGTTTAAAATTTGTTTCTGTGTTTGCGTTAGATCGGGCAGCGTGTAGCCTGCAACCCGTTCGTCAATTTCTTTTACCGCGCGTTCCCGAAGCTCGCCGATATTTTCGAAGATGGCGTTTGGTTCGCCGGCGGCGCGGTTAAAAAGCTTGGTCAGGTAGTGTTCCTGACGGTATTCCTTCGGGGTTCTGCCAGACAGATAGTTGCCAAGAGGACCTGCTTTTTTAATCTGTTCAAAAACTTTTTCTGCTTTAGTGTCAGAAATGTCAATGCCTTTGTTCAAGCGGAGCATAATCCGGTTGACTTCCTCATCCAGTACGAATTTTTCATAGCTGCCAAGGGCATAGGACTGAAGAATGCCTGCATGGTGCAGAATAAAGTCCGCTTTGCCGAGATAAGTAGTCATCAGGTTCATAAAGGTTTCGACACCGGCCTGGTAGTCTGGTTTCATGGCGTCGGTTCCCGCTACGCCAACGCGGACAGGAATCTGGTAATAACGTGCCAGCGCCAGAGAAGACATCTGGATCAGTTGTGCTTCGGGCGCGCCAATGGCAAGAGCCACCTCACGCATATCCGTAGCGCTCGAGACCGAGCCGTAGATAACAGGCACGCCTGGATTGATGAGCTGGGTCAAGACGATACCAGCCAGAATGGTGGCGTTGTTCTGGATCACCGTTCCGAGCAGCGCTGCTGGGGCAGTCATGTTTGTCATGGAACAGGTGATAATGGTTACAGGCTGGCCTTCTTCGCATAAGCCGATAATATTATCCAGCACCTCGTAGGAGTAACCAAGGGGCGAGAGGGCACACGCGTTGGTCAGGAGGACTGGCTTATCCCAGATATCGTAAAACTCTTTGTATAGATTTGCAATGCCGCGGGCTGCTTCTTTCAGGCTTTTGCCGCGAGTGTTCAGGCTGTTGGCCACATTGCCGTAGGTTGGCTTTTTAGAATACTTCAGGCACATGGCGACCTGAGGCAGGTAGAAATCATCCTGGCTTTTGTCCAGGTCTGGCGTATCGAAAGCCGCGTTGTTGACAAAATCAGTCACATCGCTGGTGTCCATGAGCTTCAGGAATTTAATCATGTCCGCCATCTGGGCGACACGGTAGGTATCATCCTCAAATAGAAATTTGGACGGACCGTAGCAGCCGACTGTTTTGGGGCGGAAAGGTTCACCGATTGGGGTTTCACCGCTGCATGTGTGAATGGTGAAGGTTTTGGGAACCGTTTCCAGCGCTGCGTTTAATAAGGATTCATCGAATTTAACAATGCTTCCTTCAACTGTTGCGCCGTGGTTTTTGAAAATATCCAATGCTTCTTCGCAATTGAAGGAGACACCCACTTCTTTTAAAACTTTCAGGGTGTATTCATGCAGAAGTTCAACATCGCGGGTAGAGATATAATTTTCATAAAATTTTCGATTAATATACATTTGTGGATTCCTCCAGTGTTTTTGAATTCTCGGATGCAACGGTATCCTAACGGCAGCCGCATCAATGGGCCCACCCTGTTTAGAAAGAGGAAGACAAGCAGAGTGGGCAGGATTTTTTAGTTTAAGAATTTGTCAAAATGGTATGATTTTCAGCTTTTAAACCAGTGCTTTTGCTTTTTCGGCCGCAGTTGACGCATCGGCAGTGTAGATTGCGCTGATTTTTTCAGCGTAAGCTGGCGTTACTGGCGCGCCGCCGATCATATATTTAGCATCGATGCCTGCGTCTTTACAGGTTTTGATAATTTCGTCCATGTAGGTCATGGTGGTTGTCAGCATGGCGGACATGGCCACAATATCTGCGTCGTTTTCTTTGGCAGCTTCAACAAAGGCTTCTTTTTTAGCGTCAACACCAAGATTGACAACTTTGAAACCAGCGCTTTCAAGCATCATAACAACCAGGTTTTTGCCGATGTCGTGGAGGTCGCCTTTAACAGTGCCAATGACAACAGTGCCCAGTGATGTAACGTCGCCTTCGACCAGAAGCGGTTTGACAATGTCCATGCCGGCGTTCATGGCGCGGGCTGCCATTAAAACCTCAGGAACAAACATTTCGCCGTTCGCAAACTTTTCACCGACAACATTCATGCCAGTCAGCAGGCCTTCATTGATAATTTCAAGAGGTGCTGCATTGCCAGATAGGGCGGCATTAACTTCATTGACAACGCCGTTTTCATTTCCATTTACAACATAATCGCTGATCATTGCATAGTTACTCATAATTTTATCCTCACTTTTTCTAAATTTTATAAAAGAATGTTTTTACAGGGCAAGCTTCTGGCCAATTCCCTTTTCAAGAGCGATATCGAAGATTGCGCGGGCAACCGTCATATCACAGACAGACATCCCGATATTGCTGCAGACAATCAATTCATCATTGGAGGTACGGCCTTCGCTTAGGCCGGCGAGAATCTCGCCTGTCTGGCAGTAAACCTTTGGAAGCCCCTTATCAGCCGGGAAGTAACCCATCTCTGCAAACAGCTCATGCTCGTCGATGCTGTCGACAATGTATTTGTCTGCCCGGTACTGCGTTTTAAGGTCAAAGAAGGTGTTCATATCGCAGGGAACAATGGTCTGTCCGGCTGAGATCCACTCGTCCTTAACAACACATAAGGGATCCTTCAGGATGATAGTGGCTGAACTCATGACTTCACATTTTTCAGCAATTTCCTGAGGCGAAGCGGCCTTGACGATTTCAACATCGATTTCAGGCTGAACAATTTTAATCAGGTTATCTGCAGCTGCTTCCACGACATCATATACATAAATTTTTTTCAGTTTTTTAAGTGTTCTGGTGACATAGCGCACATGCTCAATCCCCTGTACACCACAGCCGAACATACCAAAGCTTTCAGCGTCTGGATGAAGGGCAGCGGCGGCCAGGACTGTAACGGCCGGTGTACGCATGGCGGTAATCCAGGCACAGTCCATCACTGCAACAGGAACGCCGGAAAGCACATCGTTCAATACCAAAAGGCCAGTCGTCTGTGGAAGATTATACTTTTTGGGATTGTTTGGGTAGCATTCGATCCATTTGCATCCAATGGCTCTTTGTTCTGGCACATAGGCTGGCATTGCATGGAAAAAGACTTCTGTCCAGGGGTGGACGCCGATTTTTGCAGGCATCTCAAATTCTTTTTTTCCGTGGGAAATCAGCGTTTTTTTAGTGATATCCAGAATATCATCGCGGGTGAGGCCGATATTTTCACATTCTGGTTTTGTCAGATAAATGATTTCTTTGCCAATATCCAGTTTCTTTGCAATGTTTTCTCTGTCTTGTTCAAAATAAGCGTGATCAAAATTCATATATATTCCCTCCAAAAGTTGATAGATTAAAAAAGTTTATGTTTGCTGGCTAAGAGACGCAATACTCGTGCCAACCTTTTTGTTTTTCGTAAAAAGAAAAGGTCTTAAACTTTGATTACCTAATAAATAACAACGAAAAAGTATTTTCAGAAAAGTGTTAAGAAAAAAATCAAAGAGAACGCTGAACAAAAAATGCGTATCAAAACCGGACATTTTTTTGACAAATAATAACAATTTTTACATTTTTTGACAAAACTAAAAAGATTACCACCGTTTTTTTGTTATTTTTTTAACGTTTTTGGCAAGTGTAAAAAATGTCAAAATAATTTTTACATTTTTTGACAAAGCTGACGTTTTTTATTCAAATAATTTAATACGTTTTCAATCGAAAATCTTTCTTAATAAACTGGAATAAAATTTTGCGGCAGGCAGGAAACTTTTGTATATAAAGGTTAGAAAATCATTAATCCCGGATAAGACTACTGCTTTTTCAAAAAATTTTACGAATATGGCACGGGTCTTGCATTAACATCACTCCAAAAGGTTTATGTTAAAACGATCGCATTTGTTGATCAAAAGAAAAAGGAGAAAACGATGGATAACTTATGCAACTACACAAGTAGACAACAATTAGGTATTGAAGTTTTTAACGATGATCAATGCGCAATGATTCATCAGGCAATTTTAGAGGTGTTAAAGGAAGTCGGGGTTGATGTTTATAATGACAAGGCGCTGGAAATTCTAAAAAAAGCAGGAGCCTTCGTTGATGGCAGACGCGTTCGATTCCCTGCTGCAATGGTTGAGAGTGCTATAAAATCCGCGCCTTCTCAGGTAACTCTTTATTCCCAGGATATGGAATCCAAGATGATCCTTGGCGGCAAGCGTTTTTATTACGGACCTGGACCAACCGTTATCAATACGCTGGACCCATATACCGGAGAAAGAAAAATTCCTCATTATGAAGATACCTGCAAGGCTGTGAAGGTAATGGATGCCCTTCCGAATATTGACTATCTGATGGACTTTGGAACCATTGATGGTGTTGAAACCAGCGTTTTAGATGTCTATTGCTTTAAGGCGATGTTTGAAAACTCTCCGAAGCCAATCTTACACTGGGCATATAACCGAGACAATGTTCAGGCAATGATCGATATGGGCGCAAAAGTTCGCGGCAGTTATGAAGAGCTTGAAAAGTATCCATTCTTCTCTGTTTATTCCGAACCGATCACTCCGCTGATTCACGAAAACGAAGGCCTGGATGTTATGATGACCATGGCAGAGCACGGGCTGCCAGCTGTTTACACCTCCGCTGCTCAGGCAGGCATGACTGCACCGGTTACACTGGCGGGAACGATGGTAGTCGAGCTGGCGGAATCCCTGTCCGGTCTGGTAATCAATCAGCTGATCAAAGAAGGTGCACCTTATATTATGGGCGGCGTCTGTACTTGTGTGGATATGTCCTCAATGCAGATTACCTACAGCTCACCAGAATTTAACCTGCTGCAGGGTGGTCTGAGCAAGATGTCTCAGTTTTATAACCTTCCGGTATTCACAACGGCCGGCTGTTCAGATTCCAAATGTCTCGACCAGCAGCATGGTATTGATCAGGCAACCAGTATCCTCATGTCTGCGCTTTACGGCGGTAATTTAATCCACGATGTCGGATATATGGAATCTGGCCTGTTAACCTCTATGGAAGCCCTTGTCATCGCGGATGAGATCATTGGACAGACCAAGCAGATCATCCGCGGTATCGAAGTGACAGACGAGTCTTTGGCTGTCAATATTATCAAGAATGTCGGACCAGGCGGAAACTTCTTAGCTGAACGCCAGACTTTTGAAAAGTTTAAAACCGAATGGTGGCTGCCACAGTTATTTAACCGAAAAGTGTACACCAACTGGGAAGCAGATGGAAAGCCAGAGCTTAAAGACCTCGCCAATGCGAAAGTCAGAGATATTCTTGAAAATCATCAGCCTAAAACAATCCCGTCAGATGTCAGCAAGGACTGCGACGATATCCTGAAAGCTTTAATCGCTAAATACAATTAAGAAGGTGTGTATCTCGAATTAAGGCAGATGACAATCTGCCTTAATTCCTCTATAATGTTCCTTGTGGCATAAAATGAATTATGAAAGTGAGGGGAAAAATGGATAAGCAGCAAACAACAGAAAAGAAGGGATTCTTTGATATTGTAAATAAATGGGTATTCTTTTCATCAGGAATCGCCCTTGTTATTTTTGTGGCTTTTGGCTGCATTGCACCGCAGACCTTTGCCAATGGTGCCAATGCGGCATTGAATTTTGTTCTGAAATATTTTTCGTGGTTTATTACACCGGCCGCTTTCTTTATGGTTATCTTCTGCCTGTGGGCCGGCTTCAGTAAATTTGGTAAAATCAAGCTGGGGGGGCCTGATGCAAAGCCCAAAATGAGCAAACCGGTTTGGTTTGCCATCGCTTTAACCTCTGGGATTGCTGTCGGCATCAATTATTATGGCGTTTATGAACCCATCAGCTTTGTTTACAATCCTCCGGCATTCCTGGGCGTAGAACCCCTGTCCTCCGGTGCGATTCTGAACGCTTTAAAATATACCTTTCTGCATTGGTGTCTGCATCCCTATGCCATCTACACGACCGCAGGACTTTGCGTGGTATTTTTAATCTACAATGCGAAAAAGCGTTACCGCGTCTGCACATCCCTGTATCCGCTTTTGGGTGAAAAAACCTATGGCGGCATCGGCAATTTTATCGATGCTGTTGCTATTTTTGCAATTATCGGCGGGATCGCCACATCTCTGGGCTTCGCGACTCTGCAGATCGCCCGCGGGCTGGATACGATTATCGGCTTTGAGAGCAATATGGTCAATTGGCTGATTATTATCGCCATCATGACGGTGTTTTACACAGCTTCCAGTATTTCTGGACTGCACAAAGGGATTACCTATATCAGTAATCTGAACACTGTTTTATACTTCTTCGTTTTAATCTTTTCATTCATTGTCGTTGATCCCATTGGCGTTACGGAGTTAACCATTACCGCCATCGGCCAGTACTTTAATGAATTTATTAATCTTTCTCTGTTTCTAGACCCAATTGCCAGAACCGGCTGGGTAGGAGCAAACAATGTATTCTTCAATACCTGGTGGATGGTCTTTGCGCCGCTGATTGGTTTATTCCTGGTCAAATTGGCTTATGGCCGGACAATTCGGGAATTTGTCACAGTTAATCTGATTGCGCCAGTGGTATTCTCCTTTGTATGGTTCGGCGTGTTTGGCGGCGGCAGCATTATTCTTGAAAAATTTTTCGGAACAAGCATTGGACAAATCGTTGAACAGGTAGGCTCAGATATGGCTCTCTACGCGTTCTTTAACCAGCTGCCCTGGAGCAAATTTATGAACGTTATTGCCCTGCTCATTGTTATCCTGTCATTTGTTACCCTTGCCGAATCAATGACTATGTCTATTTCGGCCATGACACTTAAGGAATTTGAAGATGAAACCGGTGAAGCAAGTCCTCCGAGAATCGTCAGTATTTTCTGGGGCGCTATCATGGCTCTGGCGGCATACACCCTGCTGATTTCCGGCGGAACAGACGCTTTACAGACTTCCGTTATTGTCTGTGGGCTGCCGCTATGTGTGATTATGGTCTTTATGATGGCGTCATTTTTCAAATCGATGAAACGGCTTGACGAATATGATATTTACAGTAAAGGCGACCTTTCTGTTTATGATACGGCTGAAAAGGAGCGGCTGGAAAGGATCGCCGCAGCTGAAGCAGAGGCCAGTGGAAATAGTGTTGAGAAAATTGAGTGATGGAATAAAGGGGTGGATTCGTTCGCCCCTTTTATCCAATTTTTAAAATTGTTATAATGATTGCAGCGACTTAGTTTTCAAACGGTTTCTAAAGGAGGTATTGATAATGACAAAAATAGACAAAAAAGTAAACGATACAATTCAGGAATTCATCGATTTTATTGATTTAAGATACAAGGGTCTGGTTATAACAGACCAGTTTAGTAAAATTGTCAAATTCAATGACCGCTTTTTAGAAATTTTTCATTTAAATGTTAGCGATACTCTGGAAATTCATCTTGAGGAGCTGTTTTTGAAGTATGGAATTGATGAGGACTCTGAATACTTCTATGATCTTGATAAAAACCAGGTGAATGTCCGGTTTAAGAGCATGAATTTTGGAGAAGAAACGAAGCTGAATATCTGGATTTTTGAGGTGGTAGGTTTGGAGAATGCCCGAATCAGCCTTTTGGAAACCATTGTGCAGTTCAGTAAGGATGGGATTCACGCCGTTAATCAGGATGGTAAGATAATCGTTTATAATGAGGCTCAGGGAAAAATCGATAACTATGAGCCTTCACAAGTTATCGGCAGGCACGCCATGGATATCTACGCGCTGGATTATGAATCCAGTCTGCTTTTAAGAGTGCTGAAAACACAAAAGCCAATCGAAAATGTGAGACAAGGCTACTATACCAAGGCAGGGACCTTCGTGGATTGTGTGACCTCAGTGATTCCGCTTTATTATCATGGAAAGATATTCGGCTCAGCTGCTATTGTCCGTGACTACAATGGGATTCTTCAGACGCTGGATGAAGAGAAAAAACAAACCAGCAAAGAGCGGATCAAAACGATCACCACTCAGCCAAACTATGAGTCCAAACAGACACGCTATACCTTCGACAGTATTATCACAGTGAATCCGGAGCTGGCGAAAAGCATCCAGTCCGCCAAACAGGCCGCCCAGACCGATTCCAATATCCTGATCATCGGCGAAACCGGGACAGGGAAGGAAATGTTTGCCCAGAGTATCCACGCCTACAGTACAAGGAGAGACAAGCCGTTTCTGGCCATTAACTGCGCGGCCATACCAGAATCGCTGCTGGAAGGCCTGCTGTTCGGGACGACAAAAGGTTCCTTTACCGGCGCGACCGACAAGCCGGGACTTTTTGAGGAAGCGGACGGCGGAACTATTTTTCTGGATGAAATCAATTCCATGTCCCTGTTTCTTCAGTCAAAGCTTTTAAGAGTTTTGGAGGAACGGACCGTCACACGCCTTGGATCAAACAAAATGATCCATGTAAGTGCGCGGATCATTTCAAGCTGTAATGAAAATCCTGCACAGGCGATTCAGGATAATAATTTCAGAAGCGACCTTTTTTACCGGCTGGCTGTTGTCTATATTGTAATCCCGTCACTGAGGATGCGCTTGGATGATGTAAGCCTGCTGACGAAATATTTTATCGAGATGTATAATAAACAGTTCGATAAAAAAATCATTGGAGTCGATTCAGAAGTTAAACAGCTTTTCGATCATTACAGCTGGCCTGGAAATGTCAGACAGCTCCGCCATCTTTTGGAATCCGCCATGAACGTTATCGATCCGGATGAGACCTATATTGGTATAAGGCATCTGCCCAAATACATTTTGGGTGAGGATAAAATCGGAAATTACGAAGGGCAGCCGGAACAGCCTGGCGAGATACGAACATCAGTCTCGATTGACAAAGGACAGAATATTTTTGAGGAATTGAAGGAAAAAGAGAAAGAGTTTATAATCGAAAGCCTGACCAAAAATGGCGGGAATATCGCGAAAACCGCCAAGCAGATGGGCATGAGCCGACAGAAGCTATACTATAAGCTTAAAAAATATAATTTAAAATAAGACTGCGGAGGTATGTTTGGAAAAGTAAGGGGAGAAAAATGTTTAAGGGAATCATTATTGCTGTGATCGGCGCTATGGCCTATGGCTTTATTTCACTTTTCACTAAGAATCTGGTCAATCTGTCAGTAACCAGCGATACCATACTGGTCAGCCGGTTTTTGATTATTTTTCTGGTGATCGGCGCTTATCTGTCAGTCAGGAAAAAGCTTGTAAAGCCCACAAAGAGTCAGGTTAAGGATTTGCTGATATACGGCGTTATCGGTTATGGTGGAGCGATTTTTCTGCTGGCCGAATCCTATATCTTCATGCCTATGAGTCAGGCCACCATGATTCACTTTTCATATCCGTTGTTTGTTGCGCTTTTTATGGTTGTTTTTTATAAGGAGAAAATGACCGGCGTAAAGGCTATTGCTTTGGTTCTGACCTGTCTGGGGATTGCATTTCTCATGGAATTTAATTTTACAGTAAACCCTGTGGGAATGCTCATCGCACTTTTATCCGGTGCGGCCTTTGGTCTTTATATGGTCAGTGTCAGTGAAAGCAGTATCAAAGAGCTGGACCCGCTCAACTTGCTTTTTTATCTGGCGCTGGTGGTGGTACTTGTGTTTGGTGCCTGGGGCATGATAAAAGGAGAACTTCACCTTGTCAGTCTCGAGTCCGCTGCTTATCTGTCAATGCTGGGGGTGGCCGTTTTGTCGATTATCGGTATTGGCTTTTCGACGGTTGCCATTCGTGCCATTGGTCCGACCTATGCGGCGATGATCTGTGTGCTTGAGCCTGTAGTGGCGCTTTTGTGCGGTGTTGTCATTTTCAGGGAGCCTCTGACAGCCTACAGTTTTCTGGGGAGCCTGATGATGTTTGCGGTTATTCTGCTTATCGCCTTTGAAGGGTATTTTAGAAAGAAAAAATCAGAAAGAGGGAATAATAATGGAAACTGAAGCGAAAAAGGTATATGATTTTTTGGACGGGCTTGGTGTAGAGTATCAGGTAATTGAGCATCCGCCTGTGTACACCTGTGATGAACTGGAGCAATATATGGATGGCGTGAAAGGGGCGCACTGTAAAAACCTTTTACTGCGCAACAAAAAAGGGAACCGGCACATCCTGGTGATTCTAGAAGAGTCAAAACAGATGAATATCAAGGAATTTGGCAAACAGATTGGAATCAGCAATCTGAGCTTTGCTTCTGAGGAACGGCTTCTCAAATATCTGGGCGTCACCACCGGAGCCGTCTCTGTTTTTGGTATTATTAATGATCAGGAGCATGAGGTAGAGGTTTATATTGACCAGGACGTCGTGGATCAGGACTTTGTGAACTTTCACCCCAATGTCAATACAGCCACAGTTCACTTTAGTGTAGAAGGTCTGAAAAAGTTTTTGGAAGCCTGCGGTAATCCGGTGCAGATTGTTCATGTTTGAAAAGAAATTGAGAGAAAAAGATGGGATGCTATAGAGGAATACCTGTACGCTTAGATCGGGAAAAGCTGTTTGAACAAATGCATATTCGCAGGGATCTCTGGAATTTTAATGAGTATGAAAAGGCATATGATGAGCTTTCAGAAGAGCTGCCGAGGCTTATCGAGACGCGTGGAATTTATAAGCTTGTTTCTAATGAAATAGGGACGCTGATCCATAAAGACCTTGCAGGCCTCAGCCATCTGGTATGCAGCATGGTTACGCTTGGGCCAGGGATCAGTGAACGCTGCACCGCTTATTTTATGGAAAAGGATTATCTGAAGGGGTTGATGATTGACAGCATCGCCGACCAGGTTCTATTTGATCTGTCAAATGATTTTTATCAGATTATCAGAGAAGATGTCTGTACACGCAGAGGATTTGGACTGACGGTCCGTTTTGCTCCAGATGATCAGCTGATCCCGATCCATTTTCAGAAGGAAATTTTAGAGATTGTGGATGGACGGCGTCAGCTGGCGGTGGATATTACAGAGGGTTATATGTACAATCCCATAAAGACCCTGGGATATGTATACGGCGCTGACCATGAAATTTGTACGGCTGAGGTGGATCACGACTGCCGCCTTTGTTCAAATACTGGCTGTGAGTTTCGAAAAACAGAAAGGCGATCGGCATAATTCGGTACACGCCAAAACGACGTATACCTCTAAAAACACTTAAAAAGCCCATTATTTGGGCTTTTTTTGTTTTTAGTAAAGATTCACAGAATATTGGGATAGACGATTTTATCAAAAATCTACCTAAATAAAGTAATAATTTACAATTCATTTTCTGAAAAAGGTTATATAATTGAATAAAACATTTAGTGTACTTAATCTAATAAATGTTCTAATCTGACAGAGGAGTAAGTGATCAATATGACAAAGCTAATGGTAATTGGCGGATTTTTAGGCGCCGGAAAGACAACGGCAATGATTGAAGTGGCTAAAACACTTAAAACACTTGGTAATACAGTAGGTCTTATTACAAATGATCAGACCGATTATCTGGTGGATACTCAGTATGTTGAGAATCATGATTTGGAGGTCACAGAGCTGACCGGAAGCTGCTTCTGCTGTAACTATCCAGGCTTCGCAGAGCGCGTGGATGAGATGCGCCAGGAGGATTTTATTCTGGCAGAGCCAGTTGGGAGCTGCACAGACCTGGTTTCAACGATCATGAAACCCTCTAAAGAGGGAAAAGCCGGCGAACTTTATGTCCTGCCCCTTTCTGTTTTGGTGGAACCCGGACGCCTGAAGGATTTTATGGAAAATAATACCGAAGCCTTCTCAGAAGGTGTGTATTACATTATGGATAAGCAGATGGAGGAAGCCGATTTTATTGTTTTAAACAAAGTCGACACACTCGACGATGGCGACAAAGAAAAACTGGTCGGCTATTTAAATGAAAAATACCCGGCGAGCCGAGTAATGGAAATTTCTGCGCGAGAAGGCAAGGGTGTTGAAACCTGGCTCTTGGCAGTCCTGTCAGCGGATATTGCCGCTTCAAACGCAAAAAAAATGGAGGTTGTCTATGAGACCTACGGCAACGCAGAGGCCGAAATGGGCTGGCTGAATGCCAAGGCTGAAATAAATGCCAAAGACACCGTAAATGGCGATGCTCTGATGAGCGCGCTCGGCGAGGCTCTGAAAGAAGCTGTAGCGAAGGAAGGCGGCGAAATCGGCCACCTTAAACTCTATTTAGATACGGACAAGGGAGCGTCAAAGCTGAGCTGTGTGGGTGTCCGGCAGCCGGTGGAACTGGACCAGACCCTGGGGCAGGAAATGAAAAAAGGACAGCTGACCATTAATCTGAGAGCAGCTGTCGATCCTGTACTGCTTGAAAAATATACCCATGAAAAGGTGAATGCGCTGGGTGAAAGCCTTGGGTTCAACGCTGAGAATCTTGTTATCGAGGCGTTTCGCCCAGGATTCCCGAATCCAACTTACCGGATGTAAAGCCTTTACAAAAAAACAAGGAAAATTTACCAAAAAAACAGGCTGATTTCGTATACATATGCGGCTTCAGTCTCTTTTTCGTGAAGATTTTCCCAAAAATACCAAGGCGCCTACAATCATTTTTTTCTTCTAAGCGATATACTTAACACAAGCTAAAACAAATGAACCACTGTGAATAAAACAATTTTGGAGGAAAAAATGGGTAAAGAACTTTTATTAAAAACATTGAGACATGAACAGACAGACGGTGTGCCGTTCGTGCCGTTCAGCGGTGTGCACGCAGGTTCCTTAAAAGGCTATACAGCCAGAGAAGTGCTGACGGACGGCGATAAGTTATATGAATCATTGATGGAGGTTCATAAATTATACACACCAGATGGTATGCCGGTCATTTTCGATTTACAGATCGAAGCTGAAATTTTAGGCTGCGAGCTGCTCTGGGCAGAAGATAATCCGCCTTCTGTCATGAGCCATCCCTTTGCAGGTGATCCTAAAGTGCCGTGCAAATGCAAAATTCCAAAGAAAACCGACGGACGTATTCCGATGGTTCTGGATGTTATGCGCCGTGTAAAGGAATCTGTAGGCGACGATACCGCTTTATATGGCCTGATCTGCGGACCGGTTACCCTGGCTTCACATATCCGTGGCAGCGAATTCTTTATGGATATTATCATGTATCCAGATTATGTTAAAGAGCTGGTCGCTTTCTGCACAGAAGTCTGTAACGCCATGACGGATTATTATGTAGAGGCAGGAATGGATGTCATTGCTCTGGTCGACCCGATTATCAGCCAGATTTCACCAAAATCCATTGAGGATCTGTTTATGGATCAGTTCAAAGCTGCTTTTGACTATATCCGCAGTAAGGGCGCTCTCGGCTGCTTCTTTGTCTGCGGCGATGCGACTATTCAGATGGATGTTATGTGCCGTACATATCCAGACGGCGTTTCTATCGATGAAAATGTTAATATTTATGAAGCCAAGAAAGTTACAGACCAGTACAATATTACAATCGGCGGGAATATCCCTCTGACAACAACTATGCTTTTCGGGACACAGCAGGACAATATGAAATATGTTGTCGATATGTTAGACAACATCGACCATCATAACCTGATCGTGAGCCCTGGCTGCGATATGCCATACAATGTGCCTATGGAAAACACCATCGCATGTGTGCAGGCTGTTAAGCACACCGATGAAGTACGCGAAATGGTTAAAAATTACGAAGCGGTCGATACCCTTGGCGATGTAGAGCTGCCGGACTATGAAAATCTGGATAAACCTTTTATCGAAGTCTTTACCCTCGATCCGGTTCAGTGCGCTGCCTGTACATATATGGAAAAAGCAGCGATGCTGGCCAGAGAAGAATTTGGCGACGCTGTCGATATTGCCGTTTATAAATACTGCATTAAAGAAGATATTGCGCGTACACAGAAAATGGGCGTACAGCATCTGCCGTCCATCTATATCAATGGACAGCTGGTGTGGTCTTCCATCATTCCAAGCCGCCAGGAAATTGTGGACGAAGTGAAAAAATATTTATAAAAAATAACACCAGGGTGGGTGCCTCAGGTTACCCACCCTGTTTTCAGTGGAGGGAAAAATGAAGCTGGTACTTTTGACTGGTTTTTTGGGATCTGGCAAAACAACTTTTTTAACAAATCTGTTAAAAAGCTTTAACGACGTAAAAATTGGGGTTTTAATGAATGAGTTTGGCGAAAAAAGTATTGATGGCGAACTCATTAAAAGCGATGATTTTGATTTGCTTGAGCTGACAGGCGGTTCCGTTTTCTGCGCCTGTTTAAAGGAAAATTATATTAAAGGACTGGCAGGCTTTCTGGATTACGATTTAGAATATGTTTTTGTGGAGTCCTCCGGTGTAGCCGATCCCTCAAACATGGGAACCATTTTAGAGACAGTGTCCTCAATCAGCGGAAAAGCCTACGATTATCTTGGGGCTATCTGTATTGTGGACGGCCTGTATTTTCTGGAGCAGTATGATCTGATTCCGTCGCTCCATAAACAGCTGATCTACAGCAACGCAGTGATTATCAATAAAACGGATTTACAGAGCGAAGAGCGGTTAAATCAAATTGAGGAAAAGATAAGGGAAGTAAACAGCAGAACGCAGATATACAGAGCCGCTTTCTGCGAGGTTTCCATGGAAGAAATCCTTGAAAAAATGAACGGTGAGCAGCCCGCTCCGGTTGAGACCACCAATACATGGGAATCGCGGCCTAAAACAAGTGTTCTGCGCTCAGATGAGCCTTTGGATTATCAGAAGTTTGGGGCCTTTCTGCATGATATCAAAAAATATGCCTACCGGATTAAGGGCTTTGTAAAAACCAATGCCGGTGATTTTGAGGTCAGCTGCGTCAATGAATTTGCAGTCATGAATCCATGGAAAACAGCGCTTGATAAAACAGAAGTTGTTATTATTTCTTCGGTAGGCATTAAAATTATCAGTGAGGTGCTCGCTGCCTGGAAAAAATTTTTAGGCGATGTGCCCATGGAATTCAGATAGGGATGAAAAATGAGTACGATTTATCAGTTTTCGACTTTTGAAACTTTTAAAAATCGTGGCTTTGACGGCTGCGGCACCGTTGAGGAGCTCCTTGAATATGGCGATATCGGCTTTGGGACCTACCATGCCCTGAATGGAGAAATGATCGTCCTGGATGGTGTGCCCTACAGGGCTGACGGCGACTGCCGCATATTGAGGGCGGACGAAAATGAGAGGACACCCTTTGCCACAGTCTCAGACTTCATCCCGGACACTTATTTTGAAATGGGTGAATTTACTGGTATGGATGATCTGTGCAGACAGTTGGATGAGCAGCTGAAATCCCAAATTCATGAGCGCTGCTTGATCGGGCGTCTGGACGGGTGGTTTAAAGAAATTGAGATTCACAGCGTCTGGCCCGTTGAAAATCCCTATGAGGCGCTGGATGAAATTGTCGCGCGGCAGAAATGTGTGACGCTTAAAGCGATTAACGGAACGCTTGTCGGCGTTCGCTGCCCTGAGTGGGCAGACAAGAAAAATTTTGTCGGATGGCATTTTCATTTTTTATCAAAGGATCATGAATGGGGCGGCCATGTGAATCAGGTAAGTGGAGAGCAGCTCGCTGGAAGCTTGAAAATCTGCCATCAAATCGAGTGTATTGATCATCACTGAGCGGCTTGCAATTCTCCTCTAATTATGGTATAATAAAAAAACATAAAAAGTTTTAAATTATAAGGATACAATAATGTATTTTAGTTTATTGCTTAAAAATAAAAATATCGGGTTTCGCTCGGTATTTTTATTTTTTGTCACAGCAGACAGAATACAGATTGTATCCTTTTATTTTGTCTGTGTGAAGATAGATAAAACATAAAAATAAGTTGGAGGAAAAATGAAAAAAGAACCTAAGTATGAAAATGTGCGGGACTTTCTTAAGAAAAAGGATATTGAGTTTTCCGTCCAGCGCTATTTGATCGACGCGCTGAAGTACATGGCTTTTGGTTTGTTTGGCACACTGCTGATGGGCAGTATCCTGAACCAGGTCGGAATATTATTTCATATTCCCTTTTTAAACGAGACGCTGTGGCCCGCTGCGCAGGCGATGACAGGGCCAGCCATTGCAGTCGCTGTTGCCTTTGGCCTTAATGCGCCGCCGCTTGTCTTATTTTCCATTACAGTGGCGGGCTTTCTCGGCAACGCCCAGGGCGGGCCGGCCGGCGCTCTGATCGCTGCGGTTATCGGGGCGGAGTTTGGCAAGGCCGTTTCGGGGGAGACAAAGGTGGATATTTTAGTAACCCCCTTTGTGACCATGCTCATCGGCTCATTCGTTGCTGTGGTGGTTGGCCCGCCCATCGGTGCTTTTATGACAGCCCTGGGAAATGTGATCATGTGGGCTACAGAACAGCAGCCAGTCATCATGGGCATTGTTATCTCGGTAGTCGTAGGGGTGGTGCTCACGCTGCCGATTTCCAGCGCGGCGCTGTGCATTATGCTGAACCTTTCGGGAATAGCCGCCGGAGCGGCGACAGTGGGCTGCTGCTGCCAGATGGTCGGCTTTGCGGTTCAGAGTTATAAGGAAAACGGCATTGGCGGATTGGCGGCCCAGGGGCTGGGAACTTCCATGATTCAGGTGCCCAATATTATTAAAAACTGGCGGATATGGATACCGCCAACGGCGGCGTCGGCGGTCTTGGGGCCTCTGGCAACCACTGTTTTTCAGATGCAGAATACGCCGGTCGCCGCAGGGATGGGAACCTGTGGACTTGTCGGGCAGATTGGCACAGTTATGGCCATGACAGAGGCCGGGCAGCCAATGGTGCAGATTGTGCTTGGCATCGGCCTGCTCCAGATTATTCTGCCGGCAGTTGTGACGATGATTTTTTATAAGCTCTGCGCCAGAGCGGGCTGGATTAAAGCCGGCGATATGAAATTGGACTTATAAACCACTGGCATCATTAAGGTTTTAGGGGTATAATGAGATCCGTTAAAGACTAAGAATGGAGCGGCATAATGACAAAAGATGCGCGAAAGCGTTTTTTACTGAGGGTTGTGTTTGTGTTCTACATTGGTTTTCTGGCAATGGTCACGCTGCTGCCCACATCAAACATTGCGTATGAATCCAGCTACAACCTGCTTCCGCTTACCAATATTGATAATTATATTTATGATATTGTGCACAGCGGGATTATAAATTGGGAGTTTCTGGCCACTAAGCCGACAGATGCGGTGAGTATTCTGTACAATACCTTTACCTATTCCTTTCGGAATCTGGCGGGAAACATAGCGCTTTTTATTCCTTTGGGGCTATTGTACCCGCTTTGCAGAAAGAAACGGGTGAGTTTTCCCCATATATTGATTGTGACAGTCGGCACCACGGCCTTGATTGAATTGCTGCAATTTGCCTTTCTGTCGAGCCGCAGCGCGGATGTGGATGATCTGATACTGAATTTTATTGGCGGTATGATCGGTTACCTGATCTATAAATGGATCGAATGACGGAGGGTTTATGGCGAAAATAAAAAAGAAGTTTGTATGCCAGAACTGCGGGTACAGCACCCCTAAATGGATGGGGCGCTGTACAGAATGCGGCGAATGGAATTCCTTTGTGGAGGAGCTGGACATGCCCACCGATCAGGGAAAGAAAAATACCCTTGAACGGGCGGTATACACAAAACCGAAGCGTATTGAGGAAATCATTCCTCAGAAAGAGGATCGTTTTAAAACGAAAAACAAGGAACTCGACCGTGTCCTCGGCGGTGGTATCGTGCCCGGAGGCGTTATCCTCCTGGGCGGTGACCCTGGAATTGGAAAGTCGACGATCCTGCTGCAGACGACGGAGAATCTTGGAAGCCAGGGGCTTAAAATCTTGTATATTTCGGGTGAAGAATCTGAGCAGCAGCTCAAAATGCGGGCAGTCCGGATGAATGTAAAATCCCAGAATATCTTTTTTCTGTCTGAGATTAACGTACCCTATATCGTGGATACTATTTTGAATGAGAAACCTGATCTTGTCATTATTGACTCGATACAGACAATGTACAGTCCTACGATTACCTCGGCTCCCGGAAGCGTCAGCCAGATAAGGGAGAACGCCAACGCGTTGATGCAGATTGCCAAAAAAGATAATATTTCGATGATTCTGGTCGGGCATGTGACCAAGGAAGGCAATATTGCTGGTCCACGTGTGTTAGAACACATGGTTGATACGGTTTTGTATTTTGAGGGTGAAAAGTACCATACCTACCGGATACTCAGAGGGGTCAAAAACCGTTTTGGCTCAACCAACGAGATCGGTATTTTCGAGATGGCGCAGGATGGCCTGCACGAGGTGGCAAATCCCTCTGAAATGATGTTGTCAAGTCGGCCGAAAAATACCTGCGGCTCAGTGGTAGTGCCCTGCATGGAGGGCACGCGTCCGCTTTTAATCGAGCTTCAGGGGCTCGTATCTCAGACAAGCTTCGGTAACCCAAGGCGTATGGCCACCGGAATGGACTATAACCGTATGGTGCTGCTCCTGGCTATTATGGAAAAACGGCTGGGATTACAGCTTCAGAATCTCGATGCTTATATCAATGTGGTCGGGGGTATGAAAATAGACGAACCGGCTCTCGATCTGGCCGTTGTGTCTGTGCTGTACTCAAGCTTCAGAAATTTTGAGATTCCAGAGGATATGATGATTATCGGCGAGGTTGGCCTGACTGGTGAGGTCAGAAATATACAGCACATTGAAAAGCGTCTTAAAGAGGGCGCAAAGCTTGGTTTCAAGCGCTGCATCATGCCAAAGGGCAATGCCCGGGGCCTGGAGAATACAGGGCTTGAGCTGCTGCCGGTAGACAACATCTCCAAGGCTTTAAATATATTGAAGTAAGAATGTAACAAAACAGAATGCGGATTTTGGATAATGTCAAATAGTTTTTGTAGTCTTTTTTAGCAATCCCTTAACAAAAATTTATCCTTTTCAATTCTAATAATTACAGATATAATGAAATCATCCTGAGATGTTCGTTACAACCTTATTTTTGAACCTACACTTATTTATAGGGAGTCCGGATGTTCTCTATGCAATGTTAAGCCTCCTTTGAGTGGAAAACAGACCCTTAGAGACAGGGCACCCACCTAGCATCCGCTAGGCGTCAAAAATGGTGGACGGCATATTCGGGATTTAGCACCTTCGGGTGCTTTTTTCATGTTCTGAACGAATAAAGGTTCTTGAATTCACAGGGCTGAATTGATACAATTAACCAATACGAAAAAAACAGGAGGCTTGACGTGTTTGAATATATAAAAGGCAATTATGAAGAGCAGGCGTCAGACTACATCGTTGTAGACCATCAGGGGATGGGGTACCGGATCAATGTTTCCGCAAACACGATGTCTGAGCTTCCCAAATTACACAAGGAAGTAAAGGTCTATATCCATCCGGCGTTTAAGGAAGATGATGTAACGCTCTACGGCTTTTCATCAAAAGAGGAGCGTGAGATATTCAGAACCATTATCACCATTTCCGGTATCGGGCCAAAAGCAGCGATGGGGCTGCTGTCACAGTTTACCAGGGACGAGCTGATTCGCTACATTGTCAATGAGGACGCCAAAGCGATTGCGCGCGCGCCGGGAATCGGGCAAAAGACAGCCAATCGAATTATTCTGGAGCTTAAGGACAAATATAAGAATTTTGCTTTTGCGGATTCGGCAGAGCCGGGCGCCATCGAAAATCTCAGAGAGGCAGACAATCTCTTTAACGAAGCAGTTAACGGGCTGCTGGGATTAGGCTATGGCTATGCTGAAGCATCAGATCTGGTTGAAAAAATTATACAGCCGGGAATGAGCATTGAGGATATTCTGAAGAATGCGCTGATGTCCGCAAATCCTCTTGGACGGTAGGTGAATAAAATGAAGGATCGTATAGTGACAAGCGGTTTTACCGAAACCGATATTGATATTGAGAGAAGCCTGAGGCCGCAGCGCCTGGAGGACTATATTGGACAGGACCGCGTTAAACGCCAGATGACCATCTTTATTCAGGCAGCCCAGAAGCGCGGTGAGCCGCTGGACCATGTTCTCCTTTATGGACCGCCAGGGCTTGGAAAGACCACTTTAGCCAATATTATTGCCCAGGAAATGGGAACGAATATAAAGACGACCTCTGGACCGGCCATTGAAAAGCCTGGAGATCTGGCCGCCATTTTAACCAGCCTTAAGGAGGGAGACGTCCTGTTTATCGACGAAATCCACAGGCTGCAGCGAAGTGTGGAGGAGGTGCTGTACCCGGCAATGGAAGACTTTGTTCTGGATATCATCCTTGGCAAGGGACCGAGCGCAAAATCCATTCGTCTGGATCTGCCCAAATTTACGTTGGTCGGCGCCACGACACGGGCTGGCCTGCTGACGGCGCCGCTGCGGGACCGTTTTGGTGTGGTTCAGCGGCTGGAGCTTTACAACCAGAGCGAGCTGGCAACTATTATCAGCCGGTCGGCGGAGATATTGTCTGTCAATCTGGATGAAAAGGGCGCGGAGGAGCTGTCGGTGCGTTCACGCGGAACGCCGCGTATTGCCAACCGTTTATTGAAAAGGGTGCGCGATTTTGCCGAAATCGAGGGAAAAGGCATTATTGATCTGGAGACAGCCAGAACAGCTTTAGAACTCTTTGAAGTGGATGCCAAAGGATTAGATGAAATTGACAGGATTATGCTGACGACCATCGTTGAAAAATTTGACGGCGGTCCTGTAGGGATCGACACACTGGCGGCTGCCATCGGCGAGGAGCGAAATACCATCGAAGAGGTTTATGAGCCTTACCTGATTCAGCTCGGTTATCTGGCCAGAACGCCAAGGGGACGCGTGATCACATCAGGCGGCTATAGGCATCTGGGCCTTGAACCGGCAGCCATGCAGGAACAGGTGAAATTGGATTTAGAAATAGAGGAATAAATTTGGAAACACTAACGACAAAGGATTTTTATTATGACCTGCCGGAAGAGCTTATTGCCCAGACGCCGGAAAAGAAAAGGGACGCGTCGAGGCTGATGGTGCTCAACCGTATGGAGGGAACCGTCCAGGACCGTCATTTTCACGATATTATTGATTATTTAACCGAGGGTGACCTGCTGGTTATGAATAATACAAAAGTACTTCCAGCGCGGATTTTTGGCAAAAAAGAGGAAACCGGGGGCAAGGTTGAGCTGCTGCTGCTCAAACGGCTGGATGATAAAACCTGGGAAACCATGGTAAAGCCGGGAAAGAAAGCAATGCCTGGCACACGTCTGGTCTTTGGAGATAAGCTCAGGGGTGAGATTAAGGATAAGGTAGAGGGCGGTCTCAGAACCATTGAATTTGAATATGACGGCATTTTTGAGGAGATTATCGGGGAGCTGGGTACCATGCCTCTGCCGCCATATATTCATGAGGTTTTAGAAGACCAGGATCGGTATCAGACGGTTTACGCCAAGTATACGGGTTCTGCCGCTGCCCCGACCGCCGGTCTGCATTTTACGGAGGAGCTGCTTAATGCGCTCCGCCAAAAGGGCGTCAGAACTGCTGAGGTTACACTGCATGTGGGCATCGGAACCTTTCGTCCGGTAAAATGTGATAATATACTGGATCATCACATGCATGAGGAAACCTATCAGGTGCCCGAAGAAACCGCAAAGCTCATCGAGGAAACCCGGAAAAAGGGTGGCAGAGTGATTGCTGTTGGCACGACGTCTGTCAGAACGCTGGAGAGCGCTGCCGCCCGCTTTGATGGTGAGGTTCAGGCGTGCGAGGGATCCACGGATATTTTTATCTATCCCGGCTACAAATGGCAGGTGGTTGATGCGCTGATCACGAATTTTCATCTGCCTGAGTCTACATTGCTGATGTTGGTCTCATCTTTTTATAATCGTGAAGCTGTTCTGGAGGCTTATCAGCACGCTATTGACGCGCGTTACCGTTTTTTCAGCTTTGGTGACGCCATGTTTATTTATTAGGAGAAAAACTGAATGTTCAGATACGAATTAATCAAAGAAGATAAGCATACCGGGGCGCGCCTTGGTAAAATTCACACCAACCATGGTGTTATCAACACACCGATTTTTATGCCGGTTGGGACACAGGCGACGGTTAAGTCCATGACCAGTGAGGATTTGAAGGAGATGGATGCCAATATTATTCTCGGTAATACCTACCACCTTTACCTGCGGCCTGGACAGGAAATTATGGAGAAGGCGGGAGGGCTTCATAAATTTATGAACTGGGACCGGCCAATCCTCACAGACAGCGGTGGATTCCAGGTTTTTTCCTTAAATGATTTAAGAAAAATTACAGAAGAAGGTGTGGAGTTTTGTTCACATTTAGATGGCTCCCGTCACTTTATGTCTCCGGAAAAATCCATCGATATGCAGAATACGATCGGCGCTGATATTATCATGTGTTTTGATGAGTGTGCTCCAGCAGATGCGGATTACGAGTACACCAAAAAATCCATGGAAATGACGACGCGCTGGGCGAAGCGTTGTAAAGACGCTCATAAGCGCCCAGATGATCAGGCACTTTTTGGCATCGTGCAGGGAGGTATGTATGAGGACCTCCGGGCAGAGAGCGTGAGAGGGCTGACTGAAATTGATTTTCCGGGCTATTCTATCGGCGGTTTGAGCGTTGGGGAGTCCAAAGATACCATGTACCGGATTCTGGACGCGACGGTCCCGCTTCTGCCGAAAGACAAGCCCCGTTACCTTATGGGGGTCGGCTCGGTGGATGCACTTTTAGAAGGCGTAATACGTGGTGTGGATATGTTTGACTGTGTGCTCCAGACCCGTATCGCGCGCAACGGAACAGCCATGACCAGCCAGGGAAAGGTGGTCGTGCGCAATGCGACCTATAAGGAAGATTTTACGCCCTTAGATCCAGAATGCGATTGTTTCGTTTGTCGAAATTATACAAGAGCTTACTTACGTCATTTGGTAAAATGCAATGAAATTTTGGGTGCAAGGTTATTGACATATCACAATTTATACTTTACACTTAAGCTTATGGAAAAAGTACGGAATGCTATTATGGAAGACAGCCTTTTAGCATTCAAGGAAAGTTTTTTTCAAAAATACGGAATATAATATTAAGGAGAATTAAAAAATGCAAGGTGGTTTAATGACATTTCTCCCGCTGATCCTGCTCGTTGTTTTCTTTTATTTCTTTATTATGCGTCCACAGAACAAGCAGAAAAAAGAAATACAGGCCATGCGGGACAACATGAAGCCAGGGGATGAAATTTTGACAATTGGTGGTTTTTATGGGATAATTTATGCAATCGATGATGAAAACATCGTCCTCGAGATGCTTCCGGATTTCCATAAGGCAATGATCGTTAAAAGTGCTGTTTCAAAGGTAATCAAACGTGAAGAAACGGAAGATGATACCGAGGAAGAAACAACCGAATCTGTTTCAGAACCTGAAACCATTGAAGAAGAATCCCAGGAAACTCAGGATTACAATGACAGCCCCGTAGAGGACGCTGAATTTGAAGATGTGACAGATGAAAATGTCGAAGTCGGCGAAGAAGTCGACGAAGACAAAAAATAAAAACTGCATAAAGGAGCGTGAATGAGATGAAACACATCACAATCGTTAAAAAAGGTACTCTAGCGGATGTTAAAAACAAAGGCTGCGGTGAATGCCAGACTTCCTGCCAGTCTGCATGCAAAACTTCCTGCACAGTAGGAAACCAGCAGTGTAAACAATCTAAATAATAATGAGTTTGCGAAAAAGCAGTAACAGTGTTTACTGCTTTTTCTTTGCATAAAATTTGTAGAAAAGAAAGATAAGAAAGAAGATAATCATGATACATAAGTTTTATTTGAATGGTCTCTATATTGTTTTGGATGTCAATAGCGGCACCGTACTGACAGTGGATGAGATGACCTATGAGGTTCTGGACCATTATAAGAAAATAAGCCGGGACCAGATCGTTGAAAAGCTGAAGCATAAATATCCAGAGGAGGATCTGCTGGAGGTTATTCTGGAGCTTGAAATGCTCGAAGAACAGAAGATGCTTTTTACTGAAAGCGACTATGACCCGAATGTCTACAAAAACCACGATCTGGTCAAAGCCCTCTGTCTCCATGTCGCCCATGACTGCAATCTGAAATGCAACTACTGCTTTGCTTCTCAGGGAGATTTTAACGGCGAAAAGCTGTTGATGCCCCTGGAAGTCGGAAAGAAAGCCATTGATTTTATTGTCGAACAGTCAAAAGACCGCCAGAACCTGGAAGTCGATTTCTTTGGCGGGGAGCCGCTCATGAATTTTGATGTGGTTAAAGAGCTGGTGGACTATGCCAGAAGCAGGGAAGAAAGCCATCACAAGAAATTTAAATTTACAATCACAACCAACGGTGTGCTTTTAGACGACGAAAATATGGCTTATATCGACGAAAATATGGATAATGTAGTTTTAAGCCTTGATGGAAGAAAATGCGTGAATGACAATATGCGGAGAACCGTCAATGATAAGGGCTCCTTCGATATTATTATTGATAAAATTAAGAAAATGGCAGCTATGCGCGAGGGTAAGAAGGACTACTATGTCCGCGGTACCTATACCAAGCATAATCTGGACTTCGGTGAGGATGTGAATTTTTTGGCTGAGGAAGGCTTTAAGAGCATTTCTGTAGAGCCTGTCGTTGCAGAGGAGGAACACGATTATGCGATTTTGAGAGAAGATGTAGACCAGATTCTGGCAGAGTACGATAAGCTGGCTCTGGATTATCTGAACCGCCATGAAAAAGGCTTAGATTACAATTTTTTCCATTTCAATATTGACCTGAGCAATGGCCCGTGTGTCTATAAACGCCTGTCAGGCTGCGGCGCCGGCCGCGACTATGTCGCGGTAACACCTGAAGGCGATATTTACCCCTGCCATCAGTTTGTGGGCAATGAGGAATTTAAGATGGGAACAGTGGATGAAGGCATCCAGTATCCTGAAATCAAGGACGAATTCGGCAAAGCGAATCTCCTGCAAAAAGAAAAATGCCAAAACTGCTGGTGTAAGTATTTCTGCGGCGGAGGCTGCCACGCAAACGCCTATAATTTCAACCACACAGTGATGGAACCCTATGATGTTGCCTGCGAGATTGAACGCCGCCGGGTAGAAAACGCCATTATGATCAACATTCTGGAAGGAAATGTCTGACAATAAAATAGTTGAGTAACAAAAAACCTCCATTCCATTTAATGGAGGTTTTTTTATGAAGCAAGATAATATTGATGGAGAAAACTTAAGAATTCTATTTTTGAAAGCGTTAAACACTTGAAAAATAATCGGGGATGGATATAATGTGTTTCGTAAATAGGAATTGCCAATTCAATCGCTGTGGAAAAGCAGACGAAATACGAGCGAAAGCTGAAAGGAGATAATCAGATGTTGTACCGAACTGTAGTTGACCACACCATGCCTGGTATGGGAAATGATAGCGAAGCCGATGTTCGCTTGAAAATTGCGAGCACCATGATTGATCGTGATTATCCGGTTGCAGAGATAGCGAAGATCACAGGTCTGTCCATCGATGACGTTGAAGAACTGAAGTAAAAATTTAGATAGGTTATTAAAACAGGTGCAACTTAAGCGTGCCTGTTTCTTTATTTTTTGGACGCTTGACAGTCCTTAAAGGTTTCTTTATAATGAAGTGGTCCCGTGTCTGTGGTTGAAAGTCGATGCCAGTCGCAGGCGAAGCGATCCACGTAAGGCTTTCTAAAAGCGGAAAGCTGATCATAGTGCGGCCTAGATGTAAGACCAGCCGGCGTAAAGCCGAGAGGAGGAGTTGTGATATAAACCTTGAGCTAAACTTCCAGCTGGCGAGTGTGGGGGAAAAAACCAGGTCAGACGGGAAAACAGGGAGACCTTTGGCCTCCCTGTTACATTATTGTAACAATTTGTATGTGCATTTTCGTGTGAGTTATGGTATAATATTGCCATCACCAGTACAGGATGGCGATTTTTGTTAATCGTTTTAATGTGCTGGTACAGTGACCTTTTGAAAGGAGTTATCATTATGAAATTCACAATTTACGGAAAAAACATGCATGTATCAGAAGGTTTAAAAGAAGCACTCAGGAAAAAGTTCGAAAAGTTTGATCGCTACTTTGGGCAGGAGACAGAAGTGTATGCGACATTCAGCAAGGAAAAAAATTTCCAGATGCTGGAAATAACCATACCGATGGGTAAAACAATTTTACGAGCCGAAGAAAAAAGCGAAGATATGGCTGGTTCCATTGAAGCTGTCGTCGACAAGCTGGAAGGCCAGTTAAGAAAACATAAAACAAAACTGCAAAAACGTTACGCTGAAGAAGCATTGAAATATAACCTGGACGGTCTTGAACCAATGGAAGATTACGAAGAGCATCCGCCAAAGGTCGTGCGCACAAAGAAATTTGCCGTTAAGCCGATGTCAGTCGATGAAGCAACCATGCAGATGGAGCTTTTAGGACATGATTTCTTTGTATTTTTAAATGCGGAAACCGAGGATGTTAACGTTGTTTACATGAGAAAAGACGGAAACTATGGTCTGATCGAGCCGATTTTCTAGTAAAATAACCCTTGACACCCGTTAAGAAGTAGTATTTAACGGGTGTTTTTGTTTGACATAATAAATCTTTTGATTTAAAATAGACGTAATATAATGTCATTAGAATACGTGTTTACTTTTCAGAATAAATACAGAGGGTAGGGAAGTTATGTTTGTACTAATAGCAATTATACTAGGACTAATCATTGGCTTTATCAGAGGCGGAAGCTTTAAAGGCTTCAAAGCGAAGAAAATCTCCTTGCTGCCTTTGGGAATTATCGGAATTATTTTGCAGTTTGGACTCCATCTGTATTATTATACTGGCGGTATCGAAGCGGTTGATGCGTTCTTACCAGTGGTCAATTTTATCAGCTACATTTTGATTTTGGTCATGCTGGTCTTTAATCTGGATGATTTCTGGACCATTATGATGGCGGTTGGAATCACGGCGAATTTTATTGTCACTTTTATCAACGGCGGCAAGATGCCTGTGGCGTCAAAAATTGTTGAGTCGCTTCCAGCGACATCAGCGTTCGCTACGAGTATTAACGAAGGAACAAATGCGGTATATGCGGTTATGCAGCAGAGCGGACTCTGGGTGCTGGGGATTAATGTTCCCATCCCGTTTGTCGGCGGTTTTATGCAGTATATCGGCAGTATCGGCGGTTTCAGTATTGGCAGCGCAGTTGTATTTATAGGCCTTATCGGCTGGATTCAGTACGCGATGAACCGTGCTCCCGCAGATTCCGTTTTTAACAAAGACGAACCGATTGGTGAAGAAGACTATATTTTGCCGCCGGATGAAGATGACGAGGATGATTTCTTTGATGATTACGATGATGAAAACGACGATTACTACCCGGAAGAAGATTTTGAGGAAGATCCAATTGAAAACCTCGAAGGCTCTTTTGAGAGTATGACCGATGTTATTCCAAAGCTGACACCAGAGGCCATCGCTGAAATTCAGAATAATGGCGACGGAAGCATGGGGAAATCAATCCTGGACGAGTATGATCCGAGTCAGGATACAAAGGTATTCACAGCGATTAAGGATATCGGAACCTATGAGCCCGCAGAGGCGAAAGAAGATTTTTCAGAGGAAGATACGGGACCGGTTTCCGGTTTCTTTACCCAATCATTTTATGCTGAAAAGGAAAAGGGCAAGCTGGCCTTTGAAAAGGAACAGGAAGAAATTAAAACTGAAGAAAAACCGGAGGAAAAAATCCCTGAACAGCGCGTTGTTATCCAGGAGCCAGTGATCAATATCGAGCCGGTTCCCCAGCCGCAGCCAGTGGTTGTAGAGGAAAAGACGCCGTTTGTTGTTGAGGACGATAAAATTGTCAGTAATCCGGAGTATGGAGCAACTATGATTAATACAGAAAAAGAAGAACGCACAGAAGATGATATGCTCAGCATCTGGCAGCAGGTTAATCAGGAACAGGAACGTATCCGTGCCCGTAAACGCCGCCGCACCAGATATGTCGATGTAAAGGAACCCTTTAAGGCGGAACGTGAAAAGGTCGCGGCAGAAAAGGCTGTGGCGCGCGCCGCGGCTGTCGCCAAGGCTCAGGCAGTAACAGAAGCCCAGCCTGTTCACCGTCAGATTACACCAGAAGAGCTTCAGGCCCAGACCATTGCGGCCCAGCAGGCGGCTGCAGCAGTTCAAAAGCCGGCTGAACCGGTCATTACACCACCGATCGAAGAACCGACGGCGCCTGTTAATGCGGCGGCCGTTCCCCAGCAGACAGCCGTTCACAACAGCAGCGTTGAAGTGAAGGCGAGCTCATCAGATCCGGATGAAGAACGCGAAAGAGCCGGATATGAACGCGTCAAGCTGAACGTTGATGGCAAGGACGTTGTATTCTGGCGTAAGAAAAAAGATTAAAATAATCAAGACGAAGGGATTGAAGTTAAAAAATTTCAATCCCTTTTAAGTTTTTTTGGTATAATGGATAAAATATGTTATACTGTTCTGTAAGTGTGCTTAATATCGAATTAAATAATTTTTATATAACTGTAAGGAGTGAATACTTTGGGGTTTTTAGATGGAATATTTGATGTCAATAAAAAAGAGATCAAAAGATTGCAAAAAAAAGTAGATAAAATCCTGGCGTTGGATGATCAATACAGCGCCATGTCAGATGAAGAATTGAAAAATCAGACCGCTTTATTAAAGGAGCGTCTGGCAAACGGGGAGACCCTGGACGATATCCTGGTCGACGCTTTTGCCACGGTTCGTGAAGCGGCTTACCGTTCAATTGGAATGAAGCATTTCCCAGTCCAGCTGCTTGGCGGTATGGTCCTCCATGAAGGAAACATCGCGGAAATGAAAACGGGTGAAGGGAAAACCCTTGTATCCACTTTGCCGGCTTATCTGAACGCCCTTGAGGGAAAAGGCGTTTATATTGTAACTGTCAACGACTATCTGGCCAAACGTGACAGCGAGTGGATGGGGAAGGTGCATGAGTTTTTAGGCTTAAAAGTCGGACTAGTTGTCCATGGTCTGAGCTTTGATGAAAAAATTGAGGCTTACAATGCGGACATCACCTACGGGACCAATAATGAGTTTGGCTTTGACTACCTGCGTGACAATATGGCCTCACAGAAAGCGCAGCAGGTACAGCGTGTTCTCAATTACGCCATTATCGATGAAGTTGACTCCGTTCTTATTGACGAAGCCAGAACGCCATTGATTATTTCAGGCAGCGGTGACAAAAGCACCAAGCTGTATGAACAGGCGGATATGTTTGTCAAGCGCCTCAAGGAAGACACTTGGGACGGAGATGAAAAGGACGACGACCGCCCCATTGATGAAAAGGGCGACTACACCAAGGATGAAAAGGCAAAATCCGTTATGCTGACAGAAAAAGGTGTGGAAAAGGCTGAAAAATATTTTGGACTGGATAACCTGGCTGACGTGGACAATATGGAAATTTCCCACAATATCAATCAGGCACTGCACGCCAATGCCCTGATGTTTAAGGACCGCGATTATGTCGTCAAGGATGGCGAAATCATTATTGTCGATGAGTTTACAGGCCGTTTGATGCCGGGCCGCCGTTACTCCAATGGTCTGCACCAGGCCATTGAAGCCAAAGAACACGTAAAGGTTAATCGTGAATCTAAAACATTGGCGACCATTACTTTCCAGAACTATTTCCGAATGTTTAACAAGCTTTCCGGGATGACCGGTACGGCAAAGACTGAGGAAGAAGAATTCAACACCATTTATAATCTGAACGTTGTGACGATCCCGACCAATAAGCCAATGGTTCGTAACGATATGAACGACCTCGTCTACAAAAGTGAAGAGGGAAAATTCAAAGCGGTAGCCGAAGAGGTTAAGCAGCGCCATGCCACCGGGCAGCCGATTCTGATCGGGACAATTTCGATTGAAAAGTCAGAACTTTTAAGTAAATATCTTAAAAGAGAAGGCATTAAGCACAATGTTCTGAACGCAAAATATCTGGAACGTGAAGCCGAGATTGTCTCTAATGCCGGTCAGATGGACGCCGTCACCATTTCCACCAATATGGCGGGCCGTGGTACGGATATCGTCCTTGGAGAAGGGGTTCAGGAGCTGGGCGGGCTCCATATTATCGGTACAGAGCGCCACGAGAGCCGCCGTATTGACAATCAGCTGCGAGGACGTTCCGGCCGTCAGGGCGACCCGGGTTCCTCTCAGTTTTTCGTTTCACTGGAAGATGACCTGATGCGTATTTTTGGTTCTGAAAAAATTCAGAGCATGGTTGAAAGCATTGGTCTTGATGAGGATACGCCCATCGAAAATAAAATGCTGACCAGGGGGATTGAAAGCGCGCAGAAGCGTGTGGAAGCCCGCAACTTTGATATCCGTAAAAATGTTCTCCAGTATGATAATGTCATGAACCGCCAGAGAGAAATCATCTACGACCAGCGCCAGCAGGTTATCGACGGACAGAACATGCATGAGCAGATCTGGAAAATGACCGAGGATATGGTTGACAGCTATGTGGAAATGTACACCAACGGCGGCGACTATTACGATGACTGGGATCTTGAAGGTCTGAACAATTACTTTGAAAAGACGCTGGTGGCTGAAGGGGCAACCTTGAATCTGCCAAAAGAGCCAGAAAGCCGGGATGCGCTCAAAGAAGCGATTCTTCAGTATTGCCGGAATAACTACGAAGAAAAAGAAAAGACATTGGGCGATGCTAACATGCAGGAGCTTGAGCGCGCAATTCTTTTAAGAAGCGTCGACGCAGCGTGGATGGAACACATCGACAATATGGAACAGCTGAAACAGGGGATCGGCCTGCGCGCTTATGGACAGAACGACCCGGTTAAGGAATATACCAAAGAAGGTTTTGCCATGTTCGAGGATATGATTTTGAGAATCCAGGAGGACACAGTAAAATACCTTTATAATATTAAAATCCAGAGGGCGCCCCAACAACAGCGGAACGTCAATATGGATGATGTTAAAACCAACGAAAGTGAAATTGAAGGCCGGCCCACAGCAGCCAGAAATAAGAAGGTTGGCCGGAATGATCCCTGCCCGTGCGGCAGTGGTAAAAAGTATAAAAAGTGCTGTGGCGCAAATTTATAAAAGTAAGGATGTGATGTCGTGATTGATCTCTATGAATGCAGACAGAGTGTCAATGAAAAGGAAAAAGAACTGACGGATTTGAGGGATTCACTTTGACTTACCAGCCGTCAGCGAAAGAATAGAAGTACTGAACGCCCAGACCGAATCGCCAGATTTCTGGAGCGATCAGCAAAAGGCCCAAAAAGTTTTAAAAGAGCTGAAAATCCTACGCCAGAAAAAAGGCGAATACGATAAGCTCAAGGATAATCTTGACGATATTCTTGTCATGTTCGAGCTGGTCGATGAGGGAGAAGAAATGGACGAGCTTCCAGATACCATTGAGGCTTTTGGGAAAGAGCTTGAGAAATTCAAGCTGGAAACCCTTCTGTCCGGTGAGTATGACAGCAATAACGCCATTATCTCACTGCACCCGGGGGCCGGCGGGACCGAGTCCCAGGACTGGGCGGAAATGCTGCTCAGAATGTATACCCGCTGGGCAGAGCGTAAGGGCTTTAAGGTTAAATCGCTCGATTTACAGCCCGGTGACGTTGCCGGTATCAAAAGCGCGACACTTCTTATCGAGGGCATTAACGCCTATGGCTATCTGAAAACAGAGAGAGGCGTCCACCGTCTGGTCCGTATCTCACCCTTTGACTCTTCAGGGCGCCGCCACACCTCTTTCGCGTCTCTGGATGTTACACCAGAGGTCGACGACAGTGTGGAAATTGAAATTAACCCGGATGATATCCGTGTGGATACTTACCGCGCAAGCGGTGCGGGCGGTCAGCACGTCAATAAAACCTCGTCGGCGATCCGGATCACTCATATCCCGACCGGTGTTGTTGTGCAGTGCCAGAATGAGCGTTCCCAGCACCAGAATAAAGAAGTGGCGATGAACATGCTCAAGGGTAAGTTGGTTGAAATCATGGAGCAGGAGCAGAAAGAAAAGCTGGATGATGTCGTAGGCGATTATAGCCAGATTGCCTGGGGATCGCAGATTCGTTCTTACGTGTTTCACCCTTATAATATGGTTAAGGATCACCGCACCAATGTGGAAGTCGGCAATATTCAGTCGGTTATGGATGGTGATTTAGACCAGTTTATGAATGCCTATCTCCAGCAGACCGCTGCACAGCAGTAAAACAACATATGGATAAAATGGAATAAAAAAAGAAATAAAATGCTATATATTGCGGTATACGCCGAAACGGCGTATACCTGTATTTGTTTAAAAGGCTGTTTAAATACTGAAAAATGAATTGTAAATCGTGATTGCATTTAAATTTGTTTTTTGCTATACTAGTATACAGCGTACAATTGAATAATCGAATTATCAAGAGTGGTAGAGGGAACTGGCCCCATGAAGCCCGGCAACCTGCGAAAGTGTGGTGCCAAATCCAGCATTTCTTTTCATGAAATGAAAGATAATCTAAAGCAGACTCATTTTCATTTGGTGAAAATGAGTTTTTTTATAGAAAGAGAAGGAGTAAATATGGCAAAAACCTATCAGGAAATTAATGAGAAAATCGCCAGAGGCGAGGCCGTCATTGTCACAGCCGAAGAAGTTATTGATATTGTTAAGGAACGCGGAACAAAAGAAGCGGCAGAGTATGTGGATGTCGTCACGACAGCTACCTTTGGGCCAATGTGCTCGTCCGGAGCCTTTTTGAATTTCGGCCACGCTGATCCGCCAATCCGTATGGCAGAGATTGAGCTGAACAACGTTGAAGCTTACGGCGGGCTCGCGGCTGTTGATACCTACATTGGAGCGACACAGCCATCCTCAGATAAAGGCGCAGAATATGGCGGCGCGCATGTTATCTGTGATTTGATTGACGGCAAAGAAGTACATCTCCACGCCACCTCGCCGGGGACAGACTGTTATCCGAGAAAGGAAATTGACACCTGGGTAGGGCTGCAGGATATGAACGAAGCTTATCTATATAATCCGAGAAACTGTTATCAGAATTATAATGCGGCCATCAATACCTCAAAGAAACGTATTTACACATATATGGGGATCTTACACCCCAATATGGGAAATATCACCTACAGCACGGCCGGAGCGCTCAGCCCGTTATTAAACGATCCGATGTATAAAACCATTGGCATGGGCACGCGCATTTTCCTGGCCGGTACTCAGGGGTATGTCTCGTGGATGGGCACTCAGTTTAATTCAGGCTGTGCCCGAGATGAAAAAGGCTATCCGCTCGGCGGAGCCGGAACGCTGGCCGTCATGGGTGAAATGCGTGAGATGAGCACAAAATACATCCAGCCGGCAGTCTTTGAACGCTATGGGGTATCCATGTTTGTGGGGATCGGGATTCCAATTCCAATTTTAGATGAAGAAATGATGGCCTTTGTCTCAGTAACCGACGCAGAGCTCCATACAAATATCATGGACTACAGCGATAAGGACCGTCCGGTTATTAAAAAGGTCAGCTATGCGGAGCTGCGCAGCGGGTCTGTCGAAATTGACGGTAAAAAAATCCGGACCTCGCCGCTCTCCAGCCTCACAAAAGCAAGAGCTATTGCGAATGAGCTGACAGGATGGATAAAAAAAGGCGCGTTTTTCCTTCAGGAACCTGTCATGAAATTCCCGGCTGGCAACACGCTTAACAGTCTGAAAATAAAAGAAGGGGGCAGCAAATAATGGTAAAGAAAATTGTTCTAAACTTCCCAAAAGAAGCAACCGGCAAACCGATCGCAAGCCAACTGATTCGGGATTACGATTTACAGCTGAACATTTTAAAGGCCTTTGTCGATGATGACGTGAACGGTACCCTGCTTTTTGAAGTTTCTGGCTCAGAAGATAACATTGAGAAAGGGATCACCTTTATTAAAAAGAGCGGCGTTGACGTTAAGGATGTCGTTTCTGTCATTGAGGTAGATAAGGAGCGCTGTGTGGACTGTGGCGCCTGTACCGCAGCCTGTGTCGTCGGCGCTTTGGAAATGGATGAGAACTGGATCCTGACCTACCATCCGGAAAAATGTCTGGAGTGCGCACTCTGTATTAAAGCCTGCCCGGTCCGCGCAATCCATACCCTTATTTGACAATGTATGAAAAGCGTGTTTATCGGGATAAAATGCAGGCCGACGGCCTGGTCTATTACCGCGTTGTGGAATATGAAACAGATCTTCTGATTGCGTCTGAGACAGACCAGACTGATCTGATGCGGCGTCAGGTGCATGAAACCCGTAAAATACTGGAGAATTATGGAGAGGCCGTTCCGGAATTTTTCACTGCGCTTGAACCTATACCTGTTTTGCAGCGTGATCCGACAATGATCAAACGCATGAAAACAGCCGCTGCCACCGTAGGCGTCGGCCCGATGGCGGCTGTGGCGGGAGCTGTCTCCGCCAGTGTCGGAGGGGCACTTTTAAAACAGAGCAAAGAAGTCATCATCGAAAACGGCGGCGATTTGTTTATAAAGACAGATAAAATTCGGCGCGTCGCCATTGAAGCGGGCCGTTCTGCTTTTAAAGATCTGGCATTAAAAATAAAACCGGCGGCTCATCCTATAGGAATCTGTACCTCCTCAGGCACCGTTGGACATTCTCTCAGCTTTGGAAGGGCAGATGCCGCCACTGTCATCAGTGAGGATGTCTATCTGGCTGACGCTGCGGCCACAGCTCTTGGAAACCGGGTCAGGACACATGAAGATATGGCCGGCGCCATTGAGTGGATTAAAGGTATCGCCGGTATTAAAGGGGTTCTGATCATTGTCGATAACCGGATGGGCGTGTGGGGAGAAATTGAACTGGACTAAAGTGAGGACTATGAAATTTACAGAAGCATTAAAAACAAAACGACTTTACCTTGACGGTGCCATGGGCAGCCTGCTTCAGGAAAAGCTTCAAAATATCGGCCCTGTGCCGGAGGCTCTGACGTTAACACACCCTGAGATCATTCAGGATATCTACAGAGCCTATATTGAAGCAGGGTCCGATATTATCACGACCTGCACCTTCGGAGCAAACGGCTATAAGCTGAAGGATACGGCGTATGATCAGAAAGAGATCATTACAGCGGCAGTGAAGCTGGCGAAAGAACTGAAGCCTGGCTATGTCGCCCTGGATATCGGTCCTCTGGGCGCTTTGATCGGTTCGCTTGGGGAGATCAGCTTTGACGAAGCTTATCATTATTTTGCGCAGATGGTCGAAATCGGGGCCGAGGCAGGGGCAGATGTGCTGCTGATCGAAACTGTGACCGATATCTATGAAATGAAGGCGGCTGTTCTGGCCGCGAAAGAGCACAGTGATCTGCCGGTAATCGCTTCAATGACCTTTGAGGAAAACGGACGTACGCTCACAGGCTCCGACCCTTTGACGGTGGTAACCATACTTGAGGCATTAGGAGTAGACGCCATCGGGATTAACTGCTCTACTGGTCCTGATAAAATGATGCCGGTCATCCAGACGCTGCTCAAGTACGCGTCGGTTCCTGTGGTTATTCAGCCCAATGCGGGCCTTCCCCGGGTGGCAGATGGAAAAACCTTCTATGATATAACGTCGGACGAATTTGCCGCTTATATGGCGGAAATTGCGCAAAAAGGAGCGTCTGTGCTGGGCGGGTGCTGTGGAACCACCCCGGAATACATCCAAAAAACCATCGAGGC
This sequence comes from Eubacterium sp. AM05-23, assembly GCF_003477535.1. Classification (NCBI taxonomy): domain Bacteria; kingdom Bacillati; phylum Bacillota; class Clostridia; order Eubacteriales; family Eubacteriaceae; genus Eubacterium; species Eubacterium sp. AM05-23. The sequence goes on from NZ_QUDF01000002.1 coordinate 176,125, forward strand.
TACAAAGGACTCACCGTTGCCCGATTTCAGTGTTTTATCCCCCGAGCAGCAACTGACACTGGTGGCAACAGGGACCAGAACCGTTGCGCTTGGGCAGGATATCCACATTATCGGAGAATGTATTAATCCAACGACAAACGCGGCGTTAAAGGAAGAACTGCGCCGGGGAGAGCTTTCTTTGGTTAAAAAACTGGCGATGGAACAGAAAAAAGAAGGAGCCCATGTCCTGGATATCAATCTCGGTCTGCCAGATATTGACGAAAAGGAAATGATGCTGAGAGCTGTCGAGACTGTCAGCAATCTGGTCGATCTGCCGCTGCAGATTGATTCTTCAGATCCTGAGGTCATCGAGGCAGTGCTGCGGCAGTATAATGGAAAGCCGATTATTAACTCTGTAAATGGGGAACAAGGTTCAATGGAGCGGATATTGCCCATTGCCCGAAAATATGGCGCCTGCGTTCTCGGACTGACCATGGATGAAAAGGGAATTCCCGAAAAAGCTGAGGAACGTCTTGCCATTGGGAGAGGGATCGTTCATAAAGCAGAGTCTATGGGAATCCCCAAAAAAAATCTGCTCCTTGACTGCCTGGTTCTAACCGCGTCGGCCCAGCAGGAAATGGTGAAGGAAACCATCAAATCGCTGGAGCTGATTCATTCAGAGCTGCAGCTTCCAACTGTGCTGGGAGTCAGCAATATTTCTTTTGGACTGCCAAACCGTGAGCTGATGAACCGCACCTTCCTGACCATGGCCTTTACCGCCGGCCTGAATACTCCGATCATGAACCCTTCTGATCAGGGAATGATGGATGCTGTCGCTTCATTCAGAGGGCTTTGGGGCTATGATGAAAGCTGTATCCAATATGTCACAAAATATAACAGTAAAGCGTCAGCGCCGTTAAAAAAAGATGAGTGTGAAGTGCTGCCTGATCTCAAGACAATGGTCGTTGAGGGCATGAAGGAGGAGGCCGCCGAGGCAACGGAAGCGCTATTGAAGACGCTGGATCCGATGACCGTGGTTAACGACTATCTGATACCCGGGCTTGATGTTGTGGGCGAGGCGTTCGAGACAGGGGAGGCCTTTTTGCCCAACCTTATTTTCGCCGCCGAGGCCGTGCAGAAATCCTTTGAGATCATCAAAAGCCATCTCAGTGCTGAGCAGCAGATCACAAAAGGGCGGATTGTATTGGCGACCGTTTCAGGAGATGTCCATGATATCGGGAAAAATATCCTGAAGGTTATCCTGGAAAATTATGGATATGAAATACTGGATCTCGGTAAGGACGTCGAGACGGCAAGGATTCTTGAGACCGTCAAAAAAGAAAAGATCCGGCTGGTCGGCCTGAGCGCTCTGATGACAACAACCGTTAAAAATATGGCAGCGACAGTGAGCTTTCTCCATGAACACTGTCCCGAAACGGCTGTGATGGTGGGCGGCGCTGTGCTCAACGCTGAATATGCGGCCGATATCGGAGCAGACTATTACGGCAAGGATGCAAAAGCCGGCGTTAACATTGCCCAGAGTATTTTTGAGAAATAGATTTGTAAAGATTGTAACAATTCGGGATTAAAATGATACAAGCGATTTCATTATGTTTACTTAATTCATAAAATTTTTAGCTTCATGGTTGTAGGCTTGATACATGTGTCGGGTATAATAGCATTAAGTTAAAAATCAGAGAAAGACAGGTGACCGTAATGAAATATGACAAATTGTTGGGTATCGGAATGATTAGCTTCTTAGGCATATTTATTTCGTTACTGGTATAAATGAATATAAAAAACCCCGCTGTGTTCACAGCGGGGTTTTTAATTAACCTTTTACTGATGACCTGGAAAGTGAGAGGTTCCCAAGCTTTGAATTATTGTTGTTTAAAACGAATATAGTCTAAAACTTCCTTTTTCAAGTCGTCTGGGAAAGAAAAATAAGCTGCAAAAGCTTCGGTTTCTTCTTCAGAGAAAACATAAGAGCTTAAAAATTCTTCACCGCTCATTGGTTTTGGATTGCTTGGCAATAATTTTTGCTGGGATGTTCTACATAATAAATAATCAACAGATACATCAAAAAAGTCAGCGATTTTAATTAATAATTGATTTTCTGGCAAATTTTTATCTTTTTCATATTTAGAAATTGAACTTTTATTAAGATAAAAAATATTTGCGAATTTCTCCTGAGTTAGATTTTTAGACAGTCTTAAAGCCTTAAGACGTGAACCAAATGTATTATTCTCCATTTTTCCACCTTCTCTAATAAATATGTTAGTTTTTGACGCAGCGATCATAACCAGTTTATTCAAGTATATATGTTTGTTGCATTTTTGTCAAGTCAAAAAGGAATTATGCCAAACCATTGGGATTTTACATTTATTCTTTTTTATACCGAGCCAAAAAGCATCCTCTGATTGGCGATAATCTGAAGCAATTCATTGTATTTAGCGGCTTCCAGAGGGGTGTTGACCGGGTCGACAGTCACCGGAGCCAATGTCTGTTTTTGCATTGTTTCCTTTGTCAGCGACGCAAAATACTGCTTCATCAGCACATTTGAGGATTTAAGATTATTGTCTTTGTATTCATCATAAACTACCTGAGTGATGGCGTCATTATCAAAGGTTATCGAAAGCTTGCCTTTGTATCCCAAGGCATCCTCAGCCGGACTTTCGGCCGTATAGGTCCAGATAAAATCATTGATAACCTTAGGTGTGGTATCACCGGTTTTACAGTCGTCAAAGACAGAAGCAGCCAGGCTTTTAAAGTTTTCGGTGGTCTGAGTTGCACCGGTAACCGAGTCAACTGAAGGGTTTTGCTTTTCAATAAAACTTGTGTAAAGTTTTGAATAAATGGCGCTCAGACTCAGGTCTGTTTCAGTCCAGCCATCTTTGGGGGAAGGGACAGACAGGCGGTTAGTCCCCTGAGCGTTGGTTTCCTCATAAGTGACCTTTGTGATAATGCCTTTGTGCACGGAGGCAGTTATTTTTTGGCCATAGCCTCTGGGATCATAATACTTGGACGTGGCGGTATAGGTGCCGTCAATCAGTGCTTCAGACTTTTCTGAATCGAGAATTTCTCCGGTAATACTGTTATTGACAAGTTCCTTTTTACTGCATCCTGAAAGCAGAAGCAGACATGCAAAAATAAGAATCAGGGTACAAATCATATTTTGTTTAATTCGTTGCATGCAGGTCTCCTTTCATCTTAATTCTTTATACCATTATAGAGTAAATATAAACAAAAGAAAAGAGAAAGAATGAAACTCCTTCTCTTTTGTTAAGGTTTATTAAATTATAACGCTGAAGCATTCATGAGCGGCGGCACCACCTGTTTTTTTCTGGAGTAAACGCCAGGAAAAAATTTACTGATGTCATCCTCTCCGATACCAAAAGCTGCCTCGGCAAGCTTTCTGGATTTGCCAGCGACCAGTATTTCACTGCCGCCCATAATAATATCCGTTACCATCAGGACAGCCAGGTCAAAACCCTCTTCGGCGCACGCTTTTTCCATTTCAGATAATACAGGTCTGAGCTGCTTGAACATACCCTTAAAGTCACCAGTGTTGATTTGAGAAACCATGACTTTATAATTACCCATGGTAAAGCGCTTGCGGTCTGCGGATAAGATTTCCCTGGGAGACATGTCCGCCAGGTTGCTGCCGGCTACCAGCATGTTTTCGCCATAGGCTTTCAGATCAACACCTGCGATATCCGCAAGCTCTTCTGCGATTTTCCGGTCAGTCTCGGTACAGGTAGGAGAATGGAAAAGCAGAGTGTCTGAAATAATGGCTGAGAGCATCAAGCCAGCAATGGGACGCGGAATTGGAATATTCCGTTCGTGGTACATCTTTGACACAATGGTACAGGTGCAGCCTACGGGCTCAATCCGCAGATACAGCGGTGTAGACGTCTGTATTTCAGCTACGCGGTGATGGTCGATAACCTCAATAATTTCAGCTTCTTCTACGCCTCGGATGGACTGCCCGCGTTCGTTGTGGTCAACGAGAATAACCTGCTTGCGGTTATAGTCCAGCAAATTACTTTTGGTAATGGAGGCGAGAACCATACCGTCTTCGGAGACAACTGGAAACCGCGTATGATTAGAGGTGAGCATATTTTCCTTGACGTCGTCGATCGTTTCGTAGGTGACAAAGTACTCCAGATTTTCTCGCTTTACGAAGTTGGTAATTGGGATTACCTGGGTTAAAAGGCGGATGACCTCAAAGGGAGAATGATTAGAGAGGAATATGAGTCCCTTATAATTTTCAGGAACCGGCGGTGTTGTACCAATCGGTGTATTGGAGATAATGATGTTTTCTGCGCCGACCTTAAAGGCCTTTTCAAGTGAGCCGTCATTAAGGGCTGTGACGACAAAATCTTCAGCGCTGAGCTTCTGGCCGGCTGTCAGCTCGGTGTTAGTGTAGAGGTTGCCGGTAACGCAGTCATATGGAATCTCCCCGATAATACGGGCGTCCAGAATTTCAATGATATTTTTATAAGGTGTTTTGGTGTCCTTAAGGATGGATTCAACATAAGGGTCTGTGTAGGCCTGTATGATATCTGGAAGCGAGATGATACCGAGAAGCTTTTTATCGGCGTCAACAACGGGCAGGGAACGGCCGGGGTTTGAAATAATTTGATTCATGGTTTTTAATACCGAATCCTGTTCTGTCGCCATAGAAAAATTATTGAAATGAAGGTCGGAAACCTGGGGCTTAACGCTTTTGATCAGCTTAGGCGGCTCCACGTTAAAATAATCCAGTACATATTTTGTTTCTTTATTGATATTACCAAGACGGCATGCCACAACGTTTTCGTTTCCGAGAGCCTGTTTCAGGTAGGCGTAGGAAAGAGAGGCGCAAATGGAATCCGTATCGGGATTTTGATGTCCAAAAACATAAATAGCTTGAGCCATATTTCGAATTCTCTCCTTTTTTTGTAATACTATCATAATAAGAAAAAAAAATCCATTAATAATCTCTGTAAAGGGTATCAGATTATAAGACGCAGGAAATTAAGCTTCTGGTAAAGTGGTTGGAATAAAAGGAATATTTAAGCTTGGCAATAAAAAACGGCAGAAGCTTCTGCTTCCACCGTTTGAGATTAAATAGTGTCAATGGCAGTCTTGAGTTGGGAAAAGGCTCTCTCCAATGTCGCTTTTGGACAGGCAATATTAAATCGTTCAAAGCCCTCGCCCTCGGGACCGAACATGGCGCCGCGGTCCAGCCAGAGTTTGGCGTTATTGACAATCATATCCTCCAGAGCATCCTCGGACAAGCCCAGTTCCCTGAAATCCAGCCATACAAGATAGGTTCCTTCTGGCTCGACAAGTTTTACCTGTGGTAAGTTTTTTTTCAGAAAATCACGGACAAAGGATAAATTGGAGGCAAGATACTGCTTTAATGCTTCCAGCCACTCTTCGCCGTGGGCATAGGCAGCCTGACAGGCAACAAGCCCCATGAGGCCAACCTGGCTGAAACCGGAACGCTCCATTTCCGCTTTAAATGTGTGGCGGAGCGTCCGGTTGGGGATAAAGATATTGGAAGCCTGAAGTCCGGCAAGATTAAAGGTTTTGCTGGGAGCAGTACAGGTAAGGCTGATGTCCGCAAAGTCTGGTTTTATGCTGGCAAAAATGGTATGAGTCTGCCCTTCATATACAAAATCAGCATGGATTTCATCTGATACAATTGTCACATTGTGGGCAAGGCAGATATCGCCCATCCGCGTCAGTTCATCTTTTGTCCAGACGCGGCCAACAGGGTTATGCGGACTGCAGAGAATAAACAACTTGACGTTATTATCGACAATTTTCTGCTCAAAATCATCAAAATCAATGGTATATCGGCCGTCTTGATAGAGCAATGGATTGTTTACCAGCTGGCGTTCGTTAACCTCAATACAGCGTGTGAAGGGGTAATAAACCGGCCGCTGAATCAGTACAGCGTCTCCTTTTTCAGTCAGGCCCCGCACTGCTGTGGCAATGGCATAGACGACACCAGGCGTTTTGACGAGCCAGGAGGCCTCTGGCTCCCAGTTGAAGCGCCGGCTGTACCATGCTTGCAGCGTGTCGAAATAATCGTATTTTACATCTGAGTAACCATAGATACCGTGTGCGCTGGTTTTTACAAGGGCGTCGATGACGTGCTGTGGCGTCTTAAAGTCCATATCGGCTACCCAGAGGGGAAGGATATCTTCAGGCATCCCTCGTTCTGCAGCAAAATCATACTTAATGGAACCAGTATTTTTCCGGTCCACTATTTCATCAAAATTGTAAGACATAAATTCCTCCTATTTCAGTGACTGATCGAGATCGGCAATGAGATCATTAATATCCTCCAGCCCTACAGACAAACGCAGCAGACAGTCGTCAATACCGAGAGATTCCCTTATGCTTTCAGGCACATCGGCGTGAGTCTGAAGCATTGGATAGGTGATGAGGGACTCAACCCCGCCAAGACTTTCGGCGTAAAGTATAAGGGAAACACGCTCAAGCACGTTTACCGCCGTCTGAGGGCAGTCAACCTTGAATGAGATCATTGCGCCGGAGCCTCTGGCCTGTTTTTGGGAAAGCGCGTAGTCAGGATGATCTGGAAGACCAACATAAAAGACCTGTTTAATTCGAGTGTGCTGTGACAGCCACTTAGATAATTCTAACGCATTTTGCTGCTGGCTGTCCATACGTATGGCTAAAGTTTTTATACCCCGGAGAACCAGCCAGCTGTCAAATGGGGAGAGACAGGCGCCGGTGGTTCCGTAAATAAAGCGGAGACGCTCGGATAAAGCCTCGTTTTTGGTAACAAGAAAACCGGCAAGTGTGTCGTTGTGCCCGGATAAATACTTTGTGCCGCTGTGGACCACCACATCTGCACCGAGATCCAGAGGGTTTAAATAGTAAGGTGTTAAAAAAGTATTATCCACCAGCAGCAAAAGATCATGAGCCTTTGCAATTTCGGCTATTGCTTTTATATCGGTAACCTTCATCATAGGGTTGGTCGGTGTTTCGATAAAAATAGCTTTGGTGGAAGACGTGACAGCCTCCCTGACCGCCGCTGTATCTGAGGTGTTGACTGCTGTGAAATGCAGCCCATGATTGGAGGAAATAGTGTTAAACAGCCGGTGTGAGCCTCCGTAAAGATCATCAGAGGTGATAACATGGTCGCCGCCTTTAAACAGCTCAAAAAGAGCGGTAATGGCCGCCATGCCAGAGGAGAAGGCCAGCGCATCGTTTCCGTGTTCCAGTCTGGCGATGGTTTCCTCGAGGTGCTCCCGGGTCGGGTTCTGAATACGCGAATAATCATAGCCTGTGCTCTGACCCACACCGGGGTGGGCAAAGGTAGCATTTTGAAAAATAGGAACAGAAATGGCTCCGGTGTCATTGTGATAAACGTTAGAACCGTGAATGCAGAGGGTATTAATGTTCATAGGAAAGTCTCCTTTTTAAATGATATAAGACATAGTCAATAGATATGTTTTTATAATCATAGTACGAAAAATACCGGAAGTCAACAACTTTTTTTAAAACATATATGAAAAATATGGATTATTTTTCAAAAAAGCTTGACAGAATTGGCTCATCGGCATATAATAAAAATCATAGTAATCATATATGAAAACAAAAGAATATAATGTTTTGAACGGAGGAAAACAAAATGGCAAAAATTTATAAGAGTTTAATAGAATTAATTGGAAAAACACCGCTTTTGGAGCTGAGCAATTATGAAAAGAAAAATGCATTAGATGCTGCAGTGCTGGCAAAGCTTGAGTACTTTAATCCAGCGGGGAGCGTTAAGGATCGTATTGCGAAAGCCATGATTGATGACGCAGAGGCAAAGGGGCTGCTGAAGAAAGGCTCTGTTATTATTGAACCGACGAGTGGTAATACCGGCATTGGTCTGGCGAGTGTTGCTGCTGCCAGAGGCTACCGCGTGATTCTGACAATGCCTGAGACCATGAGTGTGGAACGCAGAAAGCTATTAAAGGCCTATGGGGCAGAGCTGGTTCTGACCGATGGCGCTGCTGGTATGAAGGGTGCTATCGCTAAGGCAGAGGAGCTGGCCAAGGAAACACCGGACTCATTTATTCCAGGGCAGTTTGTCAATCCTGCAAACCCGGCTGTGCACAGAGCCACAACGGGTCCGGAAATCTGGGAAGATACAGATGGAAAAGTAGATTACTTTGTAGCTGGTATTGGTACAGGCGGCACGATTACCGGCGTAGGCGAGTACCTGAAATCTAAAAATCCAGATTTAAAAGTGATTGCCGTTGAACCGACGGGTTCTCCGGTGCTGTCAGAAGGAAAAGCAGGTCCGCATAAAATTCAGGGCATTGGCGCTGGTTTTGTACCGGATACGTTGAACACCGGTGTGTACGATGAGATCATTAAAGTTGATAATGAAGACGCTTTTGCGGCAGGCCGCGAGGTTGCAAAAGAGGAAGGCCTGCTGGTCGGCATTTCTTCAGGCGCGGCGCTATGGGCGGCAACGCAGCTTGCAAAGCGTCCTGAAAATAAAGGGAAAAATATTGTGGTGCTGTTACCCGATACCGGAGAACGCTATTTATCAACTGCCTTGTTTGAGGAATAAATTAAAAAAAGGGTGTGTACGAATATCGTGTACACACCCGTTTTTTTAGTGTCGTAATTCAATAACACGTTGGTTACTGCTTCCACGAAAGGGGAGGGTCAGATCACGCTTTTCAAACTGGAATGGCCCGTCAATGAGCAGATCGGTTTCCTGAAGCAGAGCCTTGACGCCGTTATCTTTCAGTGCTTTCAGTCTTTCCAGCGTGTAGCCAGTGTAGGTAACCACATCCAGACCCTTTGCATGAAGTTTATGAGCCAGGCCGGCCAAGGCGGCTGGCTGCAGAAAGGGCTCGCCGCCGCTGAATGTAACGCCTTGAAGAAGAGGATTTTCCATTATTCGGGCGAAAAGCATCTCTGTTTCCATAAAAGTGCCGCCTGTTTGCTGATGTGTCTGAGGGTTATGGCAGCCAGGGCAATTGTGGGGGCAGCCCTGGGTAAAGATGACAAAGCGGAGCCCGGGGCCGTCAACAATGGATTCTTCGATACAATTATTGATTTGCAGAAACGCCATGCTTTACCCTCGCTTTCTCTTCCGCGCGCTTTGCGTTGTTCCAGCGGTCAATGGTACCTACCAGATAGCCAGTAATACGGCGGATGCGCTCAAAATCAGGGTTTCCATCACCCTCATGTCTGTGACAGTTTGGACATTCTTCACCGATAATACCGTTGTAGCCACAGACTGGGTCTCTGTCGACGGGATGGTTGATGGAACCGTAGCCGATACCGGCTTCCTTCATGCAGCGGACAATTTTTTCAAAGGCTGCGAGGTTGGCGCTGGCATTTCCGTCCAGCTCGACATAGCTGATGTGCCCCGCGTTGGTATACGCATGGTAAGGCGCTTCCAGCTGAATCTTTTTATAGGCCTGTATGGGGTAGTAGACCGGAACATGGAAGGAATTTGTATAGAACTCGCGGTCGGTAACGCCGGGGACAGTCCCGAATTTTTCGCGGTCGATGGAGACAAAACGGCCGCTGAGCCCTTCAGCCGGTGTAGCGAGCAGGGTAAAGTTCAAGCCTGTCTTTTCAGATTCAGCGTCCATCAGGCGCCGCAGATGCCCAACGATCTGAAGACCCAGAGTCTGACTTTCCGCGCTTTCTCCATGGTGCTTGCCCGTAAGCGCCTTGAGGGTCTCAGCAAGCCCGATAAAGCCGACGCTGAGGGTTCCGTGCTTTAAAACGTCCTCGATCCGGTCGTCCCGGCCAAGGCTTTCCGAATCGATCCAGACGCCCTGTCCCATCAGGAAAGGATAATTACGCCCCCGTTTAGCGGCCTGGATTTTGAAACGGTGAAGCAGCTGGGTCACAACCAGAGAGACACGCTCATCCAAAAGCTTGTAAAAAGTATCAAGACTTCCCTCGGATTCAAGAGCGATCCTGGGTAAATTGATGGAAGTAAAGCTTAAATTGCCGCGCCCGCAGGTTGTTTCATTTTCAGGGTCATAATGATTGCCCATAACCCGGGTCCGGCAGCCCATGTAGGCTACTTCTGTATTATAATCGCCCTTTTTGTAATACTGTAAATTAAAAGGGGCGTCCAAAAAGCTGAAGTTCGGGAAAAGGCGTTTGGAGGAAGTTTTGATGGCCAGTTTAAAAAGATCGTAGTTGGGATCGGCCTTGTCATAGTTAATCCCCTCTTTTACCTTAAAAATCTGAACCGGAAAAATGGGCGTCTCGCCGTTGCCAAGTCCGGCCATTGTGGCTTTCAGCAGGTTTTTGATGACCATTCGTCCTTCGGCGGAGGTATCCGTACCATAGTTTACAGAGGAAAAAGGAACCTGGGCACCGGCCCGGGAGTTCATGGTATTCAGGTTATGAATAAAGGCTTCCATCGCCTGATAGGTGGCTTCCTCGGATTCGCGCAGTGCGGTCTGGCAGGCCAGCTCATGGTTTTTTTTAATCATCTGGGTATCAAAAGAAGACCCTTTAAAAAATGCGGCCAGCTTCTGACCGAAGGTTTCCTGTGTATCCATAGTAACTGGGACACTAATTTTTTCACAGGCAGAGACAACCATCTCGGTGATTGTTTCGCGTTCCTTTCCGGAACAGACACAGAGATCATTGATCAGCGCTTTGCGGTATAGCTTGCTGAAAGTCTTGACAATACCGGGCGCCATGGCATAATCAAAGTTTGGAATACTCTGGCCTCCGTGCATTTCATTTTGATTTGCCTGAATGGCGATGCAGGCAAGAGCGGAGTAGCTGCGGATGTCGTTGGGCTCACGCAGGTAGCCATGTCCTGTTGAGAAGCCGCCCTTAAAGAGTTTAAGCAGGTCAATCTGGCAACAGGTTTCAGTCAGCATATAAAAATCTTTATCGTGAATATGGATATCACCGGAGATATGCGCATCAGCAATTTCGCGCGGAAGAATGTAATTATCGATAAAATATTTTGATCCTTCAGAACCGTATTTCAGCATGGTTCCCATTGCTGTATCTGAGTCGATATTGGCGTTTTCACGTTTAAGGTCTGCGTCTTCAGCGTAACGGAAAGTGAGATCTTTATAAATTTCCATCAAATCGCTCTCAGCCTGACGTGTTTTAGCGTGCTCGGCACGGTATAGAATATAGGCTTTTGCTGTTTTGGCGTAGTCAGCTTTGATCAGCGTTTCTTCCACAATATCCTGTATCTGCTCCACCGTTGGACGGCCTAAAGGCTCAGCCGCTGAGGTGACCACATTGGTCAGAAACTCAATGTGCTTTTCTGTCATAGACTCGCCGCTCACAGAGATATTCGCCTTGTAAATGGCATTGCTGATTTTACGGGCATCAAATGGCGCTGCAGTTCCGTTTCGTTTAATAATATTGTCGATCATTACATCATTCCTCCGGATGCTTAGTTATTGTCGGTTACTTCGAAAATCATACTATATATTGTGCTCTCTGTCAATTTGTGGACAACATTTTGTGAAAATGATTAAAATGAGCGTATGAGAGGGCTGAGGCCTGTGGATAAAAAATGTGCACAAAAATTTTTATTAAATAAGCGTGAAAGAAGACAATTTTTTACAGATGAAAACAGCTGACCAATATAAAAAAGCGGTGTACGCTGTTTTAACGTATACCGCTATATTTAGATAAAAATTTGTTTTTGCCAAGTATAACATACAATATATGGTTTTGGCGCCATCGCTGCTAATCGTCTTTTATATCGGATGTTTCTCTGCGGACGAGCAGCATGGTCACGGCGCAGAGTAAAGTCAGACTGAGTGCTGCCGCCGCAGGCAGTCCACCTTTTACATTATTTTTTATAACGCCTGTAATCCCAGTGTTCACATTCTCGGACACGGAGGCGGTACCGTTCAGGTAGCTGGATACTGTTTTTAAGGCATTGCCCATTTCCTGGAGATAAAGGGTCGATTCGGATTTCAGGCTTTCTTTGGTACCCGTTTTGACATTTTCATTAGGGCTTGAAACAGCAAGTGATGAGGTTTCTTTTTCGACGGAGACTTTGGGGACTGCCGTGGGCACTACTTTTGTTTCATTACTGCCGTGGTTCCTATCGCTCTGTGTAACAGTGGGGTTTCCCTCCTGATCAAGGGTAATACGGATGGCGTTGGAATCACCGCTTATGCTGCCGTTCTTAGCTTCGAGCTGGAAAACATAGCTGTGGCCGGCTTCCAGGCCGGTCAGACTGTATTGGTTGGCTGCTGTGGCTGTGAGCTTTTCAGCCGGCCAGGCCTGCCATGTGCTGCTGTCATCCTTTTCCACCCAAAGTGTTGGTGTGCCAAAGCTTTGGATTGGCTGGTGGAAACGGAGAAGCAGACTGTAGCTGCCGATGCTTTCAGTCACAGGCGCGTCGTAATAAATAAATGGTTTTTTAGGATCAATGACGACGAGCCGTTGATTTTGACTTTTCAGCAAAGCAGCAGCACCGGCCGGCGTAAAGGTATCGGGGCAGAGTTCATAACTGAGCGAATAAATCCCAGCTTTTGTAATATCTGCGGTGTCTGTATTCCAGCAGACTGGCAGCGATGGGCTGTAACGGATATCGCCGGTATCCTTGTCGGTAATTTTAAAGACCATACTGCCGGGCAGACTGCCCGGGGTATTCAGTTCTGTATAGTGGTATCCTGCATTTTTGGGAACTGCAGTGGTATCTGCAATAACTGCGTTTTCTACCTCTGGAGAGACAATGCTTGTATTCAGAAGCACCTCGCCTGCGTCAACAGCAGTGGCGCCAGTTCCATCAGCGGTAATTTCACTGAAATAGGCATCAAGACTGCCCTTTGTCTGAATGGCGGTGCTGCTGCTGCCAGTGGTATGGACAGAGGTGGTATCCAAGGACAGATAGGCTGTGCCGACGGCGCTGATACCACAGGTGTTGGTACCAGCCGCTTCAATTTTTGAAGCCTTTGCTGACAGGCAGCTGTTTCCGCTGATTTTAATAGCTGTGCTGTTTTCGGCTTCAGCTGTCAGAGTGGAATGGTCAAGCTGAAGGTCAGCATTGTTCTCCAGCATGAGCAAGGTTTTCTGGCCGGTAATGGTTATGTTCTTAAAGGAAAAGCTGTTTTGGATATAGAGCGTATTTTTGCCAAGATCCAGGGTGATGCTGCTGTCCGGCTCAAAGCCTCCGATACTGCTGTCTCTTCCTAAAACAATGTCTTTTGTAACATGAATGGTACCTCCGGTTTCGTTAAGCGCACTGACTGCGGAGATTAAGGTTTCGGCGCTGTCGGCCGTATTTTCAGGTGCCTGGGCAGATACCGGCATACCGGTAAAGAGCAGACACAATATTATCAATAATAAGGTTTTCCGGGTCTTCATAAGCCCTCCTTGAGCATTCGAATATTGTCAAATTGCCAATCGCATTTATTATAACACAAAATTGCCCGGGAGTGAACTGTTTATCAATGAAAAGCACCTTGTTTATTGATAAATACACGAAAAAAGCACCCTGGTGGGCGCCCTTTTCATATATTTATTTAGAGAGGTAGATAATGAGCTTTATTGTTCGACGATAACGGCAATTCCGTTTGGAATAACGGTAAAGCTGGCGTTTTCACCTTTAATTTCTTTTGCCATTTTGACAGCAGTGTCAAGATCAGGCGCGTAGGTCATTTTCATTTCTGTTACGATATCTTTCATTTCCGGACGTGTAACATATAAAACCGTATGCTTTGAGAGAATCCGCGCAAGAATCTGGTATTCCCATTGGTCGGGCTGTGTCTGATTCTGTGGGATGGTCATAATGTTTTCAAAAAGCGCTCTCGCAGATTCGCAGTCCCGCATCGCGCGGTAAAAACCGTCTCCGCCAGTACCATCCAGGCATTCTGCGCAGAGAATAATGACGCCGTCGTCTCCGGCGGATGCTTCGGCAGCGGTCATGCTCTTAACGCACTGGTACATGTTTTGGTCAAGAGGCGCTCCGCCGTTACCAGTAATGACAATATCGGCCGGAACAGCCTTGACGCGGCAGTATTGCTTTAAAAATTCGCAGCCTGCCTCATGCGCAATGAAGGGATCGCCGGCAAAGGCCATGACAACACGCTTTTCCTCGTCGATGATCACATTGACGATATATTGGAGGCCCGCCTGTTTCGCGGCAGATTTCATATCGGTGTGGATCGGGTTGTTTTCTAAAATGCCAGTGCGCGCATAAGGACTTGCGATGAATTTGCTGCAGTGATTACCTAAGACAGTCACGCGGTCAGAAACGCCTGGCAGCACACTTTTCCGTCCGCCTGAAAAGCCCGCAAAGAAATGAGGTTCAATGAATCCCTCAGAGACAAGAAGATCGGCTTCGGCGGCAAGCCGGTTTATGATCAGATCAGCGCCAGAGGGAAGGACACCGATTTTTACGTTTTCGTCAGCATTGGAAGAATCGTGTACGGCAATTTTTTCTTCATCAACAATTTTCTGTCCCAGCTTTGAAACCAGCTCGTCCGTTGTCGTACCGCGGTGAAAACCTGTGGCGACCAGCAATGTGATATCGATATCCGGGTTTCCTTCGCGCATTTCTTCAAGCATAAATGGAATAATGTGTTTGCTTGGGACGGGACGCGTATGGTCGCTGATAATAATGACCGCTGTTTTTTTATCCTTTGCCAGTTCCTTTAAGGAAGCGCTGCCCAAATGTTTTGCCATTGCAGCTTTGACAATGTCATCCTCGGTCTGGTCGTTCTGCAGGTTACCGATATTGGAATTTAAAACGCCTGAGACCTGTTCATCAGGCAGCTCCAGGGTCAGTTCTGTGTTGCCATAGGGAATTTTTGAAATCATAATGATCCTCCAGTTTAAATGATTTAGCATGATGCGAGTATAAATTCGGTCGAAATTATTGGTAAGTGGTCTTACCAGTTATGTTCTTATTGTAGTACGCTTTTCAAAGAAAGTCAAGGATAAAAAAACCGTTTTCAAAAAGAATTTTTTAAATTGGAGATTTGGACAGCAAAAGTAGGACATCCAAAATAAAAAAGCTCCGCGTCTGCGGAGCTTTCTGAGCATTATTATTGGAGTTCGGCATCATAGAAATGGTAACGGTAGATGCTGGTAACTTCGAAGTTTTTAACATTGTCGCCTAACAGGTAGAACATGGTGTCATTATACAGTGGAATAGCACCATAATCTTTGTGTGTCAGGATTTCATCGGCTTTTTCATACAATTCCTGGCGTTTGCTTTCGTCCTTTGTCTGACGCGCCTGGTTGATGAGATCGTTGAAATCCGGATTGTTGTATTTGTTGGATACCTGCTGGGTAGTTGTGGCAGACATACGCTGGTAGATCATACCGTCTGGATCGACATAATCGGTATACCAGTTGCTGACTGTCAGATTGAGGGAACCGCTCTTGTTCATATCGTTGTAGCCTGCGTGGTCAACCTGAGACAGTTCGATATTGATACCGGCTGCTTTTGCCTGATCCTGAATTGCAGTGGCCACCTTGATCAGTGTCTGGTAATTGGTTGAACCAACTACAGGAATGGTAATACCGTCCGGGTAACCGGCTTCTGCCAGTAATTTTTTTGCTTTTTCCGGATTGTATTCATATGCTGGAAGGGAGTCATTGTATCCGAGCAGGCCCTTAGGAATAAAGCTTTTGGCCGGGGTAGCGGCGCCGGATAACAATTCGTCGCACAGAGCTTCGCGGTCTACCGCGTAGGACAGTGCTTCTTTAATTCTTGAATCGGTATAAATTTCATTGTTCGGGCTTAAATAAACAAGGCCGACTGGGTTGAAGCTGTGCATTTTGTCTTTGACAGCATCGTTGCTTGTAACGGTTTCGTATTGTCCGGTATCCAGCATGACAAAATCACAGTTGCCCTTCTGGAATTCCATAACCTGAGTGTTCAGGTCGTTTACGAACTTAAAGCTGACACCGTCAAGCTTTGTTTTATCGCCGTGGTAATCGTCAAAGCGTTCCATTTCAATGCCCTGGCCTGCAGTATAGGAGGTCATTTTGAACGGACCGGTACCGTACAGGACAGTACGTCCCCAGTCTCCGCCAGCTTCTTCACAGGCTTTTTCAGGGAAGATTACAGCATATGGAGCGGATAAGGCGGCTTCGAAAGGTGCGTAGGGCTGCTGAAGAACGATATCGAAGTGCGTATCATCTTTGATTTTAAAGCCTTCAAGAGAATCGGCTGTGCCGTCTTCAAGGGCTTTAAAGCCAACGACCTGGTCAAACAGTGAGCCCATGAGACCTTTTGTGATTAAGCGTTCATAGGAATACTTAACATCAGAAGACTTCAGGGTTTCGCCGTTATGGAATTTAACACCGTCTTTAAGCTCAAAGCTGTAAGTCAGGCCGTCGTCGGAAACGGTCGGCATCTGCTTAAGCAGCTGTGGGTCCAGGGTTGTGTCGTTGTTCAGGCCGATGAGTGTTTCGCAAGCCTGGTCTGATACCATAATCAGGTACGCCTGAGTACCCATGTTGGTGTCGATTGGAACATTTGGGTCCTGCATGACAACACGCAGGGTATTGCCGCTACTGCTGCTGCTTGAAGCACCTTTGTCGCCGCAGCCAGCTACGGTAAAGACAAGCGCTAAAACCAACAGTAAAGCAGCCAGTTTTTTCATACTTTTCATATTCTCTCTCCTCTATAAAATATTGAAAACTGTTTACAGAAGGTGAAAATGCTCAATTCACACCCTGTATGATAACGATTTTACCATAAAATCTGCTCTTTGTCGAGAGAGCGAATCAGGGAATGCGTTTGTAAATTTCATTCATAGAGCGTATCCAGGAGATATCAATGGTATCCAGAGCGTCGTGGGTAATCCGGAAGCTCCAGTTGCCGTCGGCACAGCCAGGGCAGTTCATTTTTGTGTCGCCGCCAAAACCGCAGAGGTCCTGAATGGGCAGAACGGCAAGGCTGGCGCAGCTTTGCCACAGACAGCGGATGAAATGGTGGCAGGATGGGCTTTCGGGGCCCCCTTCCTGCCATTCGTTACCGCCGCAGGGATAATTGATATATTTTAAAGCATAGTCACGTTTGTAAGGGGGGAGTTCCCACAAAAAGCCAAGCAGTGTGTTGTTGTCATGGGTTCCTGTGTAGGCAATGCTGTTTTCCACATAATTATGCGGCAGATGCTGGTTGTTGCCGTCCTCGATAAAGCCAAACTGCAGTACACGCATACCGGGGAAGCCGGTTTCCTGAAGAAGATTAAAAACGCCCTCATCCATTACGCCCAGGTCTTCGGCGATAATGCGTGGCTCCTTAAAATCGAAAGCGTTGAAAACCGCGTTGAAGAAGTCCATGCCCGGACCCTCCAGCCATTTACCGTTTCGCGCGGTTTTAGCAGTGCCGGCAACGGCCCAATAGGCGGAAAACCCTCTGAAGTGGTCGATTCTGACCGCATCATAGATCTCAAGGGAGCGGCCAATACGGTCGATCCACCATTTATAGGCCGAAGTTTTCATGGCAGTCCAGTTGTACAGGGGATTGCCCCACAGCTGTCCGTCGCAGCAGAAATAATCCGGCGGCACCCCGGCGATATGGTTTGGCCGGCCCTCTGGATCGAGATCAAAGAGATCCCGGTGCGCCCAGACATCGGAGCTTTCCAGGGAGACATAAATGGGCATATCCCCGATAATCTGGATACCGTTGTCGTTGGCGCAGCACTTTACAGCATTCCACTGCTTAGTGAACTCGTACTGAAGAAACTCATGAAACAGAATCTCTTCAGCGTAGGTCTCCCGGGCTTCCCTCAGGGCCTCGGTGTGGTGGTCTCGGAGACCGATGTCTTCCCAAAGGTACCAGTCTTTCCCGCCAAATTGTTTTTTCAGTGTCATGTAAAGAGCGTAATCTGGAAGCCAGTGTCGTTCCTTATCCTCAAATGCTTTAATGTCAGATTTTATCTGGTCATTGATGCGGCTGAAAGCTTTTTGAAAAAGACTGGGGCGGGTTTCATCCAGCCATTCATAGGCGGCGCTGTAGGGGTGGCTGTACTCACTGGCCCTCAGTTCGTCCTGAGTCAGGAGGCCTTCTTCGGCCAGTATTTCGAGGTCGATAAAAAAGGGATTACCCGCAAAGGCGGAAGGGCTTTTATATGGCGAATGGCACTCGTCTACCGGGCACAACGGCAGGGTTTGCCAGTAGGTAAAGCCCATTTTTTTTAAAAGATTGATGAAAGAGCAGGCCTCTTTGCCAAAGGTTCCGATACCGTATTTACCAGGAAGTGATGAAATGTGCATTAAGATACCGCTTGATCGTTTAAAGCTCATGATAAATCCTCTCGTTATAAAGTTATATATGTATTTAAGACTTTAATAGTTTATCATACCAGTCAACACTTGTAAATGTTTGCACACCTGTGGTATTTATCCGGAAATATAATTTTTATTTCATTATATTTACAAAAGTAAAAGTAATTTGAAAGATGAGCAAAAATGCTTAAAGACCTTGACATTGGTATTACATCGTTATATACTGTATGTGTAAACAGAAATGATTTCTTGTAAGTTGCGAAATATTTTTAAAAATGTAAAAATAATTTGTTTATTTAAGAAATTGTGTAGGAATCTGTTATTTTGAAATTCAAGTAAAAATGGAGGCTGAAAATGAAATTTTTCCTGGATACTGCTAATGTAGAAGATATTAAAAATGCAAATGACATGGGTGTTATCTGCGGTGTTACAACCAATCCTTCCTTAATTGCAAAAGAAGGCCGTGATTTTAATGAAGTAATCGCAGAGATTGCTTCGATTGTTGACGGACCGATCAGCGGCGAGGTGAAGGCGACTACTACCGACGCTGAGGGAATGATCGCAGAGGGCCGGGAAATTGCTAAAATTCATAAAAATATGGTTGTCAAAATTCCAATGACTGCAGAAGGTCTGAAGGCTACCAAGGTATTGTCCGCCGAAGGAATCAAGGTTAATGTCACATTGATTTTTACCGCTGCGCAGGCATTATTGGCCGCGAGAGCCGGCGCCGCTTATGTTTCGCCGTTCCTTGGACGTCTGGACGATATTTCCACACCTGGCGTGGAGCTGATTGAGACCATCGCGGAAATTTTCGAGGTTCAGGGAATTGAGACTGAAATTATCTCTGCCAGCGTCCGTAACCCGATCCACGTGATCGACTGTGCGAGAGCCGGGGCAGATATTGCGACTGTGCCGTTTGGCGTTATTATGCAGATGACCAAACACCCCTTAACCGATCAGGGAATTGAAAAATTCCAGGCAGACTATAAAGCTGTCTTCGGAGAATAGTAAATTGCGACCCCATTTTAAATTTTAATATTAAACCTCATAATAAGAAAACCCCAGCTGAATATTTAGCTGGGGTTTTCTTACTATATCACTCGCTGGAACCGGAGGTGCCAGATTCCAAAATGGAAACAATCGAGTAAAGCGTAAAGCAAACGGCGCCGAGGCCGACCATCACGCGGGCGGGAACAAAGAAGGCAGAATTGAAGAGCTCTGCTTCAAACAGGAAGGCGGCCGTAAAGAGGCAGAAAAGGGTGGTTATGATCGGGATCAACGGAATACGCTTGGCGAGGGAGAAGGTCTGACGCCAGACGGAAGCGAGGAGAATAACCTTGCTTGAGATGCTGTAGCAGATAAAACCAAGACCGATCAATACCCAGCCTGGAGCGATCCACGCCGGTGTTTTTTGAACCAGCAGTATGCCAATGCCCAGAACAACGTTGATGGAGCCTAAAATTAAAACGAAAATCGTCCATTTCCAGCGCTCTCTGTCTGTAAAAGTATTTTGTATCTGACGGACCACCGAGGCTACCAGTGCGATCAGACTGGCACAGACAAGGGAGGTGCCAAAAAGAACGTGGCCGGCCACAAAGTATTCAGAGCTCAGTCCAGCCGATATCAGTACAATGCTCCGGATCAACCCCACGAGGGCGCAGAAAGCCGGAATGGCAATGAGAATTTTGGCTGTGTTTTCACTAAAGGCGCCCTGGGGCTTGTCGCCGGGCTGTAACTTATTGGAATTGGCCGGGATAAAAAGAAAGCGGGTAGAGGATGTGGCCACAGTGGTGACACAGCATGCAATCAGGCCTACACCAAAGATAATGTTGCCAGAAACAAAGTAAGCAGTGTTGATGGTATGAAGATTCCAGTAGTAGATGCCCATGCCGACAGTAAAAAGACTGACAGCATAGCCGAGAACAGGCAGAAACCATTTAAAAAAGCTGCTGTACCGGTTGATGAGCTGGCGGATAATGGTAGCGGCTGTACAGTACAGTGCGATACAGATCGCGGTCAGTGAGATCAGCACATGGCCGGCCACCAGATAGCTGGAACCCAGAGCAGTTCCGAGGGTAGTGACATAGATGCCGTAGCTAAAACAGATTGCCCCCATTAAAAGGGGGATGAGCCTGAAAAAGATACTCATAAAATAATTCATAATAAAAACCTCCAAAGGATAAAGTTGAATGACGGTAATTTATATACCCTTTAGAGGAGCTGAGTATCTTTTTTTGGAAAAACCTTAAAGTCCTAACAATGGTCGAAAAACTGGATCAGATCATCGACAAAATAGGCGATAAAAACAGGGTTGTAGGCCTCAATTTCCTGAGCGTTTTTAAAACCAAAGCCATACTCAACGCCGATAAAATCTACACCGCTCTGCCCCGCGCCGGTGGCGTCATAGGCGCTGTCACCGATCAGAACAGCCTCTTCTGGTTTGACACCGAGGTCCTCGAGAACCAGATTGACGATATCAGATTTGGTCAGAGATTCGGCCATGTCAATGCCTCTGACAGAGTCAAAACAGGAAAGCATACTGGCCGCGGCCAGTGTCGCCTCAGTAATATCCTGACGTTTGAGGGTAGCGACCCCCAGTTTGTGACCGGATTCCCTCAGCATTGCGAGTAAATCAGGCATACCGTCATACGGGCGGGCTTCCTTTACGCCTTGCTCACTCTGGTATTTTCGATGGTGGACAACGGCCTTTTTGGCGGTGTCATCGTCGATGTCGTAGTGCTTTTTATAAGAGAAAAGAGTGGGCGGTCCAACATACTCCGGAAGGGTGGTATCGTCGACTGGTGTAAAGTGCATCCGTTTTTCAGTGAAACGGACAGCATTGTAGATACCCTCAGAAGTATCGAGCAGCGTACCGTCCAAATCGAAAATAATCGCAGTGTATTCTTTCATAAATGAACTCCTTATCTTATGGGATGCTTAATTATACCATAGTAAAATGAACAGGCGCAATGATAATAAAAGACCGATACACCTGAGTGCAGCGGCCTGTGACGTTTTCAGATTTTAAAATTTAACCCTGTCGGGTATTGTTTGAATGGTTTGTATGTTATAATTGTTAAAGTCTACGGAATCATAGCTCTGCTTTAAAAGGGCTTTGGCTTCCCGGATGATTTCTTTTTCAGAGAGTGGCAGACGGATATCCCGAATTTCGATGATATCAAGCGGGTCATCCTTGACTGTTTTGGTTAAGGTGTAGCCGCCGTATATTTTAGGAATGATCTTAACTTCGAAGCTGCCGTTTGACAAAATGGTGTTTTGACCATCAATTATAACTGTTTCAAACATAGGAACACATCCTTTCGTGTATAAGTAACTGCATTATTTATAGATAGATTATACCAAATGGAATGGAAAATAAAAGTATTTCTTGGCAAAAAGTAGAAAAATCTTAAAAAATTTCAGGAATAGACATGTACGATCGCAATAAACTAAAAGATATACCACAAAATCCCGGCGTTTATCTGATGAAAAATGCCGCGGGGGATATAATATATGTCGGAAAGGCTATCAATCTGAGAAACCGTCTCCGGCAGTATTTCCAAAACTCTAAGAACCTGACGCCGAAGACGGTCACTCTGGTATCCCATATCTGCGATATTGAGACCATCGTGGTGGACAGTGAGCTGGAAGCGCTGATTCTGGAGTGTAACCTGATCAAGGAGCACCGGCCAAAATATAATATTCTGCTAAAGGATGATAAAAGCTATCCCTACGTCAAGGTTACACTGGAGGATGAGTACCCCAAGGTCATTATGACCAGAGAACACAAAAAGGATGGCGGCAAGTATTTCGGCCCCTTTACCAGCAGTTTTGCGGTAAAGAAAACCATCGAAGCCATTGGAAAGCTGTACCCTCTTCGGCGCTGTAACCGCAAGGTAGCCTTTGGGGAAAAGAACGGACGGCCCTGTCTCAATTATTATATCGGGCAGTGCTGCGCGCCCTGTCAGGGCGATGTGCCAAAGGAAGAATATATGGCTTACATCAGCGATATCCTGTCCATCCTCAATGGAAAGGATAAAGAGCTGGTTTCAACTCTTGAGGAAAAGATGAGTGAGGCGGCCCAAAATATGGATTATGAGCTGGCCGCTAAGCTGAGAGACCAGATTTACGGCATCCAGCATATTGTAGAAAAACAGAAAATTATCGTAAGCAACCAGCAGGACCAGGACATTATTGCGTTTGCAAAGGACGAAGACCTGGCCTGTGTTCAGGTCTTTAACGTTCGTGACGGAAAAATGCTGGGCAGGGACCATACTTTCCTCGAGGGGGTGGAGGAATCCACGCCGGAGGATATTATGACAACCTTTGTCAAGCAGTATTATTCCTCAAAACCGTTTATTCCCAGGGAAATTATTCTGGGTGCGCCGCTGCTTAAGGACGAAGAAGAGACCATCGCTGAGTGGTTGGCTGAGCTGCGCGGCGCAAAGGTGGTTCTCACACGGCCTCAGAAGGGCCAGAAGTCCAAAATGACACGGATGGTGGAGGAAAATGCAGAGCTTACCCTCAAGCAGTACGAGCTTGAAAAACGTCAGAAGGAGGAAAAGAAAAAAAGCCGCCTGGACGCTTTCAAGGACCTGCTCAGAATGGACCACACGCCTGAGAAAATTGAAGCCTATGATATCTCAAATATCAGCGGTACCGACAATGTAGGCGGTATGGTTGTCTTTCAGGGGGGTAAGCCAGACAAAAAAGCTTACCGCCGGTTTAAAATAAAATCAGTGGATGGGCAGAATGACTATGCCAGTATGCAGGAAATGATTTTCAGGCGTATCGAGCGCGGCATAAAGGAACAGAATGAGGGGAAAGACCCTAAAAAAAGCAGCTTTCTGCCCTTTCCGGATGTGTTCTGCATTGATGGCGGAAAGACCCATGTCGACGCAGTCCGGAGCATTTTACAGATGTACCCGGACGTTCATATTGAGGTCTGTGGTATGGTAAAGGACGATCACCACAGGATTCGCGGGATTATCTATAAGGATGAGGAGTATCCTCTGAAAAAATCCACACCGCTGTGCACCTTTTTGAGTGATATCTCGGAGGAGGTTCACCGCTACGCCCTGGGCTACCACCAGACGCTGCGGAAAAAAGGAATGCTGGAATCCCGGCTGGAAGAAATCCCGGGAATTGGAAAGAAGCGCCGTGAGCTGCTTATGCGGCACTATGGCAGCCTTAATAATTTGAAGAAGACAACATTGGATGAGCTTAAAACCCTGCCAGGCATGAGTGATAAGACCGCTCAGGCAGTTTTTGACTATTTCAATGATGATGAGCATAAAACAAAATCTGAAGAAAAGAGAGAGAATAAATGAACGAAGAATCTTTAGGATGTATGAATCTTGCGGAATTTTGTAAAGACCTGAATCTTGAGGAAATTTACAGTCCAGTCGATGAGTTTGATCTTTATGACAGCGGTCTGAACCGCCCGGGACTTCAGCTTCATGGCTATTATGAATATTTTGACGCCAAGCGTATCCAGATTATCGGGAAGGTTGAGACTTCCTATCTGCTGAGCCTCGACCCCAAGCTGCGTGAAAAACGAATTGATGACTTTTTCTCCTATGATTTTCCGTGTGTGATTATCTGCTGGGATCTGCCGGAGGCAGAGATTTTTGAGGCGGCAGCTGAAAAGCATGGGCGTATTCTGTTGAGAAGCAAAGAAAAGACATCCATTTTCTTTTACCATTTAATTGACTATATCGACCGTAAAACCGCACCGATGATCAGTATGCACGGCGTGCTGGTAGAGGTCCACGGCGTGGGCGTTCTGATTACAGGCCCAAGCGGCATTGGTAAGAGTGAGACAGCCCTGGAGCTTATTAAGCGGGGGAGCACCCTCATTGCTGACGACGTGGTAGAGGTCAGCAATCATCAGGATCGTGTGCTGAGCGGTACAGCGCCTGAAATGCTGCGGTATTATATGGAAGTCCGCGGAATTGGTATTATCGACGTGAGAACCCTGTATGGCGCAAAAGCTGTTAAGCAGTCCGTGGAGGTGGATATGGTCATAAAGCTTGAAAACTGGGATGAGACCTCTCCCTATGACCGGCTTGGTCTGGATGAGGAGACACAGGATATTCTTGGAATCGAGGTACCGCTGGTAACCATTCCGGTTTCAGGAGGACGGAACCTGGCGGTAATTATAGAGACAGCTGCGATCAACAACCGTATGAAGGCGTTGGGGTTCCGCTCTGCCCAGATCTTCTGCGACAAGGTCGCAAAGCACAACGAAGAGGTTGCGGAAGCGCGTAAAAAACAGGAAGAAAAAGAAAAGCAGAAAGCGCTTAAGGAGGAACAGAAGTGAGAAATTACGTACTGGACGGACACACACATACACTGGCCTGCGGCCATGCCTACTGCACATTGATGGAGCTGGTTGAAGCCGCATCCAGAAGGGGGCTTGAACTGTTCTGCCTGACAGAGCACGGTCCTGAAATGCCAGGATCTTCGGGTGAAATGTTTTTTGCCAACTACCGGATTATTCCGCCGGTGATCAATAACGTGAAGGTGCTGAAAGGCATGGAGTCTAACATCATGGATAAGGACGGCGCCATCGATGTGCCCGAGCGGATTGCGGGACGCCTTGAGATCGTCTCCGCGTCCCTGCATGAGCCCTGCATCAGGCCGGGTTCAAAGGCAGATAATACCTCCGCGGTTCTGGGCGCTATTAACAATCCGCTGGTCGATTTTATCTGTCATCTGGGCAACCCGACCTACGAGCTTGACTACGAGGCTATTCTGCAGGAAGCGAAGCGGAAGGATACCCTCATCGAGATCAATAACGGTTCCTTTTTTATAAGACATGGCTCTAAGCCAAACTGTGTGGCCATCGCAAAGCGCTGTAAGGAGCTGGATATTCCAGTTATTCTGGGAACTGACACGCATTTCTGCACCGATATCGGCTATTTCCCTTACGCTGACAGGGCGCTGGATGAGGTAGGATTTCCCGATGAGCTGATCATTAATCTGGACACCAGACGCCTGACTGATTATCTGGAGGCCAAGGGACGAAAGCTTTTTGCTGATCCGAGAAAAGAAGCTGAAGAATTGTTTTAACAAAACGCTGCTTTTATGTTACAATAATAAACTGAGAAAATAATGAAAACCTGCCGCTGTCCGCAGATTAAGCACGCTGTGTCTCAAATATGCGGGCAGCGTTGGCAGTTACAGTGGAAAATAATGCAGAGAGGAAAGCAATGAGTATAAAAATATTAACCGATTCTGCCTGTGATATGCCGGCGGAAGAGCTGGAAAAGTATGATGTCGAGCTGATGCCTCTATACGTCATTGAGGGTGAAAAAACTTACCTGGACGGGATTGAGATCACCCCTGAGGTGCTTTACAGCAAAATGCGCCGGGGGGTCCATTACAAGACGTCGCAGATCCCCTATGCCGATTTTGTGAAGCGGTTTACCGAGCTGGCCGAGGCGTTAGTACCCTTTATGTACCTCAGCTTTTCAAGCGGTCTGTCAGGAACCTATCAGGCGGCCATGCTGGCCAAGCGGGACGTGCTTGAAAAATACCCCGACGCGAATATCGAAGTACTTGACACCAAAGCTGTGACGGGCGGCCTCGGCCTGATTGTGCGCGAGGTAGCCGAAGCGGCCCAGAACGGTGCCAGTATGGAAGAGCTGGTAAAGCTGAGCTGCTATTATGCTGCCCATATCCGCCACGTGTTCACCGTAACAGATCTGGAGTACCTGTACCGGGGCGGACGTCTGAATAAGGGAACGGCCATTGTCGGAAATATGCTTAAGATCAGCCCTTTGCTGGATGTAGACGAAAACGGCGAGCTCAGGCAAGTGGACAAGGCACGTGGGGAGAAAAAGCTGCTGAAAAAAATGGTGGAATACATTGAGGAAAAGGGCGATAAGCTGAGTGAACAGACCATTTATATCACCCATGCGGACAATATGCCCCTGGCTGAAAGCTTTGTGAAGATTGCCAGCAAGCATTTTAAGACAGACAACTTTAAAATCATGCCGCTTGCACCCATTATCGGCACCCACTCGGGGCCGGGAACACTGGCGGTATTTTTCTTCGATGAAGTGAAATAAGTGTAATAGAGGAGAAACAAAAGAATAGAATGTTAGAAAAGTTAGATTTTTTATCAAGTAAATATCAGGAACTCAATGAAAAAATAGCAGATCCCGATATTATTGCCGATCAGGCACAGTGGCAGAAGCTCATGAAGGAGCATGCCCATATCGAACCGATTATCAACCGTTATAACGAATATAAAAAGACCCTCGAGGGGATTGATGAAAGCAAGGAAATGCTGTCTGACAAAGGCATTGACAAGGATTTTGAAGAAATGTGCAAGGCTGAGCTGGAAGAACTGACCCAAAGAAAAGCAGCCCTTGAGGATGAACTGAAGGTTCTGCTGCTGCCGAAGGACCCTAACGACGACAAAAACGTAATTGTTGAGATCCGTGCGGGCGCAGGCGGAAGTGAGGCCGCTCTTTTTGCAGGTGATCTCTTCAGAATGTTCACCCGCTATGCGGAACGACAGGGCTGGAAATCAGAGATCATGAACTCCAATATTCCAGATATCGGTGGGATTAAGGAAATCACCTTTTCCATCGAAGGTCGCGGAGCCTACAGCCGCCTGAAATATGAAAGCGGGGTTCACCGCGTTCAGCGTATCCCGAGTACAGAATCCGGCGGACGAATTCATACATCTACCGCAACGGTTGCTGTGCTGCCGGAAGCAGAGGATGTGGAAATTGACATCAATCCGAATGATCTGAGAATCGACGTTTACCGTTCCTCCGGAAACGGCGGCCAGTGCGTAAACACCACCGACTCCGCGGTTCGGATTACTCACGAGCCCACAGGAATGGTCGTAACCTGCCAGGATGAAAAATCTCAGCTGAAAAATAAAGAAAAGGCCATGAAGGTTCTGAAGGCCCGCCTTTTTGAAATTGAAATGCAGAAACAGCAGAGTGAAATTGCTGAGAACCGTAAAAGCCAGGTGGGTACCGGTGACCGAAGTGAGCGTATCCGTACCTATAACTTTCCGCAGGGCCGTGTGACCGACCACCGTATCGGAATGACGGTTTATCAGCTGGAGGCTTTTCTGGACGGCGAAATTGACGAAATGGTCGACGCCCTGATTACCAGCGACCAGGCAGAAAAGCTGAAGCAGCAGGGAGAATAAAGACGGCGGAACACAGGCATCTCTATATGATGCCTTTTTTATTTATCATTTGTATACAGGAGGAAAAATGAAAACAGTAGTAGACCGATTTTTAAGATATGTTCAGGTGGATACAGAGTCTGTGCCAGAAGCAGACTGCTTTCCGAGCAGCGAAAAGCAGAAGAATCTGGCCGCCATACTGGTTGAGGAGCTTAAGGGAATGGGCGTGGAGGATGCGCGTATGGATGGTTATGGCTATGTTTACGCAACCATCCCGGCAACAATCGATAAGGCGCTGCCGGCCATCGGACTGATCGCCCATATGGATACCTCCAGTGCAGTGAGCGGAAAAGATGTTACCCCCCGCATTGTCGAAAATTATGACGGAGGCGATATCTTATTGAATGAAACACAAAATATCGTCCTTAAGACAGAGGATTACCCAGAAATTTTGAATTACAAAGGCCAGGATATTATTGTGACAGACGGCACCACCCTTTTGGGGGCGGATGATAAGGCCGGCGTGGCGGAGATTATGACCCTGTGTGATTACCTTATGCACAACCCGGCAGACCACGGAACCATAAAAATAGCTTTTACACCGGACGAGGAGGTCGGACGGGGCGTTAACTATTTTGATGTGGAAGGCTTTGGTGCAGAATTTGCCTACACTGTGGACGGCGGCGAGCTGGGTGAGCTGGAATATGAGAATTTTAACGCAGCCAGTTTAAAATTAACCGTCAACGGCGTCAGCACGCATCCGGGAACAGCCAAAAACAAAATGAAAAATGCCCTGCTTATGGGAATGGAATTCCAGAGGATGCTGCCAGCCTGTGAAACGCCCGAGCACACAGAGGGTTATGAAGGCTTCTATCACCTGGATCAGTTTGAGGGGACAGTGGAGAAAGCTGAGATGATCTATATTATACGTGACCACGATCGGGCGAAATTTGAAAAACGCAAGGAACGGGCAGTAAAAATCTGCGATTATCTCAATGAGCTGTACGGTGTGGGGAGTTTTGAGTATGTCCTCTCAGATTCTTATTATAATATGAAAGAAAAAATTGAGCCGCATATTCATCTTGTCCGCAATGTTGAAAAAGCTATGAAGGACGTTGGCATAGAACCGAAGGTAACGGCCATAAGAGGCGGTACCGACGGCGCGCGCCTGTCCTATATGGGGCTGCCATGTCCGAATATCTGTACCGGCGGACATAATTTTCATGGGCGTTTTGAGTATATTCCGGTTCAGTCTATGGAAAAGGTGGTTGCGCTTTTAAAACGACTGGTAGAAATCTACAGTTAAGCAAAAAAGGTATACGCAGATACTTAATCCGGAGGGCTATGCTTTCCGGGTTCTCTTGTTTTTTGAGCAGCAGCTGTGTTATAGTTAAGAAACAAAAAATATAAAAAGCGATAAGGAGCTGTGGCAATGTTAGAATCAGGTCATTGTTTTTGCGCTGCTTATTGGGATCATTCTGGCTAAGCTTGGAGAAAAAGCAGATATTGTCTCCAATTTTTTCCCAGTTTAACGATATAATGATGGAAATGACAACAATGGTCATGAAGGTAGCGCCGATTGGCGTTTTCTGCCTGATTGCCAAAACCTTTGCGGGAAATGGGGGTATCACGTAAAATTTCATCCTTTACCATTCCGCTGGGAGCGACCATAAACATGGACGGTACAGCCATTATGCAGGGTGTAGCTGTTGTTTTCGCGGCCCAGGCCTTTGGGATTCCTCTGGGCATACCGGATTATGTAACTGTTATTGCGACAGCTACGCTTGCTTCTATCGGTACAGCAGGCGTGCCCGGGGTTGGACTGATAACCCTGTCCATGGTCTTTAATTCGGTTGGGCTTCCCATTGAGGGAATTGCCCTGATTATGGGGATCGATCGTATTCTGGATATGGCCAGAACCGCTGTTAATATCACAGGCGACGCGGTTTGCACGACCATTGTCGCGTCCCAAGACAAGGCGGTAAACCGCCAGGTGTTTTACCGCGAAAAATAAAAAACAGGATGTACCAAACCAAACGGTACATCCTGCTTTTTTAAAGCAGCGGCGCAAAAAGGCGCGAGATAGATTCCTTGACTTTAATGGCACGGCTGCGCTTTTCGTAAGCCATTGTGTCGTAGTAAATGGATTTTTCAATATCTCTGTAAAAGATATCGCGTAGCTTTACAGCGATTTCTGGGTCGTAGATAAAAGCATTGGTTTCAAAATTGAGGCTGAAGCTCCGGATGTCAAAATTACAGGAGCCGACAGCGGCGATCTGGTCGTCCACGACCAGCACCTTGGCGTGGAGAAAGCCATTGTCATAAATGTAGACCCTGGCCCCATATTTTATGAGTTCCCCGACATAGGAGAGGGTGGCCCAGTAAATAAAAATATGGTCGGGCTTGTTGGGAATCATGATCCGCACGTCGATACCGGACAGCAGCGCGATTTTAAGAGCCTCCATAATACTCTCGTCTGTGACAAAATAAGGGCTCTGGATTAAAATGTATTTTTCGGCATTGGTGATCATGCGGATAAAGCCCTGTTTGATAACCTGGTTGGGATCATCTGGACCGCTTGAGACGATCTGAATACCTGAGCCCTCACAGTTTTCCATATAAGGAAAATAGCGGTGAATGTTCTCGGAATTAATATTGAGCTTAGCCTTGTTGCCGCTGGTACGCCAGTCAAGAAAAAAGCGCATCTGGAGCTCGTAGGCAGCATAGCCTTCAATTTTCAGATGAGTATCCCGCCAATAGCCCATTTTTTTCTTAAGCCCCAGGTATTCGTCGCCGACGTTAAACCCGCCCACAAAACCGGTTTTACCATCGATGACGACAATTTTCCGGTGATCGCGGTAGTTCAGGCGGAGGTTGATAAAACGAAGCCGGGAGGGGAAGAAAATGCCATACTGCCCGCCGGCGGATTCCAGCTCCTTTAAAGCGCTCCTGGGAATATAGCGCCCCCCCATTTCATCGAAAAGAAGCCGCACCTCGATACCTTCGCGGGCTTTTTTAGTGAGAAGCTCCATAAATTTCCGGCCGAGGGTGTCGTATTTGATAATGTAATATTCAATATGAATGGTGGAACGGGCATTTTCAATGGCTTCAAACAGGGCGTCGAATTTTTCGTGTCCGTCGGTAAAAATATCAATACTGTTATTGTCGGTGTAGAGGGCGTGGCTGACATTGAGGTGATACTCGATATTGTAATGGTATTTTTTGGCAATGGTTTTGTTTTTGGC
This sequence comes from Eubacterium sp. AM05-23, assembly GCF_003477535.1. Classification (NCBI taxonomy): domain Bacteria; kingdom Bacillati; phylum Bacillota; class Clostridia; order Eubacteriales; family Eubacteriaceae; genus Eubacterium; species Eubacterium sp. AM05-23. The sequence goes on from NZ_QUDF01000002.1 coordinate 206,737, forward strand.
GATCCGCTGGCGGTCTACCAGCGCCTTTTTCTGGCGGCGAAGAAGAAGCTGATACTGCTCATTTTCGGGTGTGTTATAGCGGTAGATTTTCCGCTTAGTCAGATTTTGGGAAAAGAAGAGGTAAAAGACAAATCCCAAAACTGGAATGATCCAAAGAAACAACAGCCAGGCATAGGTGCTCTGCGGCGTTTTGCGCTCCAGAAAAATGATCGTGAAGCTGAACAGAATATTAACAATAAACACAAAAACCGAGAAAGGGCTGGCAAGGGTAAAAAAAGAAAAAGTCATATGATTCTCCCGATGGCTGTAATGATACTGAAAGTATACCATACACAGCGGTTTTTACAAGGTGTTAAAAGACGATAATAAAAGTATTTTAAATCAGGCGCTTTCATTGAGAAATGCAGGTGTTAATTTGTTCTTTTTACGGGACACCTGCAGCCTTAAGCCCGGCTTTACAGGACAAAATATTACATTGTGTTATGGTTCTCAATATGTTATGATAGGCATGTTAATACCTATATATACAAGTTGAAGATTTTTTTGCTTGTTAAAAAAATAACAATCCATCAGTTCACGCTTTAAAAAGCCTGTGGAACAGGCTGAGTGAAATTGAAATTTCAATAAGGAGGAGCGTATTATGGCTTTTAATATTGCAGTTGCCGGTAAGGGTGGTGTTGGAAAAACAACCTTTACGGGTATGCTGGTTTCATATCTGGTAGAACAGGGCAAGGGGCCAATTCTGGCAGTGGATGCTGATTCAAATGCAAACCTGAACGAGGTTTTGGGTGAAGAGGTTGAGCTGACCATCGGACATATCAAGGAAGAGGTCAACCATGCGGAGATGGACGGTAATCAGCTGCCGCCGGGAATGACCAAAGGTGATTTCCTGACCCTGCGTTTAAACCAGGCTGTTTCCGAAGGAAAAGGCTATGACCTTCTGGTCATGGGCCGCAGCCAGGGCGAAGGCTGCTATTGCTTTGTCAACGGCCTGTTAAAGACTCAGGTTGGCCGTTTATCTGAAAATTATAACTATGTCATCATGGATAACGAGGCAGGGATGGAGCACATCAGCCGCGGTACCATGGGAAGAATGGATATTTTACTTTTAGTCAGCGACTGCTCACGCCGTGGAATTCAGGCTGTCGCCCGAATCCGTGATCTGGCAGAGGAACTCAATTTGAGAATTCCTGTCATTAAGCTGATTGTCAACCGCGCGCCAAACGGGGAACTCAACGAGGGCACAGCGGAAGAAATTGAAAAACAGGGTCTGGACCTTCTGGGAGTTATCCCGATGGACCAGCAGGTATTCGAATATGACGCATACGGCAAGCCGCTTGTTACCCTTCCAGAGGATTCAGCAGCGCGCAAGGCTGTTCGTGAAATTATTGACAAGCTGGAAATCAAGTAGTTCTGGTTTCCTGGGTAAGTGTAAGTGCACTGGCAGAAGCCGCCAAAGAGGAGTGGCGGTTTCTGCTTTGAAAATAAAATCATGCATATGATTATTTTGCAAAGGTTAACAGAACAAGGAGGCGTGTATGCATAAAGTAGTGTTTGTCGTTAAGGGAAAACGGCAGGTAGAGTTTTTAGCGGGACAAAGAGAAAATCTCCTGGAAGCGGCGCGGAAAGCCGGAATTATGATCGACACACCGTGCAATGGTAATGGCACCTGCGGAAAATGCAAGGTTCAGATTACAAAGGGCAAGGTGGACGCCTTGTCGCTCACCCGGCTGACGGAGGAGGAAATTGCCGAAGGATGGGTGCTGGCCTGCAGCTCGGAAATCGTTGAGGATATTGAGGTGAATGTGCCTGATCTGGCCTCTGCATTCCAGAATGAAATGCAGATTACCGACCTGTCTGAAAATGAAAACAAAAATATCCGCTATGTGCGGAAAAAAATGCTGAAGATGGGAATGACAGATTCCAATCGTCTGTGCTGTGAGATCATTCAGCTGCCAGAGCCTACCAATGACGATAACCTCGCAGATGAGGATCGGTTAAAACGTTATTTCCGCCAGACACTGGGCTACTCGGACATTCAGGTGAGCCTGGACGTTCTCAGAAAATTCCCGGACGCGTTCAGGGAAAATAACTTTAAAATTAAGGTTGTCTATCTGAAGCGCGGTGACATTGCCGAAATCATGGATGTGCGTTCCTGCCTGGAATGCGCCTGTGCCCTTTATGGGGTAGCTTTGGATATTGGTACAACGTCTGTTTCTGCCTGCCTGGTGAATATGGATACCAATGAAATTGTTTCTAAGGCTTCTATGGGGAATGCTCAGGTTAAATACGGCGGCGATGTTATTAACCGTATCGTTTATACAGAAAAGCCAGGCGGTCTTAAAAAGCTGCGGGACGCGATTATAGAGGAAACCATCAATCCGCTGATCGGTCAGATGGTTCAGTCGGCAGGTATTACCACTGATGATATTTATGAAATGTGCGCGGCGGGAAATACGACCATGACCCATCTGCTGCTTGGGATCAACCCCGATCACCTGAGACGTGAGCCTTTTATACCAGGCGTCAACACGATTCCAGAAATGAAGAGCACCGAGATCGGTATCCGTATTAATCCAGAGGGCCGTGTCTATCTGGCGCCTTCGGTGGCCAGCTATGTCGGCGGCGATATCACTGCTGGCGTATTTGCTGTTCCGGTTTGGCTGCAGGAAGAGTTTACCATGCTGGTAGACCTGGGAACAAACGGCGAGATCGTTTTTGGCAACAAGGACTTTATGATGACCTGCGCCTGCTCTGCAGGACCAGCCTTTGAGGGCGGAGAAATCAGTTGCGGAACCCGGGCGGTTCCAGGCGCCATTGAAGAGGTTAAGATTGACGACGCGACGTTAAAAGCAAGCTTCTCAACCATTGGCGGAGAGATACCGGTAGGTGTCTGCGGTTCCGGAATCATTGACCTGATCTGCGAGATGAAACGGACAGGCATTATTGACGGCAAGGGCCGTATCAGCAAAGATATCGATAATCCGAGGATTGCCTTTGACGAATACGATATTGGGCGTTACTTTGTCTGTTCAAAGGAGCTGGACAGTACCGCCAAGGATATCTACATTACAGAAATCGACATCGATAGCTTCATCAAGGCAAAGGGCGCGGTGTTCTCAGCCATTCACACCCTGATGGAAAGCATGGATATGCCCATTGAAGTGCTTGAAAATGTGTATGTGGCCGGAGGAATCGGCAGCAACCTTGGCATTGAAAACGCCATTGCCCTCGGTATGCTCCCGGATATACCGGTTGATAAGTATTATTATATTGGAAACAGCTCGATGCAGGGGTGCTATCTGGCCCTTACACTGGCTGAGGGAAAAGAAAAAATCGCAGAAATCGGACAGAATATGACTTATATGGAACTTAGCGTTCATCCGTCTTATATGGATGCCTTCATATCAGCCTGCTTTATTCCGCACACGGATATGAGCCTGTTCCCGAGCCTGCAAAAATAGACAGAGGTAACCAATGCTAAATTCTGAAATAGAAGCAGCCATTGAAGAGAAGAGAAAAGACAAGCTGCCCTATGATCATTATAAAAATTTGATAAAGGATAAGGATCCTCTGGAGATGGCAGAGAAATCCACCTGTCCTTATGACTTGGAAACGCAGCTGTTCACGGTAACGCTGATGGGTGAGGAATACAAAGTAAAATACCCCGAGGGCGACGTGCTTTTAAAGGACGGAACTGCTTTTGACGATTATAAGCCCATGACCATGATCCTGCGTTATCTGCTTAACGCCCAGGGCGTGCCGCCCATGGGCACAACCATCGCATACCGGGATATCTCGGGGGGAAACCATTATTTTAAGAGCTTTGAGGGCCGCTGCCTGAAGCGCTTTGCCTTTACCTTCAACTATGATGTTGAAGGGCTGAAGCGCGCTATGGAAAAGCTGAGCGCAGAACCTAAAAAACACGGTGATCTGTCCTACCGTTTTGAGTTTATCAACAACATGTATCTGACTGTAATCCTCTGGCTGGGGGACGATGAGTTCCCGCCGGAATCACAGATTCTTTTCGACAGTAATATTACCTCAGGCTTTGATGCGGAGGATCTCGCCGTAATGGGAGATATTTTTATCCCCGCGCTGAAGCGGCTGGCAAAAGCAGACTGACACCTGTAAAATATAGTAATATTTTGCTTATTTACGGGGTCGTTTTCATGGGTTTCATGAAATCATTTAAACCTACTGAATAACTGCGAATTAAAAGCTTTAGAAAGACGGGTAAATTTTTGTTTTTGGTCGAAAAATGTTTGACAAACTTATAACAAGATAGTAGTATATGTGTATACTTATATATACAAGTCTGTGTACACCGGTTTATTTTCAATTGAAATTTTAAAGCAACCGGAATTTGTCATGTTCATAAAACGATTCCGGGCTTTGAAATATAAAAAAATACTAACAAGAACGAGTTAGGAGGTAACGAGGAAATGCCATTCAAAAAAGCAGAACAAAAGTTTAGTGGCAAGATCAATGAGTGTGTAATTGGTGTTGGAGATGCAGCAGTTACTCTCGGAGGAGAAAAAGGATTACCATTTTTAAGTGGTGAAGGAAACGCACCGGTTGTTGGTGTCGAAATTTTAGACAGTTACCCAGAAGACTGGGAAAAATGTCTGGTTGACGCTTATGGTGACGTCGTAAAGGATCCTGCAGCATGGGCAAAATATGTACAGGACAATACAGACGCACAGTTTATCGCATTAAAATTAATCAGTGCCGATCCTAACGGTGCTAACAAATCATCTGAAGAATGTGTTGAAATCGCTAAAGCTGTCGAAGCGGCAATCGATCTTCCACTGGTTGTTGCAGGCTGCAACAACGCTGAAAAAGACGGTGATTTACTGGTTAAGGTTTCTCAGGCATTGTCTGGCAAAAACGCTGTTTTATTCTCAGCTGTTGAAGATAACTACAAATCTGTCGGTGTAGCAGGTAATGCTGACGGCCACAAGGTATCTGGCCAGTCTGCTGTTGATATCAACCTTGCAAAACAGTTAAATATCCTGTTGACACAGTTAGGTGTTGACGGTGGAAACATCATCATGGATGTTGGAACCGCTGCTGTTGGCTATGGTTTCGAATATGTTGCTTCTACAATGGACCGTATCCGTTTAGCTGCTTTAGGCCAGAACGATACAGACCTTCAGATGCCAATCATGACCAATGTTGGCGACGAAGCATGGGGCGTAAAAGAAGCTGTTTTCACAGAAGAAGAAGCTCCTGAATGGGGAAATCAGGAAGAACGTGGTATCGCTATGGAAGTTTCCACTGCAGCTTCTTGCTTAATCGGCGGCTCAAACGCTGTTATTGTTAAACATCCGGAATCAGCTAAAGTGATTAAAAACTTTATCAAAGAGTTAGTAGGTTAGGAAAGGTAGGCGCAAAAAAATGGCAGTAAAAGGTTTAGATATTTTTAAACTGACTCCTAAGAAAAACTGTAAGGAATGTGGATTCCCTACATGTATGGCATTCTCAATGAAAGTAGCCGCTGGCGCTGCAGAAATTGATAAATGCCCGTATATTACAGACGAAGCTAAAGCTCAGTTATCTGAAGCTACCGCCCCTCCGATGAAAACAATCAAAATCGGAACTGGCGACACAGAATGTGCCCTGGGCGGCGAAACCGTATTATTCAGACATGAAAAAACTTATGTCAACAAAGCTTTATTCGCAGTTGAATTCTCAGACGCAGATTCTGACGATGAAATTGCTAAGAAGGTCGCTCATTTAGAAGCTGTTAAATATGACCGTATCGGCGAATTAATGTGTGTAGAAGTTGCTTCCGTACGTTATGCTGCTGACAAAGCTAAATTCTTAGACCTGATCGCTAAAGTGATCGAACTGGGCCGTGTGCCAATGGCTGTTGTTGAAGATGTTGAAGTCGCTAAGGAAGCTGCTGAAGCAATCAAAGCTGCTAAAGGTATCTTGATGGGCGCTACACCTGCAAATGCTGACGCAATGGTAGAAGTTGCCAAAGCTGCTGACGTTGTGCTGGGTGTCTCCGCTGGCTCTATCGAAGAATTACATGACACAGTTGAAAAAATCGAAGCTGCTGGTTACAAGAACCTGGTGCTGAACGTTGGCGACAGCTCTGTCAAAGAAGCTTACAATAACGCTGTAACCATCCGTACCAACACTCTGAAGGGCGATGACAGAACTTTCGGTTATCCTTCAGTTGTATTTGTTAACAAGCTTGCTTGCTGCGAACAGATGGAAGTTGCCTTAGCTTCTGCTTTTGTTCTGCGCTATGGCTCCATCATCGTAATGAGCGATATGGATTTCAAACAGGCTCTGCCACTGTTCGGTTTAAGACAAAACATCTTTACCGATCCTCAGAAGCCAATGCGTGTCGAACCAACCATCTACGAATTCAATAAAGCTGACGATAACGCACCTGTGCTGGTTACCGTTGACTTCGCTCTGTCTTACTTCGTAGTTTCCGGCGAAATCGAACGTTCTAAAGTTCCTGCTTACCTGGCTATTCCAGATGCTGGCGGTTACTCCGTTCTTACAGCATGGGCTGCCGGTAAATTCGGTGCTTCCGTTATCTCTGATTTCATCAAGGAAAGCGGTATTGCTGACAAAACTAAATGCAGAAAGCTTATCTTACCAGGTAAAGTTGCTGTATTACAAGGTGATGTTGCTGAAGCGCTTCCAGATTGGGAAGTTATTGTCGGACCGACAGAAGCTATGCAGATCCCGAAATTCTTACGTGATTTAATGGGTATTGCCTAAGCTCTGCGCTTTGCGGCGAACATCTGTAATTCATACGAATTAAAACTTTTCCGCAGCAGGAGGCGGGGGCTTCCGGCTGCGGTTTATCCAAAAATATTTTATAATCCGAAAGGGGAAACATTATGGCAAAATTTATGGTTATCGGTGAAAGAATTCACTGTATTTCTCCAGCAATGCGTGAAGCATTTGAAACTCGTAATCCTGAACCAATCCTGCAGAGAGCAAAAGAACAGTTAGATGCTGGTGCAGATTATTTGGATTTGAATATCGGACCTGCTGAAAAAGACGGTGAAGAATTAATGCAATGGGGCGTTAAATTGTTACAGGAAAACTTTGACAATGTTCCACTGGCACTTGACACCGCTAACATGAAGGCGATTGAAGCTGGTATTCAGGTTTATAACCGTGAAAAAGGCAAGCCACTCGTTAACTCCGCTGACGCCGGCGACCGTATCGGTTACCTGGATTTAGCTGCTGCCAACGATGCTGCCTGCATCTGCTTATGTTCTAAAGAAGGTGTACCTTCTGACAATGACGAACGTATCGCTTACTGTTCTGAACTCCTTGAAAGAGGGATGGAACATGGCATGGAACCAACCGATATGCTGTTTGACCCATTAGCGCTTGTTATCAAGGGTATGCAGGACAAACAGGAAGAAATGCTTGAAGCCGTTAAGATGATCACAGACATGGGTCTGCTGACTACTTGTGGTTTAAGTAATGTTTCCAACGGTGCTCCAAAACACATCAGACCATTACTTGACAGCGCGATGATGGCAATGGCAATGTGCTGTGGCTTATCCAGCGCAATCATTAACCCTTGCGACAAACGCTTGATGGAAACTGTAGTGGCCTGCGATATTATCAAAAATAATATCTTATACGCAGACTCCGTTCTGGAATTCTAAGAGAAGTTAATAAAAAATAAGCCCCTAAAGTAACGCTCATTTCGAGACCCGGAAGGGAACGTTGCTTTAGGAGCCCATATTGAATAAATGACTGATTTGCGTTGCCGCTTTTATTATTCTACAATAATAAAGTGTTTTTGTAAAGTGGAAATTTTTACAAAGTTGCTGCAATGTGAGTAAATTATTAGGAGAGGTAAATTAAATTATGAGCAATGAATTGTTAGAATTTGATGTTATAGCTGAAGCTTTAATCGAAAAAGCTCAAAAAGATGGCGCTGAAACCATGTGGGACAGAAAAGCTGCCTTAAAAACCCAGTGTGGTTTTGGTGAAGGCGGTATCTGCTGCCGTATCTGTGTTATGGGACCTTGCCGTGTAAGCCCATCACCGGATAAAGGCGCTCAGAGAGGTATCTGTGGTGCTGACAGAGACACCATCGTCGCCAGAAACTTTGCGAGAATGTGCTGTGGCGGTACATCCGCCCACTCTGACCATGCGCGTGATATTGTACATGCAATGTATCATTCTTCTGAAGATGGTCCTTTCAAAATCAGAGAAGAAGGCAAGCTGAGAAGAATCGCTGCTGAATGGGGTCTGGAAGATACTGATACCAAAGAAACCTACGCTCTGGCTCACGAACTGGCCGAAAAAGCATTGATGGAATTTGGTAAACCTTTCGGAACACAGAATTTCTTAAAGAGAGCTCCTAAAACCCGTCAGGAAATCTGGGAAAGAGAAAACATTGCGCCTAGAGCCATTGACCAGGAAGTTGTTACCTTAATGCACTCCACACATATGGGCTGTGCAAGTGATCCTGAATCTATCTTAAGACGTTCTTTAAGAACAAGTATGTCTGACGGCTGGGGCGGCTCCATGATCGGTACCGAATTCTCCGACATCATGTACGGTATTCCAAAGGAAAGAGCTTCTGAATCAAACTTAGGTGTTATCGATCCTGAACAGGTAAACATCATGCTCCACGGACATGATCCGAACTTAGCTGAAATGATCGCAGTCGCATCCAAAAATCCTGAATTGATCGAACTGGCAAAAGAACAGGGCGCTAAGGGGATTAACGTTGTCGGTATGTGCTGTACCGGTAATGAAATGACCATGCGTCACGGTATCAAGATCGCCGGTAACTTCTACCAGCAGGAAATGGCCATTATCACTGGTGCTGTTGAAGTTGCTGTTGTAGACGTTCAGTGTATCTTCCCTGCACTGCCAAAATTAGCTAAGAGCTACCATACACGTTTTATCAGTACATCTCCAAAAGCTAAAATTGCCGGCGACATGTACATTGAATTTAATGAAGAAGATCCATTAAGCTGTGCTGAAGAAGTAATCAAAACAGCTGTTATGAACTTCAAAAACAGAGACGCTTCCAAGGTTGATGTACCAGAACTGAAAGCTGAAACCATTGTTGGTTACTCTGTAGAAACAACCATCGGCGCTTTAGACCGTGTTGTTAACTCTCAGACCGACGTAACAGGCACAGTTAAACCTTTAGGCGACTTAGTCTGGGCTGGCGTTTTAAGAGGCGCTGCCGGTATTGTTGGTTGTAACAATCCAAAAGTCGAACATGACTATGCCCACATCACATTAATGAAAGAATTAATTAAAAACGACGTTATCTGCGTTGTTACTGGTTGTGCAGCTCAGGCTGCTGCTAAAGCTGGTCTTTTAAAACTGGAAGCAAAAGAACTTTGCGGACGTGGTTTGAAAGAAGCCTGCGAAAGAGCGAATATTCCTCCAGTATTACATATGGGTTCCTGTGTTGATATCAGCCGTATTCTCCACCTGGTTACTTTAGTAGCTAACGAAAGAGGCGTTGATATTGCAGAACTTCCAGTTGTAGGTGCCGCACCTGAATACATGTCTGAAAAGGCTGTTGCCATCGCGTCTTACGTAGTATCAAGTGGTTTAAATACTTATCTTGGCGTTATGCCTTATGTTTCCGGAAGTGAAAACTTCATGAAACTGATGACCGAAGGTGTTAAAGAATGGACTGGGGCTGCCTATGTCTTTGAATCAGATCCAATCAAGGCTGCTGAATTAATCATGGCAGATATTGAAGACAAGAGAACAAAACTGGGAATTTAATTATACTGAATAATTATTTAAGAATGGACAGGTGATAAAATGAAAATAGCATTAACTGGAAAAGGTGGCGTTGGGAAAACGACAATTACAGCCTGCCTCAGCCGTTACTACGCCGATAAAGGTTTTAATGTATTGGCCGTTGATGCTGACCCCGATGCAAATTTAGGCCTGGCACTGGGTATGAGCGAAGAAATGATTGACAGCATCACACCTATTTCTGAAATGAAAGACTTGGCCGAAGAGAGAACAAACGCAAAAAAAGGAACCTACGGCGCCTTTTTCACAATGAATCCGGAAGTTGCGGATATTCCTGAAAAATTTTGCCGCGAGTTTAACGGTGTTAAGCTCTTAACAATGGGAACAGTCGATACTGGCGGAGGCGGATGCGTTTGCCCGGAACACGTACTGTTAAAAATGCTGACAACACATTTGGTTTTATACCAAAAGGATATTGTCATCATGGATATGGAAGCAGGGATTGAACATCTTGGTCGCGGAACTGCATCGGCGGTCGACGCGTTTATCGTTGTTGTGGAACCGGGTATCCGAAGCATCCAGACCTTTAAACGAATCAGCAAGCTGGCTGGCGACATCGGTGTCAAACACGTTTATGCCATTGGTAATAAAATCCGCAAACCGGAAGACATCGACTTCTTAAATGAACGGATCGGAGCAGAAAATATTTTTGGTTTCTTAGATTACAGCGATCAGATTTCCGGTTCAGACAGAAATAACAAGTCACCGTACGATGTTCCTGAAACCAGAGAAAAAATTGCAGCTCTCGGGGAAAAAATTGAAGCGACTGTAAAAAGTAATAAATAGTCCAATTCACCTAAAACATTCATAACTTTATATTGAAATATAAATACGGAGGAAGAAAATCACATGGAACGTAAGACTTATAATCTTTTTGATATAATTTACAGTGGTACTGCTAAATATCTTGAACGTGCTGAAAAAGATGTTGCAAAGGCCATTGAAGAAAAAGGCAGAGATGCAGAAGCTAAACTGCCGGATACCGCTTATGGTTTAGCTACAATTTACGCAATCACAGGCGAAAAATTATTAACAGTGGGCGATCTGGAACGCGGTATTGAAATGGCAAAAGAACACATCAACCGCACAAACATGCTGGCTGACGCTTTAGAAGCCGGTGTAGCCGCTGCAATGTTGTGTGAAATCATCCAGGCCTGCAAATACTTAGACGGCAACCCACATCCGGAATGGGTAGACGGCGCATTGACCGATGCGGTTGTCCGTTCCTTTGGTGTTGCTCTGGTTACCCAGGATATCCCTGGTGTTGCTGTTATTATCGGTGAACACAAGGATCCTGAACAGTTAGCAAAAACAATCAAATCTTATCAGAATAAAGGTCTTCAGACTTATCTGGTTGGTAAATGTATCGATCAGGCAAGAGACCAGAAAATCAAAATGGGCGTTGATCTTCGCGTTATCCCATGCGGTTACGAAATCGAAGATGTTATCAATGTTGTATCTGTTGCTGTTCGTGCTTCTATCATGTTCGGTAACACACCAGCCGGCGAATGGGAAAAACACAGAATTTACACAAGAGACCGTGTATTCGCATTTGTTAATGTATTTGGCGACTGGGATGACAAGATCATCGCTGCTGGCGCCTGCGCAATCGACATGGGCTTCCCGGCAATCACAGAAACGTACATCAACGAAGTTCCTACCCTGTTATTAAACCAGCCAGACCTGTCAAAAACAGACGCTACCTCTCTTGAAGCCCGTGGCATCAAGATCAAGGTTACTGAAATTGACTGTCCTGTATCCGTATCCTCCGCTTTCGAAGGCGAACGTGTCCGTAAAGACAACATGAAAGCTGAATTTGGCGGAAACAGAACAAAAGCCTGGGAATTGGTTCACACAGTAGAATTGGGCGATATCGAAGATCACAAGATCACCGTTGTCGGCCCGGATATCGACGATCCGCAGTTTGACGGTGTTGATGTTGTCCGTATTCCATTTGGCCTGGAAATCAAGGTTGCTGGTAAAGCAATGCAGTCCGACTTTGAATCTGTACTTGAAAGAAGATTACACTACTTCTTAAACTACATTGAAGGTTCAATGCACGTTGGACAGAGAAATATCTGCTGGGTTCGTTTAACCAAAGAAGCATTTGACGCTGGCTTCAGACTGCGCCACTTCGGTGAAGTAGTTTACGCTAAGATGTTAGACGAATTTGGTAAGGTAGTTGATAAAGTTGAAGTTACCATCTACACCAAAGAAGAAGATGTTGTACGTCTTGAAGAAGAACTGGTTAAACCAATCTACAACGTACGTGACGACAGACTGAACTCACTGACAGATGAAAGTGTCGATGTATTCTACACCTGTACACTGTGCCAGTCCTTCGCGCCTTCTCACGTTTGTGTTGTAACACCTGAACGTTTAGGTCTTTGCGGTGCTGTTTCCTGGTTAGACTCCAAAGCAACCAAAGAACTTGACCCGACAGGTCCTGCACAGCCAATCGAAAAGAACGGTGTTATCGACGAACGCTTAGGCGCATGGGAAGAAGTCAATGACGTTGTTGCCAAGTGCTCTCAGGGCGCAGTTGAAAAAGTTACCTTATACTCTATCCTCGAAGATCCAATGACCTCCTGCGGCTGCTTCGAATGTATCTGTGGTATTATGCCGGAAGCCAACGGTGTTGTTATTGTTAACCGTGAATTCGGCGGCATGACACCTACTGGTATGACTTTTGGTGAATTAGCTTCCATGACAGGTGGCGGGGTTCAGACTCCTGGCTTCATGGGCCACGGACGTCACTTTATCAGCTCCAAGAAATTCATGGCTGCTGAAGGTGGTATCGAAAGAATCGTATGGATGCCTAAGGAACTGAAAGACGACGTTGCTGAAAGATTAAACAAATCTGTACAGGAATTATACGGAATTGAAAACTTCACAGACATGGTTTGTGATGAAACAATCGCTGTTGACTCCGAAGCAGTATTAGAATTTTTAACAGAAAAAGGCCATCCAGCACTGGAAATGGATCCAATTATGTAATAAATACTTGCTTGAAAGCAGGACGTTGCCGTCCTGCTTTCTTTTTCTAAATAAGAATATTTCTAAAAGAGCAAGACAAATTTAAGGAAAAAGGTTATAATTATATTATAAAAGCATGGAGGGATTATAATGAGCGAACACAGCCACGAACACATACATACACACAGCCATCCGCACGACGGAAGCCACGATCATGAACATGGACACAGCCATGACGGAGTGCATGACCACGAGCATACACACACACATACACATCCTCATGACCACGAGCATGGACATGACCACGACCATGCCCATTCCCACGGGGGAGAAGGCAAGGATATCGAAATTTTAGGCCTCCTGCTGGACCATTGGGCAGACCATAACCAGGAGCACGCTAAAGAATATAAAAACTGGGTGGACAAAATGAACGCAGTGGGCAAGACCGAAGTGTCAAAGGCCATTGAAGAAGCCATCGCCCTGATCGGCCAGGCCGACGAACATTTAATGGAAGCTAAAAAGGCTTTAGTTAAATCGTAAAGTTTATGCCCCCTATTGCCATAAAATGGGTTGATAAATCGGGCTGAACATTATATACTAAGATTGTAAAAGATGATTAACTCCGGTATCCGGGGCTCTTGTTATCCATCCGGATACCAGAACGAAAATCTAATTTTCAAATTGAAAGGAGATGTTTGTTATGTGCGAATCTTCAGCATATTTAGTGAATAAAAAAGGCGAAGAAGAAAAAATTATGGACTATGTCATCGACATTGTGCCTAACAATGACGGAAGCCTGACACTTTCAGACCTTTTAGGAGGCACTAAAATTGTCAACGGACGTTTAAAAGAAGTAAAATTATTAAACCACAAGATTCTGATTGAGGACGCAGCGGTATAAGATGAATATTGTTGTGTTGGACGGAATGGGCGGCGGCATCGGGTCCCGGATTGTTGGCATCCTGAAAGAAGAGATCCCACCTTATATTGAAGTGTACGGTTTGGGAACAAATGCCCTGGCAACAGCGGCGATGCTCAAAAAAGGTGCCAACAAAGGGGCGACCGGTGAAAATGCTATTGTGGTAAATGCGGGAAAAGCAGATGTGATTATCGGCTCGATTGCCATGACAATGCCCAATGAGATGATGGGCGAGGTGACAATGCGGATGGTGGAGGCAATAAACGCCAGCGAAGCCATTAAAATTTATATTCCGATTTTACCGGAAAATAACTATATTGTTTCCCTTGAGGAAAAACCACTGTTATTGCAGATCCGTGAAGCCGTTGCATTGATTAAAAAAGAGCTGAATCTTTAATACAGATACTTAGAAGGTGACTGAAATGGAAAAATTATCCGAAAAGGACGCTGAAGTTTTTCAGGTATTACTGGTACATTGGATTAATCACAACGGTGAGCATGTGGAGGGCTATCGCGAATGGTCCGAAAAAATGGCGGGCGTCAGACCCGAGGTGGCTGGTGAGATAGACAAGGCGATTGACTATATGCAGAAAGCTGCCAGAAAGCTGATGGAAGCCAAAATTAAATTTCAGGAAAGCTGAGAGCAGACAATAAAATAAATTGAAAAATATTTGCTTGAAGGCAGGGTTTATTAACCATGTCTTTTTTTATTGATTTGCTGGGTAAGACCGCTTTATTTTAAGCGGTCTTATTTTTTTCTTTTGATAATTAAAGAGTAATCGGTTATAATAGAGATATCTTGAAACAGGAGGCTGAAGGAATGTCGCTAAAAATTAAAAATCCAAAAAGATTTTTAATCTCATTGATCGTTACCCTGCTTTTATTGCTTTTTGTCATCGTCGGCTTTTTTACAGTGATGGGAAAAATCATTGGTTTGTTTACCAAAAAAGATGAACCGCAGGTTACGCCTGAGCCGACAGCAACCGCTCAGGCGGCAACGCCGGCCCCTTCAGCGCCACCGACGCCCGCGGCGCCGACTGTTGACCCTTCCAATCTGGGCGATATTCAGGTTCTGGTCAATAAAACCCATGAGCTGCCCTCAGATTACGAGCCTTCAGATTTAGTGACAGTCCCCCTGAGGGGAAGCCGGGAGACACAGCTCCGCCAGCAGGCCTCAGATGCGCTGGTCAAGCTTTTTGAGGCCGCGGACAGCGACGGTGTGACTCTTTACTGCGCCTCTGGGTACCGCTCCTACAGTATGCAGGAGGATCTGTTTGCAGAGAACGTCGCTGCTTACGGCGAAGAACAGGCTAACCTTGTCAGCGCGAAGCCAGGCCAGAGTGAGCATCAGACCGGTCTCTGCATGGATCTGACCTGCGAGTCGATGGGGATGGACCTTCAGGAAAGCTTTGCCGATACAGCCGAAGGCCAGTGGATTGCCAATAATGCCCAGAATTATGGCTTTATTATCCGTTTTCCGGAGGGGAAGACTGATATCACCGGTTATTCCTATGAGCCTTGGCATATCCGCTATGTGGGTGTGGACGCGGCAAAAGAGATACACAGCAAAAATGAAACCTTTGAGGAATATTTAGGACAGACAAACTGAGGATGTGCCGAAACGCACATCCTCGTTTCGATTTCGGGAGGAAAGAATGCGCGTAGAAAAAATCAGAGACTGTACCCTGATTTACAGAGACACAGAGGAAGCCATTGTCATCACCTGTGATTCCATTGGCGCTATTGGTGATAAGGAGATGGATGTGGTCAGGGTAACACCCGAGCTGACAGCCTATGAAACGGTCAAGGTGGCCCTGGGCGAGCTGCTGGCCCTCGGGGCGGCGCCCATTGCGATTTCGGACGGACTGGCTGTGGAGACCGACCCCACAGGAAAACGGATGATCAGCGGTATTAAGAAAGCCATTGCAGAATTGCCGGATTATGAAATTGCCCTGACTGGAAGCTGTGAGGACAATATGCCCACAGTCCAGACTGGAGCGGGCATTACCGTGATCGGCCTTATACAGGCAAAGCAGGTAAAATACCAGATCACAAGGCCGGGCGACAGGGCTGTTCTTTTCGGAAGGCCGCTGTACGGAGAAAATTTTTCAAAGCAGCTGCACTTAGCGCTGCAGCTGCCGGATTTTACAGCGATCCGAAAAATTTCTGGGCTTTTGGAGATGGTGCCCGTGGGCTCAAAGGGTATTGCCTACGAGGTTTTAAAAATCGCGGAGGACAATGGGCTGGGATTTGAATGGGAGAACCAGCTCCCCTTTGACGTGAAACAGTCTGGCGGCCCGGCTTCCTGCTGCGTGGGAACCATCCCAGAAGCGGAGATCGCTCAGCTCGAAAAATATACAGGAAAGCAGATTACAGAGCTGGGAAGCTTTATAAAAAACAATCTTCGTTAAATTAAATCTTGCTTTTTTCATAGAAGATTATTATAATAGTATAGAAAAATGCGTCCCTATAGCTCAGTAGGATAGAGCAGCGGTTTCCTAAACCGCGTGCCGGAGGTTCGAATCCTCTTAGGGACGCCAGTTCATTTTGTTGAAACAGCCCCGAAAGCAGAGCTTGTCGGGGTTTTTATATCGGCAATTGCTTTAATAAGGAGAGATAAAAATGAAGATCGGATTTATCGGAATCGGCGTAATGGGGCAGTCCATGGTCAGAAACCTGATGAAAAAGGGCTATGACGTTTCGGTTTATAACCGCACAAAGGCAAAGGCGGACGCCGTGGTGCAGGAAGGGGCCCATTGGTGCGGCAGCGCAGCGGACTGCGCGGCAGATAAGGATGTGGTCATAACCATTGTGGGCTATCCAAAGGATGTGGAGGAAGTTTATTTCGGCAGTACAGGTGTTATTGAGAACGCCAGAGAGGGCGCAGTGCTGATCGATATGACCACAACCAGCCCCAAGCTTTCCAAGCGCATCTATGAAGCGGCCGCCAAGCGCGGCATCGCAGCGCTGGACGCCCCGGTATCCGGCGGAGATGTGGGTGCAGAAAAGGGAACCCTGTCCATTATGGTCGGTGGCGACGAAGACGTGTTTAAAACCTGTCTGCCAGTTTTTGAGGCCATGGGGACCAATATTATCTATGAAGGCGGCCCGGGAGCAGGCCAGCACACCAAAATGGCCAACCAGATCGCCATTGCAGGTGCTGTATCCGGTGTTTGCGAGGCTTTAGCCTATGCGAAGGCCGTTGGGCTGGATGAACAGACCATGCTTGACAGTATCAGCGCAGGAGCGGCCGGGAGCTTCCAGATGAGTAATACTGCGCCGAGAATCCTGAAAGACGATTTTGCGCCCGGCTTTTTTGTGAAGCATTATATCAAGGATATGAAAATTGCCAGAGAGGAAGCCGAGGAGGCCTCTGCGCATTTAGAGGTGCTGGGCAAGGTGCTGGAAATGTACGAAAGCCTTGAAAAAGAGGGCTATGGCGATCTGGGGACTCAGGCGCTGATTAAATATTACGAGCAGTAAAGCCATAGAATTTGAGGTAAAACATGAGAATCAGGGATGAGAAGCTGAAGAACGAGACCAAGCAGCTGGAGCGGACCTATAAGATCTGCAAACAAGAAATTGAAAAGATCAACCAGGCCATGTCTGGAAGCCCGGACGCGGTAGAGCTGGCGGATCTGAATTATCAGAGAGGATTTCTGGAAGGGCGACTCCAAAGCGCCGGCGCCATGCTGAATTTTTTTCAGGATTACAGTGCACACCCTCTGGAGCTTTCGTATGAGCTGAGCCCGGAGGCGAAAATGGATGAGGTGCAGGCCGACCGTATTTTGCAGCTTCTGAACCATCACCTGTCAGCCTACGCCTTTGAGCTGGCCCAGGAGCAAAAGGGCGCCGCGGTCCACGGCGAAAATATCCGAAGCGCTGTTCAGGTGATCAATGTCCTGATCAGTGTGCTGGAAATCCTGAATCCGGGTTATGTGTATAAATTTTTCGACGGCCGCAGCGGCAGCTGGACAGGGGTTTACTGCTTTGAAAAGGGAAAAGAGGACGAAGGCTTTCAAATCGTGCTAAAGCAGGATATACCGCGCTGAAAGCATACAAAATTATAACAATTTCTGCATTGCGGGCAAAGATGGATTGTGCTAAAATAAGTCGACTTACAGTAAAGGGGTGAAAGCTTGTGGATGAATTTAAAAAATATATCATCATTGCCATACTGGCGCTTATAGCTGTTTTGGTGGCGCCGGTGATCATCGCTCTGCTGGGGATTGTCCTGTCACCTGTGATTACGACAATCGGATTTATCGTGATCCTGTTTGCCGTGACAGTTTTTATTGCCTATAAAAATAAAATCGGAAGAAAATAGGAGAATTGTTATTGACAAGAACGTTGGAAACGGCCGAAAAGCGCATCACGGTGCGTCTGGCAAAGGAGAAGGATTATCAGAGAATACTGGATATTCTGAATGCGGCCATTCTGGAAAGGCGTGTCACAGCGCTTTTGACTCCGGTTACCATGGAAAGCCGCAGAGGCTGGTTCAAGGAGCACAGCGACGGTGTACACCCCATTTACGTGGCCGAGAAGGACGATATCGTAGCCGGGTGGATGGCAGTGACCGCTTACCGCTGCGGCAGGGAGGGCTTCAAACATGCCTGCGAAATCAGCTATTATATCGCGCCAGAGTTTCGGGGCAGCGGCATTGGTTCAAGCCTGATGGAGCATGTGATTTGCGAGAGCAGGAAAAGGGGACTCAAAAACCTGATGGCGGTTATTTTTGCTGATAATCTGGGTTCGCAGCGCCTGGCCTTTAAATATGGTTTTAAAATCTGGGGTACTTTTCCAGAGATTGTCGAGATCGACGGCAGAACCACAGACTGCTATCAAATGGGCCTGAAACTTTGAGAATTATTGCTTGATTATTCCTGGCGATTCTGCTATAATAGCTTGTAGTGTTTTGATGTGAAAGGCGTTACGCCTTTTTTTATTGTTTTATTGACATGGGGCACCGTTTTATGCTATTCTATACTGGTGACCATGAAAATAGGAAACGTGTGTCTATATGATGTTATTCGTGTATATAATAAAGGATGTAGGAGGTGCTGTAATTGAGAGTTAAAGTAACTTTGGCATGTACGGAATGTAAACAAAGAAACTACGATACAATGAAAAATAAAAAGAACAATCCGGATCGTTTAGAAGAAAAAAAATATTGCAAGTTCTGTAAAAAGCATACACTGCATAAAGAAACGAAATAGGATTGGCTAAGAGGAATTAATCATGGCAGCTAAGACGAAAAAAAAGTCTAAAAATGCAAAAAACACAAACACTAAAAATGATAATATCCAAAAGACACAGGTAGCTGAATCAAAAAAGACGAGTGTTGCCAAGGATGACAAAAAGAGCACTGACAGTAAAGATAAAAAGAATACCAAGAAATCTGACAAAAAGAAAAAGCCAAATATCTTTGTCCGCATGCTTGACTTTGTTAAGGGAGTTTTCTCTGAGCTTAAAAAGGTCAACTGGCTGACAAAAGAAGAATTGGCAAAGAGCTCTGGCTTTGTGGCCGGCTTTGTCGCAATCTTCACATTTTTGATTTGGATTATTGATTCAGGTCTTGGTGCATTGGCCGCTCTACTTATTGGACTTAAATAGTACTGAGGGATAATCATGGAATATGAAAACAGTGGCCAGGCAGAATGGTACGTTGCCCACACCTACTCAGGATATGAGAACAAGGTAAAGGCGAGTATTGAAGCAACGGTCGAAAACAGACATATGGAGGATCAGATCCTCGAAGTACAGGTTCCTGTACAGGAAGTTGTCGAAACAAAGGACGGCAAGCGCGTCGTAAGAGAGAAAAAGCTCTTTCCGGGATACGTTATGGTCAAGATGTTTATGACCGATGATTCCTGGTACGTTGTACGTAACACGCGTGGTGTAACCGGCTTTGTCGGCCCGGCCTCCAAGCCCGTTCCATTAACCAAAGCCGAACTCAAAAATATGGGCATCAAGCAGCAGGCCATTCAGATCGACCTTGAGGTCGGTGATGAAGTCAATGTTGTGGATGGACCATTTGAAGGTTTTGCCGGAGTTATCGAAGAGATAAATCTGGAAAAATCAAAAGTTAAGGTCAATATTTCCATGTTTGGACGGGAAACCCCGACTGAACTGGAATTTGAACAAATACAAAAAATTAAGAACACTTAAGGGAAAACTATTCTTCAATTATGAAAAAATGAAGGAGGTGTTAGCATGGCAAAAAAAGTAATTGGTCTCATCAAGTTACAGATTCCTGCAGGTAAAGCTACTCCAGCTCCACCGGTTGGTCCGGCTCTGGGTCAGCATGGTGTAAATATCATGGGTTTCTGTAAAGAATTTAACGCTAAAACAGCAAATGAAGCAGGTATGATTATCCCGGTAGTAATTACCGTATATCAGGATCATTCCTTCACATTTATCACAAAAACTCCACCGGCAGCCGTTTTACTCAAAAAGGCAGCAGGGATTGATAAAGCTTCCGGCGTACCAAACAAAACAAAAGTTGCAAAAATTTCTCAGGACCAGGTCCGCGAAATCGCAACCTTAAAAATGCCTGACCTTAATGCAGCCAATGTTGAATCAGCTATGAGAATGATCGCTGGTACAGCACGCAGCATGGGTATCACTGTAGAAGAATAAGAATTCAGAAGGTAGAAACACCTTAAGTGGGAGGGAAACCGCTAAAACCACAAGGAGGAAATATGAAACGAGGAAAGAAATATCAGGACAATTTAAAAAGTTTTGATAAAGCTGAATTATTTGACCTTGACGCCGCAGTGGCGCAGGTTAAAAAAATGGCTACCGCTAACTTTGATGAAAGTATTGAAATGCACATCAAGCTCGGCGTTGACTCCCGTCATGCAGACCAGCAGGTTCGTGGCGCCATTGTACTGCCGAATGGTACTGGTAATACCGTAAAAGTTTTAGTTGTCGCCAAAGGTGACAAACTGAAAGAAGCGGAAGAAGCCGGTGCAGATTTCTTTGGCGAAGATGAAATTATTGATAAAATCCAAAAAGAAAATTGGTTTGATTTTGATGTTATGATTGCTACACCAGATATGATGGGCAAGGTTGGTCGTTTGGGTCGTGTTTTAGGTCCAAAGGGCTTAATGCCAAACCCGAAATCCGGTACAGTAACCATGGATATCGCAAAAGCTGTCCAGGATACCAAAGCTGGTAAGGTTGAATACCGTCTGGATAAGACAAACATTATCCACGTAATCATCGGTAAGGCTTCTTTTACAGAAGAACAGCTCATGCAGAATATGACAACCCTTCTGGAAACCATCAAGAAAGCAAAACCAGCTGCTGCAAAAGGTCAGTACTTCAGAAGTGTTACCATTGCAAGCACAATGAGTCCTGGTGTAAAAATTAATACAGCAAAAATCTGACTTGACATAAAAACAGACTAATGATACAATATTCGATGTTGTAAAAAAGTTATAAAACGTTCATCCATAGACAGCAGGGACTGCGGTTTAAACATCCTGCCGAGGCTGAAGAGACACGAGCATTATATACATGATGATATAGGCTCTCTTCACCTGCGTGGAGAGAGCTTTTTATATGACTAAATTTCACATCGTAAGGAGGTGCAGAAAAGAATATGCCAAATATTGAAGCAAAACAAGCTATCGTGCAGGAAATTGCCGATAAAATGAAAAATGCACAGGGTACAGTCGTTGTTGACTATCGTGGCTTAAACGTAGAAGAAGTGACCGAATTAAGAAAAAAAGCCAGAGAAAACAACATCGATTATAAAGTTTATAAAAACTCTATGATGCGTTTTGCAGCGAAAGAAGCAGGCGTAGAAGGCTTACTGGATGTTTTGGTTGGACCAACAGCCATCGCATTCTGTGAAGACGATCCAGTCGCTCCAGCTAAACTGATCAACGATTTTGCGGCAGCACACAAAGCTTTGGAAATTAAAGCAGGCGTTGTCGAAGGTAAGGTTTTAGATGTAGCTGGCGTTAAGGAATTAGCCGAATTACCGCCACGCGAAGTATTGGTTGCAAAAGTCCTTGGCGGCTTAAACGCACCAATCTCTGGTTTCGCAAACGTATTGAACGCAAACCTGAAGGGTTTAGTTGTCGCTTTAAACGCGATCGCAGAACAGAAAGGCGCAGAGGCATAAGCCTAGGCACCGTGATTTAAAAAATTAAAAATAATTAAACAATTTTGGAGGATATTACAATGAGTGAAAAAGTAACACAGTTAATTGAAGACGTAAAAGGTTTAACCGTATTAGAATTATCTGAATTAGTAAAAGCTTTAGAAGAAGAATTTGGCGTTAGCGCTGCTGCTCCTGTAGCTGTAGCTGCTGCTCCTGCTGCTGGTGGCGCTGCTCCTGCTGCTGAAGAAAAAACTGAATTCGACGTTGTTTTAGCTGCTGCTGGCGACCAGAAAATCAAAGTTATCAAAGTTGTTCGTGAATTAACAGGT
Organism: Eubacterium sp. AM05-23; assembly: GCF_003477535.1. Lineage (NCBI taxonomy): Bacteria > Bacillati > Bacillota > Clostridia > Eubacteriales > Eubacteriaceae > Eubacterium > Eubacterium sp. AM05-23. The sequence continues at coordinate 228,866 of NZ_QUDF01000002.1, forward strand.
TTAGGCTTAAAAGAAGCTAAAGCAGTTGTTGACGAAGCTCCAAAGCCGCTTAAAGAAGGCGTTACCAAAGAAGAAGCTGACGAAATCAAAGCTAAGATTGAAGAAGTTGGCGGTAGCGTAGAAGTTAAATAATTTAACTTTTATAAAACACAGAAAACAAAGTGCTATGGGCCTGTTCCATGGCACTTTTTTTAATTTCTGCATTTTTAAGCCACGCCAATTGTGTTATAATAGTTTCATGTGAGTTTGAATACGAAAGGATTTTACAATGGGTAAAAAACAAAATAATCAGGTTAAAGAAATTACACCAATGGAAGTTGACTTTCCACAGTGGTATACAGACGTTATCTCTAAAACAGAATTGTGTGACTACTCCCCAGTCAAGGGGTTTATGGTCATCCGCCCTTATGGCTACGCCATCTGGGAGAACATTCAGAAAGCCTATGACGAACGCTTTAAAGCGACCGGTCATAAAAATATGTACTTCCCGCTGCTGATTCCAGAAAGCCTGCTGAAAAAAGAAGCAGAACACGTCGAGGGTTTTGCGCCCGAGGTTGCCTGGGTCACTAAGGGCGGCGACAAAGAGCTGGCGGAGCCCCTCTGTGTGCGTCCAACCTCCGAAACCATCATTTGCAGCATGTACGCAAAATGGCTGCACTCCTACAGACAGCTGCCGTTTTTATACAACCAGTGGTGCTCTGTCGTGCGCTGGGAAAAAACCACAAGACCTTTCCTGAGAACCTCTGAGTTCCTGTGGCAGGAAGGCCATACCCTGCACGAAACCCCAGAGGAAGCCCAGGAAGAAACCATGCAGATGTTAAACATCTACCGTGAAGTGGCAGAGGACATTATGGCCATTCCAGTTGTCGTAGGCCAGAAAAGCGAAAAAGAAAAATTTGCCGGCGCTGCCGCAACCTATACCATGGAAGCCCTGATGCACGATGGGCAGGCTCTGCAGTCCGGCACCTCCCATAACCTCGGACAGCACTTCACCAAAGCCTTTGACATTACCTATCTGGACAGAAATAATGAACAGGCCTATCCATACCACACCTCCTGGGGTGTATCCACCCGCCTGATCGGTGGTATTATCATGGTGCACGGCGACGACAACGGGCTGGTTCTTCCGCCGCGCATCGCGCCGACCCAGCTCGTCATTATCCCCGTTGCCCAGCACAAGGAAGGCGTCCTTGACAAAGCCTATGAGCTCAAGGATATTTTGGGCACAGAATTCCGCGTGGAGCTGGACGACAGCGACAGCAATTCCCCAGGCTGGAAGTTTAACCAGTGGGAAATGAAAGGTGTGCCGATTCGACTGGAAATCGGACCGCGTGATATTGAAAACGGACAGTGCGTCCTGGCCCGCCGCGACACCGGCGAAAAAGTGCAGGCAGCGCTGGAGGGGATCGCAGAAGCTGTCCGCACCCTGCTGGACGAAATTCAGCAGAACCTGTTCGACCGCGCCCTCAAGATGCGCGAGGAAAAAACATCGACCGCAGTGGATATGGACGAGTTTAAGAAAAATCTTAAGGAAAACCCAGGCTTTATCAAAGCCATGTGGTGTGAGGACCGCGCCTGCGAAGACAAAATCAAGGACGAAACCGGCGCCAGTGTCCGCTGCGTTCCATTCGACGATGAGCAGGAAGTAATCGGCGAGGGCAAATGCGTCTGCTGCGGCAAGCCCGCCAAGAAAATGGCTTATTTCGCCCGCGCTTACTAAAATGAATAAAGCAAGAGTATTAAAAGATATCCCCTTTGAACTCGACGTCGACGCCTTTTTCACGCATATCCGCATGGAGAAGGAGTCGAAGCGTTCAAAGCGGATATTCGAGATCATCGAAACCGCAAGCCCCTACATCCGCCCTGTGGCCATGTATAAACGGGCTGAGATCCAGATGGTGGACAGCGAGGTATTTACCATTGACGGACTGGCCTTTAAGAGCGGGGAGATTGTGGAGCTTCTGAAGCGGGAAAACTTTGTTTTCCCCAACATTGTATCCTGCGGGCCAGAGATCGAAGCTTTCTGCGTTGACCGCAAAAAGGTACTGGACCAGTACATTACCATGGAGCTCTGCAACTTTAGCTGTGCCGCCGCCAGAGAAGCCATGTTTAACGCCATCAGAGAAGAATTTAAAATGGAAGAGAGCACCGAGCTGTTTCCAGGCGAAAAGGGCTGGGATCTGCAGCAGGGCATCCAGATCTTTAAAATATTCTCAAAGGAAACCGAAGGGGCAGGGCTCAGCATATCAGAGGCGGGCGTTCCAAAGCCCAGCCGCAGCGCCTACGGCCTGATCGTCGGCAGTTGACAATGGCAGACAGACAACCCAGAAAGGGATGGTACAAGCTGGACAATGCGGGAACGCTGTATTCCTCCATTGCGTCCTCCAGGGTATCGACCGTGTTTCGGATGACACTGGGGCTCACCGAGGAGGTGGACCCCGAGGCCCTGCAAAAAGCTCTGGACAACGTGATGGTGCGCTTTCCGTACTTTAACGTCACGCTGCGCCGGGGCTTTTTCTGGTATTACTACGATCATTCCGAAAATCGCCCCCTGGTTGAAAAAGAGTCCCACTATCCCTGCAAAACCATTCGTCAGCGAAAGGGCGTATTTCCCTTCCGGATTCTGTACTATGGCCGTTATATCCATTTGGAAATGAGCCACTCCATCTGCGACGGCTATGGCGGTTTAGCTTTTTTAAAGCCGCTTGTATTAGAATATTTTAAAGTAAAGGACGGCATTGTCTGTAAGAATCTGGGCGACATCATTGACATTAACAGTCCGGTAGACCCCGAGGAATATGAGGATGCCTTTAAAAAATATTATGAGCGAAAGGTTCCGCCGCCGCAAAAGGGAGAGAAGGCCTACCATTTCCCTTTTGGCCTGCTGGACAAGGGGCAGTACCTGCTGCTGACCGGCATCGTACCAGTAAAAGAGGTGCTGGCGCAGTCAAGGGCCCATAAATGTACCCTCACACAGTTTATCACAGCCCTTTACTTTGAGAGCATCCAGGAATATATCCTGGGCCTTGAGAAAAAGAAACGCGCCCGGTCCGGCCATACCAAGGCCAATATCGCCATCAATGTGCCGGTGGACCTGCGAGCCTTTTTTCCGTCCAAAACCCTGCGGAATTTCTTCATCAGCCTGAACCCGGCCATTGATATGCAGCTGGGGGTTTACAGCCTGGAAGAGATTATCGACCAGATCAAGGGTTATATGGGCCTGTATATTAACCGGAAAAATATCAACCGCTATGTTTCCAGAAACGTGCGCAACGAGGAGCTTATGGTATTGCGCGTGATTCCCCTGTGGGTAAAACGCGTGATTATGCCCATTGTGTATAAGCGCTACGGCGAAAGGAGCTATACCAGCTCCGTCAGCAATCTGGGAAGCATCTGGATGCCCGAAGAAGTCCGGGACCGGATTACCGGGTTCGAGATATTCCCGCCGCCCAGCGCCGGAAACCAGCTGAAAATCGTCATGGCAAGCTATGGCGATAAGCTGTATATCTCCTTTGGAAAGACCACCGGAGAAAAGGACATCGAGCGGATTTTTTTCAGAAAGCTGCGAAAGCTGGGAATCCCGGTCAGAATTGAGGGGAACCAGATTAATTATTACGAAGTCGAAAGGGAGGATGCCTAATGGCCTATTGTCCAAAATGCGGCGTTGAGGTCGATAACAACGTCAAAAACTGCCCGCTGTGCGATTTTCCAATCCCCGATATCGGCGAGGAGCCAAAAGGTGAAAAGCGTTATCCCCTGGCGGTCAACACCTATCCTGAGGACCATCTGGAAAAGAAAAACCAGATTTTTTACGCGTTGGAAATTATTGTGGCGGCAGTATTTTTAATTAATATGGTGTTATACTGGTTTATCCCTTTTAACCCGACCATTACTCAGATTATTATGATTTCGTCCGTTTCGCTGGCGCTGTACCTGATGTTTTGCTTTAATTATCTGCCGGCGCTGGTGAATCTTCTGGGCTGCTATTTTACCACGCTGCTTCTGGGTTCCATTATTTATACGATTGTGGGCGGCTCGGGAGACTGGTTTGTAAATTACGCCATGCCGATCGTGACGATTCTTTTTATCGACCTTTTGGTTTTTGGCATCATCTATAAAAAGAACCGCCACCGGAATCAGTTCATTTATGTTCCAGTGTTTTTGATTGCTTTCAGCGTTATGCTGTGCCTGGGGATAGACGGCGTGATTGCCTATAACCTGCTGGGGCATCTGCGCTTTACCTGGTCTCTGATCGTCGCTGTGTCTGGTATCTGTATTATCGCCCTGCTCATGGGCATTTACCACGGGGTGCCCGACCGCACCAAGGCATACCTGAAGAAAAAACTACATGTATAGAGGAGGCGGAAAGTGACCAGACAAGAAAAAATCGAGGCGCGGCTGTTGGAAATGCCCCTTTACGACTATGCCTTTTTTCCGGTAAAGGACATTATTTTTACTCAGGATGTGCGCACCATCTGCGAAATGAACGACTGCGGTATGTACGGAAGGCGCTGGGTATGCCCGCCAGTGATCGGCAGCATTGAGACGTGCATTGCCCAGTGCCAGGCTTATGAGCACGGCTTTCTCTTCTCAACCGTTACCGAGGTTGCGGATTCCTTCGACCTCAAGGCCTGCGTTGAGGCCAGAGGCGACCATGAGGCCATTACCTACGAGATCGCCCAGATATTCCGGCAGGAAACCGAAAATCCGCTCATTTTGTCGACCGGCTGTATCCCCTGTGAGCGCTGCACCTATCCAGACGCGCCCTGCCGCCACCCTGAGCGGGCCTTTAAAACCATAGAAAGTCACGGCATCATGATTATGCAGATGGCAGCCCAGCAGGGAATGGATTACGACTGCGGACAGAACATTGTGACCTACTTTTCACTGGTTTTGTACAACCTTTAGTAAGGAGCGTTGAGTGGCTTGAGAAATGGGTAAAACCATTGTATAATAGAAATAGTTCTAATCAAGGAGGAGCCGATATGCAGCCACAGGAAAAAGCAGTTTATCAGGACATGCTGCAATGCATTTTTGCCAGATATCTGGAAGATTACTCGGAAAACACGTATTCAGAATTATTAAAAAAATACACGGGTCTCTCAGTCATCGAAACCGGCGAAGTCAGGGAAGCCTCCTATGAGACGGTTCTTAGGCTTCTGAAGCAGAGAACCAGACGCTATACTGGCCTGGGATGCAGGGCGGAGGGCGATGCCCGGGAAGAAAATATTCTGTATCCTGCAGCCTTCGAGACCCAGGGCGCCGATCCAGAGATCGCCCGGGAGACCGACTACGGCACAGCCTGGGACGGTTTTGACAATATGTTGCTGGAGCTGCCTGAGGAAAAACAGGTCGAATGTAAGATGGCCTTAAACAGTTTGGAAAGCATTGTCCACGATCCGTCCATGACCAAGCCGCAGAAGCAGCTGCTGTCAAGCATACTGCTGGACTGGATCGCCCGTGAGCCCGAGGATGTGGGCATCCTGTTTGTGCCCATGCTGCTGCAGATTTATGAATAGAGGACAGGTCCAAAACCGCCGTCCGGTTATCTTTAAAACCGGCGGCGGTTTTTTAATACAAAAATTTGCATTTTTTACTTATATCTTTTCAAAGATAAAGGTGATATAATGGAGTTAAATTAAATAACGGTTGCGCTATTGTTGATTTTAAACGTGTTCATTCAATGTTGCCTTTATTCTGTTTTCAGTTGCCCTCAAAAAACAGACATAGAAACTGAAAAAAGAATTTTTATAAAGCCTGAAAAGGCAGAAAGGAAGCCGAAATGAAAGCCGATCTTGTGCGCATTGCGCTGATTCCGTATTTTGTCCTGCTCCTTGTTATCTGCAACTGGAATGTGAAGCTGTACGCAGCCGTAACACTGAACAGCTTTTACTTTCTGGAATACATTCTTTTTATTTTCTGCGGTCTGGCGACCGCCCGCCTGATGGATATTTCCCCGGGCACCTATGCTCAGAAAAGCGCGCGAATCATCATTATTGTCAATCTGGTTGTTCTGCTGGGGCTCTTTCTGCTGGGCATCCTCCAGATTTTTGTTTTCTTTGACGTCCGATATTTTTATCAGATTTCTTTTTTGCTCTTTGGTTACTATCTGTATTTGCTTGTTATAAGCCTGAGAAAGGGTGAGACGCTGTGAAAAAGCATGTGCGAAACGGGTGGTGATCTGCGCGCTGTCGCCGCTGATCGCCTATTATTTACATTTTATGGTTGGCACAGTCATCAGTTTTGTTTTTACATCCTTGTCCTACATCTTAAATAACCCCACGATTGCGTATCTGGGATACAACGGAGGTTTGGAAATGGTGCCAGCCTGGACCCTTGCCATCAATGTGACGGTACTCATCTATCTGTTTTACCGGTGGGACCTCAAAAAGGAGCGGTCCGAAGAACCATGAGCCATGGGTAAAATACCGCCCCCTTAAAAAGTGTTTTTAAATATGAAAGGAGATGCTCCTATGCAGTACCAGAAATTATCCAAACCGGCAAAAGCTTACGCGGAAGAATTTTTTTCAGAATACCGGGAACGGCTGAGAGAAAATATCCCTGATGAAGTGGCTGCCGTCATTTATTTTAACCCCGATGTAAATACCCTCCCTTATATTTATGAGCTGCAAAAATTCTTTCATTTTAAGGTAGGTCAAAATCAGCTCATTATCAACCACTTTTTTGTGGACCAGATGACGTGCTTTTATAAGTGGTAGGGAAGTGGGAACCGTGCTTTAGACTGGAGGAGAGCGTTATGAAAAATAAAATATGCTTCGTCTACCTGGCGGCAGTGCCGTATATCATTTTAACACTGGTAACTGTGCACTGGTATGAGTATTACAGGCCAAGCGCCACCACGCTGGCCTATGGAAATTTTCTTTTTATTTTTACTCTGTTGCTGTACCCAGTTATTGGAATCCTGCTGGCAGGCTTGCATACCATTCCCCGAGATATATATGGCACAAAGTGGGCAAAAGGAATATTGGCGGTCAATTTCGTGGTTCCCAATGTATTTTGGACAGTCTATTACACTGGCTTGGGCGGACTGGGTGTGAAGCTGCTGTTTTTTGTCCGGGTGCCGTCATTTACGATCATATCCCTTTTGGTGATGGGCTATTACCTGTTTTTTCTAGCAGAAAGCTTTCGAAAGAAAGCCAAAGCCCTGTAGAGGTTAAAGCGATGAGAGGTAAAAAATGAAAAAGAAATTATTAGCAGCGCTTGTATTGTTGTCTGTCTGCTGTTTATCCCTTTTGGGCTGCTCGGCAGAGGAGGATAAGGGCGAGGAAATTCCCCTGTCCGAGAGGAGTATTGAGGAGCAGGTTCAGAATAACAGAAGCGTCATATTTAAAGAATACGATAATATCAAAGCCTTCAGAGCCGTGTATCAGAATGACCTGAGAACCATGAATGGCCTTGTGGACCCAAAGAAGTATGACATTGTGCTTAAAAACCTTGAGTACGAGAATCTGCAAACTGCAACAAAAAATACGTCAAAGGTAAAAGCAACCTACAAAAAAATCGATAAAGACAAATATGTGCTGAAGTATTACGACTCTTTTGAAGCATACGGCGCGTTAAAAGAAAGCGATCTGGCAGCCCTGAACGAGAGCGTCAGAGATCAGGGTGCCACCTATAAGCCAACCATCGCAGAGCTTGTCCCAGAGCAGGAAAATATCCGGGCTTACTATGAAAAAGTGGACGGAGAAATTTAAAGGGTTGAGCCCAGGGGGTGTTATACGATGCACGATAAAGCAAAAAAGAGGATCAGCTGGATCGTTTACAGCGTTATCATCGTAGCGGATATTATAATAAACTACCGGCTGTTTCACTGGCTCAGGAAGCCTCTTTATCAAATTAACGAGATGCTTTTTGGCCCTGCCGAGACGGGACTTAAAGGCCAGCCCGGTTTTGTGGTGTTTTTCCAGTTTTTTATTCCCGTTATCCTGTTTTTTGTCATTGTGATGGCCGGGCATTTTCTTTGTAGGAGGATTGAGGAAAAGCGGTAAGGGAAAGGAGCTGTTTTCTTTTCGGTTATTTTAATTTCGGTGTGTATACAAGTTGTTTATATAATGAAAAAGTATCATTCTTAGGAGGTGGATGAGCAAAGACAAAGCCGTTTAAAAAAATAATTCCGGTCAATATTGCAAGATAGACGGTTAATTTTGCGAAGGGGGTTTTACAGTAGGTACAAAGATGTTATATTTGATTAAAATAAAGCGAGAGGTCTCATCTAAAAAAGTAAGCTTTGGAGTGCCCGAGATTTTTAGGGATAAAACCCGAAGGAAGGGAGAAAAAATGAAAAAGAAATTGTTCGCAGCAATGCTGGCATTGCTTATTTTGTCTTTGCCGTTGTCAGGATGCACGCCGGATAAAAAAGACGTACAGAAAGAAGACAAAGCGGAAAAAACCATGGAAGAACAGGTAGAGAACAATCAGAGTGCGATTTTTAAACAGTACGAAAACATCAAGGCGTTCCGGTCAGAATACCAAAAGGATCTGGAGACAATGAATGCGCTTGTGGACCCGAATAAAGCGGAATTTGTTCTGAGCGATATCAGCTATACAGCAGGCGTGCCCAGCTCCGATTCAAGGGTCGACGCCACCTACAGGCGAATTAATAAGGAAACCTACGTTCTAAAATACTATGAATCCTGGGATGTGTATAATGAACAGGTAAAAAACGATTTGTCAGCCCTCAATGAATCGGTTAAGGACCAGGGAATCGAATATCGTATAGACCGCGCGGAGCTGGTGCCCGATGAAAACAGAGTCCGGGCTTATTTTGAGAAAGTGACATAAACGCTTTTATAAATAATGAGTAAATTACAGAAAAGGCAGGAAGCACAGGCTTTCTGTCTTTTTCTATATGTTTAAAAAATATATCGATATCTTTTATAAGTTGGAAATGTTATAATAGAATAAAGCGTAAATCAATAGATGGTGAGAGGAGGTTTTAAAAATGTTTCGTATTGGTGTGTGTGATGATGAAGCCTATTTCAGACAGGATATAGAAAAGAGGCTGGAAGCTTATTTTAATGGGAAGCCATTTGAGCCGGAAATACATATTTTTGAAAAAGGCCAGGCGCTTCTGGAGGAGGCAGAGAAAAAACCTTTTGATCTGGTCTTTCTGGATATTGAGATGCCGGATATGGACGGAATTACCCTCGGAGCCCGTTTAAAAACAATGTTTGAAGCAACCCTGTTAATCTATGTGACCTCTTATGATGCCTATGTTTCCCATGCGTTTCGGTTAGATGCTTTTCAATATCTGAAAAAGCCTTTAGATGATTCTCTTTTTCAGGAGGAAATAGACAGGGCGCTGGCGCAGTATGTTCTAAAAAAACAAAAATATAATTTTGAGTATAACAGTGTCAGAATGAGTGTTCCAATAACAGCGCTCATTTATTTAGAATCCCAAAGCTGGAGTGTGATTATCCATACAAAGGATAAAGATTATAAAATTGTCGGAAAGCTGAATGAAGAAGAAGAGCGGCTCGCCGTTCATGGATTTATCCGTATCCATCAGAGCTATCTCATTAATATGCAGTATATTAATAAGTTCCTCAGTGATAAGGTGTTTTTAAAAGATCGGGAAGAACCGCTGCCGGTCAGCAGAAAATATAAAAATGAAGCAAAAAAAGCCCATTTAGACTATCAAAGCAAAGTAGGCATTTGATATGAAGGAGATATGGGTACAAATCTTTGCGGCCGTGTTTGAGGCGGTTTTGATTTATTATTGGGTACGTGCCTTTTCACGGGAGAAAAAGATTAAACGGCGCTGGATTGTGCTTGAAGTCACGCTGGTAAGCCTTTGGATTTTAATTTCCCTTGTCTTTGTGAAAAATCCACTGCTGTTGATTTCATTCACTGCAGCGGCCTGCCTTTTGATGTTTTTTATCTATCGTGTTCCCGTAAAGATCAGTCTAGTTGCGACGCTGGTTTTTTGTGTGGTCATGGCTTTGTGCGATGTACTGGCTATATACATACTGATGTTCTTAAGTGGCGAAAATATCGAAACGATTCGCTTTACTGCTGATTTAATGTTGATGGGCAATCTTTTAACAAAGTTTTTAATTTTATGTTTTGTGAGTTTTGTGTACGTTCGTAACAAAACAGACTTTAGTAAACTATTTATCAAAAAAACTATTTATCTTTTAGTACTTCCTTTGGCCAGTATTGTTTTATTGTATCAATTACTCAGTTTTAGTGATATGGAAAATCCTTTTAGTATAATGATGTGTTTAATTGGGATTGCGGGCCTTTTTATTGGGAATATCTATTCATTTATCTTTTTTAAAAAGGAGGAAGAGCTTGAAGAACAGAGCCTGAAGGAGCTTTTTTTGAAGCAGCAAATCGAAAATCAACGTACTTATTATCAGAGTTTAGAATCCTCAAATGAAGAGACGAGAAAAATACGTCATGATTTGAAAAATGCTTTTATTGCGCTTTCAGGATATTTGGATATAGGAGATGTAAATGCCGCTAAACAATATGTTGATAGGCAAATACACACAATAAAACAACTTACTTACAGTACTGGCTATCCTGCAATTGATGCTGTTGTTAATGATAAAAAGACTAAAGCCCTTGAAAAAAATATACAGTTTGATATGAAAATTTCTTTACCAAAAGAGTTGCTTGTTGATGAGATGGATTTGTGTGTTATTTTAGGAAACGCATTGGATAATGCATTAGAGGCATGTGAGAAAATGCCCTGTGGACAGGGAGAAATCATATTAAGCTTACGTAAAATAGGGGAGATGCTTTTGCTCGACATTAAAAATACTATTGATAAAGAACCAGTTAAAGATTCAGATGGGTTGATTACAACGAAAAAAGATCAGGTGAACCATGGCTTTGGTCTTAAAACAATATATCAGTTAACAAAACAATATGATGGGACGATGGATTATGAGATTAAGAATGGCTGGTTTTATCTGATGATCAATTTAAACCTTAAAGACCCTGTTAATTCTGCGAGATAAACCGTCAATTATGCGAACCCCCTTTATAAGAAAACGAAATCATGCTATCTTTAAATTATCCTAATTTAGAGATAGCTTTTTTATAGAAATTTGAAAAGAGGTAATAAAAATGAAAAGTAAAGTAAAAAAGGCGTTGATGCAGATTGGTCCTTTGTTTGTATTTTTGGCTTTAGAAATGGGAATTTTCACATCTAATGCCGCAGCTTGTTTTGGATTCTATCAGCCAAAAGAACCGGAAGGAATGGCGAAATATAAAAAATAAGTTCCAAATGTATAACTTGATAGAGGGGTGATTCCAATGGGAAGTAAATAATATACAGAAGAAATATAAAAAATATGATAAGAAAGGAAAAAACAATGAAACTAAGTAAGAAACTGTCAGTTTCTTTGGTAGCTGTTTTGTTGATTATGACGACACTAATGATGCCGGCATTTGCAAATGAAAAAGTAACCAATGAAGAAACAACAACAATACAAACTGGAGAGATACAACCAAGAATCGCTGTTACTGTATATCATGAAGAATGGGTAAACTATTCTGTAGGAGACAGTATTCCTTCTGATATTTATAGACAAGGATGGTATGGTGGAGCTTATGTTTCAGGATGGCTTAAATTAATCAGAACTGTAACTACTGGCAATAATATTGCCGTGTTGTATGGTGGAAATCTTGTAGGAAGCGCTTGAATTAAGGAATTTTTGTAAGACAAAATAAATAAGTGTTTTGTTTATAGCAGATAGCATTATACTATGCTATCTGCTCTTGTTTACACGATGAAATAAAAAACAGAAAGAACTTTTAAATTAGATGAGTAAAATTTGCAATAACCATACCCCCTGGCAAATCATCCAATCCATCAAAAAAGGCGAAACCCGGCTCACAGACTGGAAACCCTTGTTGGATGAGGAAGAATATCAGGAATTATCGGATTGCTTTGACATGGATATGGAAAAGCTTAAGCAGAATTTCTGGCATTAAATATTATAAAACAGGAGGCCCCCCCATGATCCACAACCTATCCCAAAAACTAACCACCACCTTCATCCACCACCGCATCATTGACGCTGAGGACCGAGAGGTCTATATTTACAGCTTTGAGCTCCTGCTGTCCGCGGTCATCAATCTGGCGGTGGTGGTGCTTTTGATTGGCCTCACCGGGCAGGTGGCCGGGGGCGTGGGCTTTGTCCTCACCTTTTTGGTGCTCCGGCAGTCCGCGGGAGGGTACCACGCGTCCTCGCATTTTTTCTGTATCCTGAGCTTTGCGGTCATTTTTTCGGTGTTTCTGGCAGTGATCACCTTTCTGCCGCCGCTTTACTACCTGCCGGTTATTCTGGGGGCGCTCGTTTTAGGCGTGCCGGTTATTGTGCTCACAGCGCCGGTGGCCCATGTGAACAAGCCGCTGACCGGGGCGGAGCGCGTGCGCCTGAGCCGTCTGGCAAAGCTGACCGTGGTGGTTTTAACGGCCCTGATCATGACGGGCTGGTACCTGGCGCCCGGGAGCGCGGCACCTGCCGGAGCGGCTTTGGGGCTTCTGACAGTTGCGCTGTCGTCGCTGGCGGCGCTGTATCAAAAGAGAAAGCGGGCTTAAGCCCGCCCTAACGAAATATTGAAACTGGGATAATGCTTGACACCCGCCAACAGAGAGCTTCTGCTTTCTGTTATTTTTTTGCTCAAAAAAAGAGAGAAGGAGTTATTATGAATAAAAAAGATTTGTACGCAGTGCTTCAGGAAAAGACCCGGATTGCCTGGGTGGAGGTTTTTACAGACCCGGAAGCAGGCAACGGCCTGCGGGTATGGTTTGAGGACTGGCGGGGGCTGGAATTCTACCGGAGTAAGGCAGCCTTTATAAAATGGCTGGAGGAGTGGGACATCATGAGCACAGCGGCGGCGGAAAAGGCAGCCCGGGCGCTTCTGCCGGGCAGCCAGCTTCTGCCCATATACCGCGGCCCGGGATGCACCTTTATCCAGATTAAGACCAAATCGACCAAAGCCGGGGAGAAGTATGCTTACAGCTGGGTAAATTTGGATTTAATTAATTAACGGCCAGGGGCCTGCAAAAGAGGCAAAATGCCTGGAGCTTAAAAACGGCATGATTGTGCGCCATCTGCACCGGGATGCCACCATAAGGCGCAAGATAGAGGAGGGAAAGAGGCTGGCGGCTGCGCTTGAGAAAAGATGAAAAAGCAAGTTGTTTATTTTTTGTTTTTAAGGGGTTGGTGCGTTTTTATGGGATAAGTGCAAAATAATACCCGAAAAGCGCCGCTCAAAAGCCATATTTTACTCTTTTTGGACGAATTATCCGGCAAACCCGCGGTTTGCGGCATTGACCAGCGCCCGGTATAATACACCTACAAGCTTGAAAAACAAAGAACACCGGTGTTCCGAAAGGAACAATCAAATGAACGATCAAATAAACGATCAAATAAACAGAATTTTTGTCCGACCCGAGGAGCTGAAAGATCAGCCGGTTATTACCACGCTGGACCAGCTGTTCTGTATGGAGCTCATCGATTTACAGATGAACCGGGAGGAATTATTAAGGTCATATTATAACCGCACGCTGTTTCTGGGCAAGTCTCCGGAGGAGCCCATGACGGTGGTGTATGGCACGGGCGCTGCTCCTTATTTTAATATCCGGGAGGTGGCGGCACTTATGGGAAAACGGGAAGATATCGACGCTTTTATCGCAGAGCACTACGATGCGCTGGGCGTGACCATGCGCATCGCGGCAGCGCCCGACAAGCTGGAGCTGATCGAATTTCTGCCCACGACGGATATTGCGGGGGTTCATCGCCTGGCAGAGCTGCTGGACAAAGAGGCAGATCCGGAGGGCGTGCGCACCATGTTTGAGCAGCTGGAGGAAAAGGCTGTGGCCTGGGGGAGACAGTGCTATGCATAAATTCACCATTACAGACACCATCTGCTATGATGATATCTGGCTGCCAGATCTTGGGGCAATACCCGCGGTCATTGAGCCGCCCATGTATTACGGCGGAGAGCCGGAGGTATGGCTGGCGCTGAGACCGATCCTGCCCCTGCTGGGCCAGACCTCGGCCAGCAAGCTGGCCATGCTGGTGGCTCCGGGGGACAAATGCAAGCGCCGGGTGTACTACAGAGGAAGGCACCGCCACATGTGGATGGTGAACCTGAGTAGCCTGCAGGCGCTGCTGCCGCTCATGAAGGACAAGAAAAAAATGGAATGGGCCTCGGGGCTGTTTAAGCGCAAGGTTTGCGCTCTGGAAATGCTTTATAAAGGGGACGCAAAGACCTCTGTCCTTTACCACTATGACATGGGAAGCGCGCCGGTTCCTGCCGAGGAATACGGCTGTGAGGCCGGGACGCTGGCCCGCGCGTATATTGGCCTGCACCGCCGCTGCAAAAAGCTTGAGGAGATGCTGGAGCAGGTGGAGAATGGGGCTTAACTACATGGCAGAGCTTAACGCCATGCGGGATTATCTGCTGCTGAGGCCTCTGGCCTCCGGGCAGATATCCTTGTGGCACGGGCTCATGATGATCAATAACCTCTGTGGCTGGAAAAGCTGGTTTACAGCGCCGAATATGACGCTGCAGGCTTTTTCGGGGCTGTCGGACAGTGGAATTTATAAGGCCCGGAAAGTGCTTAAGGAGAGGGAGCTCATCGACTACCTGCCCGGTTCGTCAGGCGTGATACCGGCAAAATACCACATTTACCCGGTATCGCTGCGCGTCCGGGAGGCGCGCGGCAGTAAGGGCAGCAGTACAGGCAGCGGTACAGGCGGCAGTACAGGCAGTAGTACAGGCGGCAGTACCGCATTCTATAAACAAAACAAACCAGACAAAAAGAGACAAAAGGAAACTTCCAATCCTTTTTTAAAAATGTTAAACGATGAGGAGGAAACGTGAACCGAAATGAGACCTTAAAAATTTTGGCAGTCATTAAGGCTGCCTACCCCTACTATTACAATAACCAGTCCGAGGAGGATCTGAAAACCGTGGTCAGTCTCTGGCAGGGGATGTTTGAGGAATATGAATATCCCCTGGTATCCGGCGCGGTGCGGGCCTTTATCGCCAGCGATAAAAAGGGCTTCCCGCCCTCTGTGGGCATGGTGTTTGACAAGCTGAGGCTTCTGAGTGAGCCGCAGGAGCTCTCGGAGATGGAAGCCTGGAGCCAGCTGTCAAAGGCAGTTAAAAACTCGGCATGGTACGCCGAGGAGGAGTTCGCCAAGCTGCCGGAGGATATCCGCGGCATTGTGGGCTCGCCAGCCAGCCTTCGGGAATGGGCTCTGATGGAGGCTGGCACCTTCCATTCGGTTATCCAGTCCAATTTCATGCGCAGCTACCGGGCCTGCCGGGGCCGGAAACGTGCCCTTGAGGAGTTGCCGGAAAATGTGCGCGGCCTGATTGGGGAGCTGGCGGGGCAGAAAGCCCTGCCGCCCGACAGAGGGAGGGACAGCGATGCGGGCAGTGAATGACCGGGATAACCAGGCCGAAATCCTCCGCTTTATCGAAATGGCCAAACAGGGCGACAAGGCTATGAAGCTTGCAGTGGTCAATCTTTTTAAGCCCATGGCTTACAGCATGGTTTATCGGTCCTTCTATCATAAGGAGGAGCGGGAGGAAATGTACCAGGAGGCCTGCCTGCAGATTCTGGAGGCCATTGAGGACTTTGATACAGAAAAGTACCGGCACGTCTATTTCAGGTATTACCTTAAGAACCGTCTGCGTTTTATGATTTTAAACCGGATCGGGCGGATTGGGCTTGAGAAAAAGCGGTTTGCCTGTTCGCTGGATGAAAAGGTGGCCGGGGAAGACGGAGAGGAGGACTGCTGGAAAATCGACTGGTTCCCGGCCGCCTGCAATACAGAGGAGCAGGCCATCAGGGGCTGTATGGCCCAAAAGGTGCTGGAGGTGATGCGAAAACGGATGGTTCAGGAAACCTATGAGGCGGTCTGCCGGCATTTTATGGAGGGGATCAGCTACGCCGAGATCGCTTTGGAAAGAGGGCAGAACCGCTCCACTGTCCAGTACCAGTGCAGGCGCGGGCTGGAACTGGTGAAGCGGGAGCTGCTCGGGGAGGAGGCTTATCTGAGGCAGGTATTGGAAGGGGATTTTTAGACGGCGTCAAAATCAGGCGTAATGGGCCAGGGCTTTTTCAAGCTCCTCCCTGAGGGAGGCGCGCAGCGGCTCCGGCGAATGGAGGATCAGGTCGCCGCCAAAGGAAAGGAGGTAACCCACAAGCCAGTTGTCCACCGGCAGGCAGGTGCGCACATCAAAATTGCCGCCGGGCAGCGGGGTGACCTGCGCTCCGGCGAACTCGTCGTAGACCCGGTAGGCCCGGCTTTTAAGAATGGTGAAGTGAAGCGGGGTCATGACGACTTTGGCGTTTTCTCTAAAGGGGACAGCGGGATAAGGATCAAAGGTGTCCTCCAGCACCTGCAGGTCCTGGATGCGGAACAGCTTGAACACGCGGTAATCCTGCCGCGTATGGCAGTAGGCCTGGAGGTACCAGTTGTGCCCCTTAAACAGCAGCTTAATGGGATCGGCGCTGCGCTCGCTTTTCTTACCGTCTCCGCCCCAGTAGGAAAAATGGATGGTGTGCCGGGTGAGAATGGCATTTTTGAGCTCATCTGAGCGCTCCCGGTCCTGTATGGAGCCGCCCCAGCCCGTAAAGTCCACCTCGATCCAGCTCTGCTGGTTCTTTTTGAAAAAGGTCCCCAGCTTGGTGAGCAGGCCGTCAGGGTCTGGATACTCGACGGCTTTAAGGCTTTGAAGGGCCATGAGGATTTCGTTCTGCTCGGCGTCGCTCAGGATGGATTTATCCAGGGTGTAGCCGTCCATAAGGGCGATGCCGCCGTTTTTTCCCACGTTGGTGTAAATGGGAACGCCGCTGATGCTCAGGCGGTCAATGTCCCGGTAAATGGTACGGACAGAGACTTCAAAATGGTTTGCCAGCTCGCTGGCGGTCATTTGGCCCTTGTCCAGAAGCAGGTAGATGATTTCGAACAGGCGATGGGTCTGCATGATGTTTCTCCAATTAAAATGGACGGCAGATCTGCCGTCCGTTTTGTTTTTTATACGCTTGGCGCTTCCAGCATGTTTTCGCGGATTTTGTCCAGATCTTCTTTTGTCAGATCGGTTTTATCAAGCAGGTAAGCGTCGACATTCTCGTAGTTTTCCTTGATGTAGTTCAGCTGGATTTTCAGCCATTCGGGCTTGACACCAAAGAAATCCTTGAGCTGATCCTTGGAAACACCCTTGGCCTCGTTTAGTTCATCGGCCATAATGGTGCCCAGAACCTCGAAGGCTTCGTCGAAGGTGAGGTTGGTCAGGGAGTAATCCGAGATAATGGTTTCCTCCGGCACGCCGCAGATCAGCAGGATGAGGGCTGTCATGAAGCCGGTGCGGTCCTTGCCGTTGGTGCAGTGGTACAGGATGGGGTATTCGCCGGGGTCGGTCATGACCTTGAGGATCTCTGCGTAGAGCGGCGCGGCGTTTTCGACCTGGTAGCGGTAGATTTTGCGCATGAACTGATCGATGCCGTCAGGCGCTGTAAAATTGATCTCGTTGTGGCTGAAGGGGATGTTTTTGAGTACCGGAATGTTTTTATAATCTGCGGTGGAGGGCAGCTTGTCCGGCATGGCTTTGGCCTTGGGGGCGTCCCTGAAGTCAAAGACATGCTTGAGGCCAAGCTCTTCGAAGTATTCCACATCCTTATCGGAAAGGTGGGCCAGCTCCTCGCTGCGGATCACCTTGCGCCATTTTGTCTTGCGTCCGTCCAGACCGGTATAGCCGCCGATGTCGCGGATATTGATGGAATTTTCCAGCTGGATCAGCCGTTTGCCCAGGTTGGACTCGTCGCAGAAAATCAGGTGGTCTTCGTCCTTGAAATCAGTTTCCAAAGGATTTTTCTCTGGAAGCGGAAGGCTGTCGCTCTGGTTGAAATCTTCTGCCTGAAGCTTTTTCTGGCGTTTTTTATGAATCAGATATGGGACTGCGGCAGCCGCGGCAATAAGCGCCCCAATGCCTACAAATTTTTTCATATGTTCACTCCTTTGACTCTTTATACTTTATTATATAGAATATATTGTAACATAAAGACTTAAATTTGTCCCGGTGACAATTTGTTTTTTCATCATATTTTATAAAAAGGAGCGTTTTAATGGAAAATGTTGGAATTTATGTGCATGTTCCCTTCTGCCAGCAGAAGTGCCGCTACTGTGATTTTCCCTCATGGGCGGGGCTTAGCGAGGCGGATGCCCGGCGTTATTTTGAGGCGGTCTGCCTTGAGATAAGGGCCTTCGCGGATGAGCAGGGCAGGCTGTCCGCGCGCACGGTTTATTTTGGGGGAGGCACGCCCTCTTACGTGTCGGCTGATCATATCGGCCAGGTTATGGACTGTATCCAGGAGTGCTTTGAGCTGCCAGGGGAGGGTGTGGAAGCCACCATTGAGGCCAATCCCGGAACCCTGACCGGCGAAAAATGCCGGGCTTACCGCAGCATGGGCCTCAACCGCGTGAGCCTGGGTCTCCAGACCACGAGCGATGAAGAGCTTAAAGCCCTGGGGCGTATCCACACCTACGCGGATTTTGAGTCGTCGCTGGAGCTGCTGGGAAGCGCGGGGTTTGAGAATATCTCGGCGGATTTAATGTTTGGCCTGCCGGGACAGACCCTGGAGGATGTGCGCCGGGACCTTGCGAGACTGACGGCCCTTGAGCCCGTTAAGCATATCTCTTGCTACAGCCTGAAAATCGAGGAGGGAACTGCCTTTGCCACCCTGCTCCGCCAGGGAAAACTGGCGCTGCCAGACGAGGCGCTGGAACGCCAGATGCAGCACGCTGTCATCGACGGCCTGGCAGAGAAGGGCTTTGAGCAGTATGAGATATCGAACTTTGCAAGGAAAGGCTGGGAAAGCCGCCACAACAGCCTGTACTGGGTGATGAAGCCCTATGTGGGCTTTGGACTGGGGGCAGCCTCCTATTATAAGGAAGAGCGCCGCACCAACGTGATGGCAATGGGGGACTACTGTACTCTGGCTGAACAGGGGAAAGCCCCAGTGCTCGAGGCGCACACACTGGATGTGCAGGAGAAAAAGGGTGATTTTATGTTTCTGGGTCTGCGGCGCATGTGCGGCGTAAACGACGCGGATTACCGAAGGCTGTTTGGCAGCAGCTTTTTTGAAGATTTTGAGGAAATTGGAAACCTTGTGGCGGCGGGGCTTCTCACGCGTGAGGGGCCGGTGATCCGCCTTACCCCAAAGGGCCAGGATCTGGCGAATCAGGTGTTTGTGGCGTTTGTATAAGTGAGATGAGTGTAGCGGAGGACCGCCGTTGGATTTTGCGGGATCGCCGCGAGCAAGGCACTGTTACCTCATGACTTCGATGGTTCTGCGAAATAAAGCATCTTGGCGCGCGGCAAAATGGAAAAATCCTTTAACGGTTTTCGCTGCACGCCCTCTCTTTTTCAGCTTTTCACTTGGATAATATACCAAAAGGTTTCCTTGCTTAAATAATGTTTAAATCTTAAAAACTTGACATTTATCTTATAGAAATCTATTGACAAAGTAAGAACCCGGTGGTATATTATAGTCAAGATATTAGCACTCACAAGTAACGAGTGCTAATAAAGAGGTGAACAAAATGGACTTGAAAGAGAGAAAGAAGAAGATATTGGAGGTAATCATTAAGGATTACATCAATACCGCCGAACCGGTAGGGTCCCGGACTTTGTCAAAGCGTTATAATCTTGGCATCAGCCCTGCGACCATCCGGAACGAAATGGCTGATCTCGAAGACCTGGGCTTTTTAATGCAGCCGCACACCTCATCTGGAAGAATTCCGACTCAGCTGGCATATCGCTATTATGTCGATGAGATCATGCAAATTCAAAAATTAGCTAAGGTTGTGAGAAATGACATCCATAATGGGTATCTTAAAATAACAAGGGAGTTGGATAACACCATGAACCACACGGCGAAGGTGCTGTCACAGCTGACCAATTACACCTCTGTGGTGCTGTCGCCGCGGGTTTCCTGCTTTAACTGCAAGCACGTACAGATTGTTCCTTTGATCAAGGAACGGGTTTTACTCATTGTGGTCACCTATGAAGGGATGGCAAAGAACATTGAAATGACCCTTTCACAGGAAATTGACACCACTTTGGCCCTGAAACTGAGTAATGTCTTAAACAGCTTCCTTAAAAATATTTCCTTCCAGGAAATTAATATGGAGCTGGTGGATCAGATTCAGGAATTGTCCCCGGATGAAAGCAGTTTACTCCGGGAAATTCTTCCGGTATTAAGGGATACTTTGATGGAAGAGGCTTCAGACATCCACTCCATGGGTCTGACGAATCTTTTCAACTATCCCGAATTCAGTGATGTGGAAAAAATCCGTCACCTGGTCAATGTGATCGAGGAAAAACCGCTGCTGGCGGGGATCCTGTCAAATGATGACGCCAGTCAGGTGATTAACATCAGCATCGGGGATGAAAATGATAATGAGAATCTGAAGGAATTCAGTATTATTACGACAACCTACGAGCTGGAAGGAAAGACCGTAGGCGCTTTTGGGGTCATAGGACCGACGAGGATGAATTATGACAATGTCTCCTCGGTTCTTGATTATATAAGAAATGAACTGAACACAAACTTAACAAAATTATTAATGAAATAGGTGGTTAAATGGCTAAGGAAGAAAAGATGGAACAAAACGTAGACGAAACCATTAAGGAAGAAGCTACGGAGGAACAGGCAGCAGAGGAACAGAAAACAGAAGAACAGGAAACTGTAGAGGATGTTGAAAAATCGGTAAATGAAGCGGCCAAGGCAGAGGAAGCGGCTATGGAGCGTCTTATGCGCCTTCAGGCGGATTTTGAAAACTATAAAAAAAGAACGCAGAAGGAAAAGACTGACATTTACCAGTTTGCTCTTGAGGGCTTTGTCACAAAGCTTTTACCAGTGCTTGACAACCTGGACCGCGCCGAAGCGGCGGCGGATGATGACAATGCGGACAAATACCGCGAAGGCGTCCAGATGGTTTTCAAGCAGCTGATCGGTGTTCTGAACGAGGAGGGCCTGCAGGAAATTGACTGTGTGGGTACAGCCTTTGATCCGAACTTCCACCACGGCGTTGCCGTTGGAGCAGATCCTGAAAAAGACGACCAGGTTGTTCTGGAGGTTTTCCAGAAGGGTTACACTTTTAAGGATAAGGTCATACGGCCAGCGATGGTTAAGGTTAACCAGAAGTAAAAAAGCAATTGACAATGGGGAATTGAGAATGGAGAATTAAAAGAACAAATTTGCTAAAGCAAATTTGAGAAAGCGGTCAACGGCCGCATAAAGATCAAAATGCGTAGCGTTTTGTACCGGAATTTTCCATTTTCCATTCTCAATTCTCCATTAAACAACAAGCTGCTTTTTTGAAGAATGATAAAAATTAGAAATTTATACTAAAAACTTAGGAGGACATATATTATGGGTAAAGAAAAAATTATTGGTATTGACTTAGGTACTACAAACTCTTGCGTTGCTGTTTTGGAAGGCGGCGAACCGGTTGTTATCCCAAATGCAGAAGGGAACCGCACAACCCCGTCTGTTGTTGCGTTTACTAAAGACGGTGAAAGACTGGTCGGCCAGGTGGCAAAACGCCAGGCTGTCACCAATCCAGACCGTACAGTCGCGTCCATCAAGAGACACATGGGTACCGACTATAAAGTAACCATCGATGATAAGAGCTACACACCGCAGGAAATCTCTGCGATGATCCTGCAGAAATTAAAATCAGACGCAGAAGCCTATCTTGGCGAAACAGTTACCAAGGCTGTTATCACTGTACCGGCTTACTTCAGCGACGCTCAGAGACAGGCAACCAAGGACGCTGGTAAGATCGCCGGTTTAGATGTACTGCGTATCATCAACGAACCAACCGCAGCTTCACTGGCCTATGGTCTTGACAAGGCAGACAACCAGAAAATCATGGTTTATGACCTTGGCGGCGGTACCTTCGACGTATCCATCCTGGAATTAGGCGACGGCGTTTTCGAAGTTAAGGCGACCAACGGGAACAACAACCTGGGCGGCGATGACTTTGACAACAAGGTGATCGACTGGATGGCAGATGAATTCAAAAAATCCCACGGCATCGACCTGAAATCTGATAAAATGGCGTTACAGCGTTTGAAAGAAGCTGCTGAAAAAGCTAAAATCGAACTCTCAAGCGTTATGAAATCGGACATTAACCTGCCGTTCATCACTGCGACCGCAGAAGGACCGCAGCATCTCGAACTCTCCCTGACAAGAGCGAAATTCGACGAATTGACTTCTGGTCTTGTAAGAGAAACCGAAGGACCTGTTTCCAAAGCCATGAGTGACGCAGGCCTGGGCAAAAACGAATTGAACAAGGTTATCCTGGTTGGTGGTTCCACAAGAATCCCGGCAGTACAGGATGCTGTTAAGAACTTAACCGGTGAAGAAGCCTATAAGGGCATTAACCCTGACGAATGTGTTGCCATCGGTGCCGCTATCCAGGGTGGCGTATTAGCTGGCGAAGTCAATGACGTGCTGTTACTCGACGTTACCCCGCTTTCCTTAGGGATCGAAACCCTTGGCGGTGTATTCACAAAACTGATCGAACGCAACACCACCATCCCGACCAAAAAGAGCCAGGTATTCTCTACCGCTGCGGATAACCAGACTGCTGTAGACATCCATGTATTACAGGGTGAACGTGAAATGGCCTCTGGCAATAAGACTCTGGGCCGTTTCCAGTTAACCGGTATCCCGGCTGCAAGACGTGGTATTCCACAGATCGAAGTAACCTTTGATATTGACGCCAACGGTATCGTTAACGTATCAGCCAAGGACTTAGGCACTGGCAAATCTCAGAATGTTGTGATCAAATCGACCACCAACATGAGCGAAGAAGATATCGACAAGGCTGTAAAAGAAGCTGAACAGCACGCAGCCGAAGATAAGAAAGCAAAAGACCTCATCGAAGCCAAGAACAATGCAGACTCCACTGCTTATCAGGCAGAACAGTCTCTGAAGGACATGGAAGGCAAGATTACCGACGATGAAAAGAGCAAGGTAACCGCTGCTATCGATAAGGTAAAAGCCGCCGGTGAAGGCGAAGACGTTGAGGCAATCAATAAAGCCATCGAAGAATTAAACGAAGCTTTATATCCGATCGCTCAGAAAATGTATGAACAGACCGCTCAGGAACAGACCGCAGAACAGCAGTCTGCTGACCAGAAGGGCGACGATGACGTCGTAGAAGCTGAATACGAAGAAGTCAGCGACGACGATAAATAAGCCGTCCACTGTGAGCCCGACAATAAGATAGACTTTAGGAGATGGCAGCTGTAATGGCTGCCATCTTTAATAATGATTCTTTACAGGCTGGGCCTTTTAGGTTACAATATGAGGCGAGGTGAATAGAAGCATGAGTGAAAAAAGAGATTACTACGAGGTGCTGGGCGTTGAAAAAAGCGCCAGTGCAGATGAAATAAAAAAGGCCTATCGCAAGATGGCCATGAAATATCATCCGGACAAAAACCCGGGCGATAAAGAGGCTGAAGAAAAATTCAAGGAAGCCAACGAAGCCTACGAGGTCTTAAGTGACGAAACCAAGCGTGCGACCTATGACCAGTACGGTCATGCGGGCATGGAAGGCGGCTTTGGCGGAGGCGGAAGCTCCTACGGCGGTTTTGGCGGAGGCGGCTTTGAAGATATTTTCAGCGATATTTTCAGCTCCTTCGGTGGAGGCGGCGGTTTTGGCGGCTTCGGCGGTTTTGGCGGAGGCGGCGGTGGACGCCGTGGGCCAAGCCGTGGCTCGGATATGAAGATTAATATCAATCTTTCATTTAAAGAAGCTGTTTTTGGAACCGAAAAGAAGATTAAGATTAAACGTCAGGAAGAATGTCCGACCTGCCACGGCTCCGGAGCGGAACCGGGCAGTGAAGCCCACACCTGTGACAAGTGCGGCGGCTCCGGGCAGATTTATATCCGTCAACAGACCCCTTTTGGCACCATCCAGCAGACTACGGTCTGTGATAAGTGCCACGGCGAGGGCGAAATCATCGACGACCCGTGTCATACCTGCCATGGCTCCGGCATCCAGGAAAAGGAACGGACCATCAATATCAAGATCCCGGCTGGTGTGGACAACGGCTCTATCCTGCCGCTTCGCGGCGAGGGCAACACCGGCGCGCGCGGCGGTGGAAAGGGCGACCTCTTCGTTTATATCAGCGTGAAGGAAGACCCGATCTTCAAGCGTGAGGAAGATGACGTTTACCTGGAAATCCCTGTGACCTTTGCGCAGGCAGCCCTGGGCGCAGAGCTGGTTGTACCGACTGTGGACGGCAAGGTTAAGCTGAAGGTTCCAGAAGGCACCCAAACCGGCAAGGTCTTCAGACTTAAGGGAAAGGGTGTGCCGAACGTCAACGGACGCGGACGCGGCGACCAGTACATTACTGTCAGAGTCGAGGTACCGCGCAAGCTGAATAAGAAGCAAAAAGAATTATTGAGAGCTTTTGACAAAGAAACAGGCAATGACAATCACCAGGAAGGTAAAAAATTCTGGTCTAAGGTAAAAAATGCCTTTCAATAGGATTTTTAAATAACCGGTGCATGCTTTTGCAGCACCGGTTATTTCAGCATAACGGAGGAGAAAATCATGTCGGAATCATTGATAACGAAGCAGGCCATCGCGGACGGTTTTAAGGGATTAATGCGCGTTAAAAGCTTTGATAAGATCACCATTTCAGATATTGCCAAAAGCTGCGGGCTGAACAGACAGACCTTCTACTACCACTTCCAGGACAAGTACGAGCTGCTGGACTGGATTTATTACAATGAGGCGATTTCTGTCATGACAGAGGGACTGACCTTTGAGAACTGGAGCGCCCGTATTTACAGGATGCTGACGCAGATGAAGAAGGAGGATTATTTTTATATCAATGCCTTTAAAGCCTCAGGGCAGAAAGAATTTGAGGCTTACCTCTTTTCTGTGGCCAAAGAGCTGTTTAAGGAGATTATCGGGAATCTCAGCGGCGAGAAAGAAATCAAACCTGAGGATATGGAGTTTATCGCTTCGTTTTTTTCTTACGGGACAGTGGGGATCATTGTCGCATGGGCGCAGGAGGGAATGCGTGAAAGCCCGGAATTTTTGAAGGAGCGTTTTGAAAATCTGGTGTTGGACAGTAAAAATCTGGCGGTTAAGCGGTTTTTAAACACGCTTTAGTCAGGGTTAAAATGCCTGAAAAAATTCTTTTTGGTTCCTTCGATATCCGAGGAGGCGCACAGCTTTAAAAACTCGTTGTAGAGCAGTCTGTATTCGATGCGGGTCAGTTCTTTTGGGGAAATGCTTTTTCCGAGGTCGACCAGGCTGCGGGCGCAGCGCTCCGGTGATTTGGCAATACCTCTCAGGATATGGTCGAGCTTTACGTCCAGCACAGCGGTTTTTAATCGGATTTCCAGGGATTTCATGGCCTGCTCCTTTCATTTTTCTACTAATTTTATATTTAATTTAAGCATATCAGCCGCAAGGCTGGTTGAATATAGACAAAAGACCGAATCTGTCAGACTACCTGACAGATTTTTTGTTTTGTATGAAAACAGGACAATGTCTGAGGTTTGTCGGGTTACAGTGGGTATAACTTTTGGTATACTTTCACATTATGTAAAGAACCCCTCTCCATTAACCAATAACGCAGTAGAAAGGAAGCAATAAAAAATGGACAAACTAAGGTCAGAAAAATCGTTTTTTAAAAAGTGGCTGCCCTGGATCGTGGTCCTCGGCGTAATCATTATTCCTCTTATGTACAGTTTCTTCTATCTGGACGCCTTCTGGGACCCGTATTCGAGGCTGGATACCCTGCCAGTGGCTGTGGTCAACCAGGACAAGGGCGCGACCATTGACGGCAAGTCCCGGAATCTTGGAAGGGAAATGTGGGATGAGCTGGAAAAGGACGGCACCCTCAAATTCGTGTTGACTGATGAGGATGACGCCATTAAGGGAACTGAGGGCAGCCAGTATTACGCCCTGATCCGTATCCCGGAAGACTTCTCCGCCGATATTGCCTCTGCCAGTACTCAGAACAAGCGTGAAGCGGAAATCTATTATTCACCCAATGAAAAACGGAACTATCTGGCCAGCCAGATTCTCAGCAAGGCAGTGCTGGAGGTTGAAAAGTCAACAAGGGCCAGTGTGGACAAGGAGCTGGTGGCACAACTCAGCGGCAAGCTCTATGAGGTCCCCGGACAGCTGGAAACCCTGCAGGATGGGCTTGGACAGCTGGGGGACGGCGCGAACGCCCTGGCAGACGGTACAGGAACCTTGTCCGATGGCACTGGCACCCTTCTAAGCGGCGCGTCCTCCCTGAACGACGGCGCGGATGCCCTGGCTGGCGGCGCTTCTGCGCTGGCGGACGGCACCCGCAGCCTGGCCCAGGGCGCCCAGACCCTGCAGGACGGCGCAGCAACGCTTGCGAATGGCACGGCAGCCCTGAAAAACGGTACCTCTGACCTGGCGGACGGCGCTTCCGCGCTGGCAAGTGGTACAGGCACCCTGAATCAGGGCGCAGGAGACCTGGCAGCTGGAACCGGTGCGTTCAGCACAAAGGTCAGAGAATACCAGCAGGGCGAGCAGAAAGCCAAATCCGGCGCCGACCAGGTCGCAGCGGGCGCGGCTTCACTGAGCGATGGGATCACCCAGCTTTCCGGCGGCCTGAACCTACTGAGCCAGAAGGTGAACAGCAGCATGACCGCTCTTGACAGCGGTGTGGGGCAGCTTCAAACTGGCTTTGAGGGCTATCAGGACGGTGTGGATCAGCTGATTTCAGGCTCCAGCCAGCTGGTCGGCGGCATTGTGGCAGCAGCTCAAAATGACCCGGAACTGTTAAATAATCCTTATTTTAAGGCGCTTTATGATCAGGCAGCAGCGGCAGACCCGGATCAGATCGCTGCCTTACAGGCAGGCGGCAAGGCAGTGGGCGACGGCCTCGATACCCTTTCTGCCGAGATTAAAGAGGGACAGGCAGCCCTTAACGATCCACAGCAGGGAATTCCTGCTCTTATTGCCGGGGCTCAGACAGCCCAGACAGGTTCACAGGATCTGGCAGCAGGCAGCAGCAGCCTGAAGCAGGGAATGGACGGTCTTGACGCCGCGACCGGACAGCTGGTTGGCGGCGCGGACACATTAAACAGCGGGGCGAACAAAGTGGCCGTCGGGGCCAGCCAGGCTGACAGCGGGGCCCAGAGCCTTGACGCCGGCGCAGGAAAGGTCAATGCGGCGGCCGGACAGGTCAGTGACGGCGCTGGAGCGCTGGCAGACGGCACAGCCCAGGCCAGCGACGGTGTCAGTCAGGTGAATGCAGGAGCCCAGGCACTGGATTCAGGCGCATCTGCGCTGAGTGATGGCACAACCACCCTTCTGGGCGGTGCCCAGGAATTCGGGTCCGGCGTTATCAAGCTGCGGGATGGCTCGGTTCAGCTCAAGGACGGCCTGCAAACCGCCAAAACAGGCGTGGACGATAATCTGACCGATGTCCGTGATCAGCTGAAGCCCCTGAGTGGCCTGGACAGTTACGCGGCAGATCCGGTCAATGTCAATACCAACGCCATCGATCCGGTACCCAACTACGGAACAGCCTTTGCGCCTTACTTCCTCTCCTTATCCTTATGGGTCGGGGCGCTGATCATTTTCTTCGGTATTTATCTGGACGCGGACGAAAAATTCCGGCTCCTGTCCAGACGCTCGGACAGGCGCGTTATCCGGAGTTTCTCCTACCTTGTGATCGGACTTCTGCAGGCGCTGCTCCTGGCCCTTGTGCTTCAGTTTGGCCTGGGGCTTCAGATCAACCATCCGCTGGCCTTCTATCTGGCGTGCTGCCTGGTATCCATGGTCTTTATCGCCATTGTTCAGCTTCTGATCGTCTTTTTAAAGGACGTGGGGAAATTTCTGGCCATTGCGCTGCTGATTCTTCAGCTGACCTCCTGCGGAGGGACATTCCCCATGGAGACGGTGCCGAAGTTCTTCAATATTCTGTATCCGTTTATGCCCATGACCTATTCGGTTGGGCTGTTTAAAGACACGATCAGCGGAACAGGGGCCATGGGGCTTGACAGGAACAGTCTGGTGCTTATAGGCATCCTGGTCGTGACCATGGCGCTTACAGTTTTGTTTACCTGGCTTCAGAATAAGGGACAGGCGCGCAGAGCCGCAGAGATAACCCATCAGCCATAAAATTAAGGCCACAGCTGAAATTTGCTGTGGCTTTTGTATTTTCATTGACATTTATATACTTTTAACATAAAATGAACTGATAAAGATACAATATTTAAGAGGTAAATCATGAATGATGAACAAAGAGATACTTTGAACACCTTTTTTGTCGATACCTTCAATAAAATCCTATCGTTGGAAGAACAGACCCTTTTAAAAAGCAGCATTGAAAATCTTTCTGTCAAGGAATTACATATTATAGAAGCAGTCAGTATTTTACAGAGAGACAAAAAAAACACGATGACGGAAATAGCCGCACAGGTTGGGATTACAGTCGGCGCCCTGACCACAGCGGTGAATGTGTTGGTCAAAAAAGAGTATCTGTCCCGCAGGCGTTCCGAAAAGGACCGCAGAGTGGTACGGATCTATTTAACTGAAAAAGGCATGCGCGCCGAGATGCACCACCGGATATTCCACGAGAATATGGTCTCAAATGTCGGCGAGGTCCTGACAGAGGAGGGGCTGGAAAACTTAATAATTGCTTTAAAACAGCTCACTTCCTTTTTTAACGGACAGCTGGAGGTTTTGAAAGAAAAATAAGCGGAAAAGCCCCATTTGGGGCTTTTCTTAATGTTTTGTTCATTATTCAGTTACAAAACATTACAGAATGTTAGGAATTTATTTAGGAAAGGGAATTTAAAATCTGTTAGAATAAAGAGAACCGTGCGAGGAGGTGACCTATGGCCGAAAAGAGTGACCATATGGCAATCCGGGAGATGCCCAGAGATGAGCGTCCCCGTGAAAAGCTGATAAAACACGGTGTCCACAGTCTCAGTAATGCAGAGCTGATCGGCATTATCATTCAGACAGGATGCCAGGATGCAACTGCGGTGGAACTTGGCCAGCGCGTTTTGAGGGCCTTTGATAACGACCTCTCAGCCTTTTTTGGTATGAGTATCGAGGAGCTTGAGCGCAACGAGCGGCTCAAGGGGATCGGCCCGGCAAAGGCCTGCCAGATCAAGGCGGCCATTGAGCTTGGACGACGAGTGAATACCCACCCGCCCGAACAGCCGAAAATCGGTTCGCCGGGGGATGTGGCTGCGCTGCTGACAGATGAGCTGCGTTACCTGAAGCAGGAGCACTTTATGATTCTGCTGCTGGACAACAAAAACAAAGTCATTAAGACAGAAACCATCTCCATAGGGACCATCAACGCGTCTTTGGTGCATCCGCGAGAGGTGTTTGTAAAGGCCATCCGGCAGCATGCCGCTGCGGTGATTCTGGCCCATAACCATCCCTCAGGCGATCCCAGGCCCAGCGCTGAGGACAGGGCCATTACCAAACGGCTGCTGGAATCCGGCGAGCTGCTCGGGATTCCGGTTCTCGACCATGTGGTGATTGGCGGGGCAGACTATGTCAGCTTTAAAGAATCCGGGTATATCTAAGGTTCTTTTATGTTTTTTGGCATTATTTATGAATTTGTGTTAAAATTAGATTGATTATTTTCTTGTTTTACAATAAAATAAATAGTTGAGATTGTGAATGCTTGGAAGAGGTGATGTAATGATTATGCCCGAAGAGGGACAGTTTGTATATCATTATATAGTAGGAGATGTAAAAAGTGGTTCTTTGAAGGATATGCTGACCAATCATTATGATTATTCCAGCCGGCTGCTCAGGCAGCTCAAGCGGGAGGGCAGCATTACTTTAAACGGCAGGGACTGTTGGCTGACCGATCCGGTGCGCAAGGGTGACCAGGTGGTCATTGCCTTTCCGGAGGAGCGGTTCGACATTGAGGCCGTTAAGGGACCTTTAGATATTGTTTATGAGGACGACGAGGTGCTTGTGGTCAACAAGGATGCCAATTGCGTAACGCATCCTACCAAAAGCCACCAGCTGGATACCCTGGCCAATCATGTGGCCTGGTACTGGGAGGAGAGAGGCACCCCCGGGAAAATCCGTTTTGTTAACAGGCTGGACCGGGACACCACCGGGCTTGTCGTTATCGCGAAGAATAAATATGTGCATCATTATATCCAATCCAGAATGAAGACCAATGCGGTTAAAAAGACCTATATCGCCTTTGTGAACAATGTTCCAAAGGAGAAGGAGGGCTGTATCCGCGTACCCATTGGCCGCCCATCTGAGGACAGCCTGGAGAGAATTGTCATGGAAGATGGCAAGGAATCCATCACACACTTCAGAATACTGGAAAGCTACGGAAAAGCTGCGATGGTGGAGCTGGTGCTGGAAACCGGACGCACCCACCAGATCAGAGTCCATTTAAAATATATTGGCTGCCCCATCATTGGCGACAGCCTGTACAATCACGATGGGAATCCGAGCTACGGCATGGCCAGACAGGCTCTGCACGCTGCAAAGTTGAACTTAACCTTACCCAAAAGCGGTGAGTTGGAACTTTTCGCAGGATTAACTGAAGATTTAGTAGCACTTCGAGAAACATTGAGGAAAGAATAAAAAGAAGGTGGAACTATGAGTAAAGAAGAAGCAAAGAAAGTTGCTCCAAAGGCGCCCAGAAAAGGGCTGCCAAAGAAGAAAAAGAAAAGAATGGCAACCTGGAAAATCGTCCTGATTGTACTGGCGGTTTTAATCGTTGCCGGCGTCGTGACAGGCTTTTCAGTCTATGCGGCCAATCGACAGGATATTTCAGATTTTACTTACCAGCAAAAGGAAAAAACACAGATTTTCTCCTCGGATAACCAGGTTATCGCCGAGATGGCAGCTGAGAACAGGACCTACGTCTCTCTGGATCAGATTCCAAAAGACCTGCAGAATGGCCTGATCGCAACAGAGGACTCCCGTTTCTATTCGCACCACGGGGTAGATTATTACGGAATCATGCGTTCACTGGTCTCCAATCTGTTTAGTGGCAACAGTACAGGCCAGGGGGCCAGTACCATTACCCAGCAGCTTGCCAGAGTACTCTTTGACCTGGACGTTGCTGAACCCGGCTTTATGGATTCTGTCAACCGTAAGATGAAAGAAATCTCTATTTCAAGACAGCTGGAGGAAAAATATACCAAGGATCAGATCCTTGAAATGTATCTGAATGAATACTACTTTGGTTCTGCCTCTTACGGTGTGCAGGCAGCCGCCCAGACCTATTTTGGTAAAAATGTCTCCGACCTGAATCTGGCCGAGTCCGCTATGCTGGCAGGTCTGCCCCAGGCGCCTTCTGCCTATGCCCCGAACGCCAACTTTGAGGCGGCTAAGAACCGTCAGGCCCAGGTGCTTGCCCGTATGGTAAAAGAGGGCTATATCACCCAGGAACAGGCCGATCAGGCTTCCGCCACTGAAATCACCATTATGCCCTGGTCTGAAGAACAGACCAACGATGATATTAAAGATGGATATGGTGCGTTTATCAATGCGGCGCTCCAGGAATACGCCGAGGCCCTTGCCCCGAGTGTCATGAAGCAAAAAGGTGTGGATGAGGACGAAGCCGTCAAGCAGATCCGCGAAAATATCGCTAACGGCGGCTATCGCGTCTATACAACCATTAACACCGGCTATCAGGACGCAGCCATTTCCGCAATGGAAAACGGTCTGGACAACGCCGGCTTCAGCCAGGAAAACGGCGATACCGGCGCCATCGTCACGATAGATAAGGACGGCGCAGTACTGGGCTACTATGCAGGAAATACCGAAATCGACATGGCAGACTCAGCGAGACAGCCTGGCTCCAATATCAAACCGCTTTACTACAGCGGCGCCATTGAAAAGGGCGTGTTCTCACCGTCTTCAACCATTAAGGATGAACCCATCAACATTGGCGGTTACTCACCGAAAAACTACGGCGGCGGCTACAGCGGTACTGTTACCATTACCCAGGCCCTTGTCAATTCTCTGAATATTCCAGCGGTTAAGGTCTTTAATACCTTTGGGATTGAAAATGCCATTGACTGGATGAAAACACTGGGAATCACCACCTTTGTCAATCCTGGCGACCGGGAAGACGGGGCGGATGACTACAATCTGGCGACTGCGCTTGGCGGTATGACAAATGGGATCAAGCCTCTTGAAATGGCAGCAGCTTTCAACTGCTTTAACGACGGCGGTGTTTACAACGAGCCTTACAAGATTGTCAAGGTTGAGCAGACCAACGGCAAGCAGGTCTTTGACAAGAGCCAGCTTGGCCTGACCTCCAGAAAGGTTATGTCTGAAGACACAGCCAGCTCCATGTGGGGTATTCTGCAGCAGGTTGTTACCAGCGGTACCGGCGGACGTGCGGCCCAGGCCTATCCGACAGCTGGTAAGACAGGGACAACGGACAACGAGGAAGATTTATGGTTCACTGGTATGACCGGGAACATTACGACCTCAGTGTGGGTCGGTAACCTTGAACATGAGCCGGTCGGAACAGGGAGTTATATCCCGGCAGGTATTTACGGCTCTTATGTCCGGTCGCTGATCAACAATGACCTGGTCTCTGAGTTTGCCACGCCGGCCGAATCCCAAGATACAACGCCCATAACCACGCCAACCCCGGCAGCCACGCCAACCCCGACGCCGGAAGCGACAGTTGCTCCGACACCCGAAGCAACAGTAGAGCCAGAAGCGACTCCGGAACCAACGTCTACACCGACGCCTGTAGTACCGGATGATGATGAGAAACCTTCCACTGAGGAAGAATAATCGAGGGAACAAAATGCTGATCAAAAATGAAGAACATACCATTGATGATAAGTTTGAAATGCGCGGAGGCAGCGGAACGATCCACATCAAGCATGTTGTGGACCAGGACGTTCTCTGTGACAAGGGAAGATTATATGCCCAGATTACCGTGGAGCCAGGGTGCTCCATCGGTAGTCACCAGCATGTGAACGAGAAAGAAATATTTTACATCCTGAGCGGTCAGGCGCAGGTGACAGACAACGGCGTAAAGCGGATGTTAAATCCTGGGGACGTTCTGGTAACAGGACACGAGAGCTCCCACGCAGTTGAAAACACCGGAGATGAGAATCTTGAGATGATGGCGCTGATCCTTTACGGAGATGAAAAACATGAATAAAGAAAATCGAAAAAAGGTGCTGGAGGAGCTTGAAAAGCTCTACGGCGGAGAAAAATGCGGGCTGGATTTTACCAGCCCTTTTGAATTGCTGATTGCAACCATGCTGTCTGCCCAGTGTACAGACGTGCGCGTCAATATTGTAACCGGAGAGCTGTTTAAGGAGTACAATACTCCAGAGGCGCTGCTGACCTTAAATGAAGGGGAGCTCAGGGAAAAAATCAAATCCTGTGGCTTATCCAACACCAAGGCGAAGAACATTTTGCTGACCTGTCATATGCTCCTCGAAGAGCACAATGGCATCGTGCCCGAAACCATGGAGGAGCTCACAAAGCTTCCGGGTGTCGGCCGGAAAACCGCCAATGTGGTTATGAGCAACGCTTTTGATGTGCCGGCCATCGCGGTGGATACGCACGTGTTCAGGGTATCCCGGCGTATTGGCCTGGCAAAAGGGAACAACGTTCTCCAGGTCGAGAAAGAGCTGATGAAGAATATTCCCAGGGACTACTGGTCCCGGGCGCACCACTGGCTGATCTGGCATGGAAGGCGGCTTTGTACGGCCAGAAACCCCAAGTGTGAGAGCTGCGCGATCAATCCTTACTGTGACGATTATAAAAAGCGAAACAAGAAAAAATAAAAAATTGTATACAAAACCCAGATATTCCTTGATATTTTCTCTGGGATATATTAAAATGAGTAAAAGTTTAAATTTATTTTTCACAGGAGGAAGAGAAAATGAAGAGAAAAATCATTAGTGCTCTAATGGTTGGTGTTATGTGTGTATCCGTTTTCGCCTTTGCTGGCTGCAGCTCATCCGGAAGCGGAAGCAGTGGAGATACCATTAAAATCGGTGCTTTAGGTCCTTATACCGGCGATACCGCAATGTACGGTGTGGCAGCTAAAAACGGGATTGAGCTGGCCGCAGAACAGATCAATGATAACGGCGGCATCGACGGCAAAAAGGTCGAAGTCGTTTCTTACGATACCAAGGGTGACTCTACTGAAGCAGTCAACGCATACAATCGTCTGCGTGATCAGGACGGTGTTGTCGCAATTGTCGGCTCTGTACTGACCGGCGAAAGCATGGCGATTAAGGATTTAGCAAAATCCGACAATATGCCAATCTTGACCCCGACTTCAACCGCGGCAGACGTTACCGAAGGCGCTCCAAACAGCTTCCGTGTATGCTATCTGGACGAATATCAGGGCAACGCCGGTGCAAACTTTGCAGTGAGCACTGAAAACGGTGGCTTAGGCGCTAAAACAGCCGCAATGCTGGTAAACTCAGGCAGTGCTTACTCTCAGGGTCTGGCGGACGCTTTCAAGGCTACCTTTGAAGCTAAGGGCGGCAAGGTTGTCGGCAGTGAATCCTACGCAGATAAAGACAAAGACTTCAGCGCTCAGCTGACCAAAATCAAAGAGCTGAACCCAGAAGTTGTCTATATTCCAGATTACTATAATGTAGCTGGTCCGATCATGCAGAAAGCTAAAGAAATGGGCATTACTTCCAAATTCGTCGGCGGCGACGGCTGGGACAGTGTCCAGGTAGACTACGCTGACGCCGCACAGGGCCAGTATTTTGCAAACCACTATGCTGCAGATTCCCCGAAGGAAGCTGTGCAGAACTTTATCAAATCCTACAAAGACAAATACAGTGAAGCAGCCAATTCTTTCGCAGCTTTAGGCTACGATGGCATGAACGTTATGGCTGAAGCAATCAAAAATGCCGGCAGCACAGACTCACAGGCGATTGTCGACGCACTGCAGAAGATTGATTTTGACGGTGTAACCGGTCATTTCACATTTGACGAAGAAGGTAATCCAAAGGGTAAAGACATTACAATCATTCAGGTTGATAATGGCGAATTGAAATTTGTGACCACTGTACAGGGTGACAACTAAATCATAATCACAAATGGATTAAAATAACAGATATAGAAGAGCCTCGGCTCTTCTATATCTGTTTATACAATATGGTGAATTAAAATATTTGAAAGGGAGGTAACTGTTTGTGGTCTTTTTGCAGCAGTTCATTAACGGACTGAATTCAGGCAGTATTTATGCATTGATTGCTATCGGTTATACGTTGGTATACGGTATCCTCAAACTTATCAACTTCGCTCACGGCGAGATCATGATGTTTGGTGCCTATTTTGCATTTATTGCCGCAACGACATTGAACTGGCCCTTCTGGGCGGTTATTGCATTTTCAATGATTTTAACCGCAGTGATGGGTGTAGTGATTGAATTCATCGCCTACCGGCCTTTGAGAAACGCGCCGAGATTATCCGCGCTTATCACAGCCATTGGCGTGAGTATGTTTTTACAGAACCTGGCACTTATGATCTTTGGAGCTGATCCAAAGGTTATGCCGAAGATTTTCCCTCAGGTGGTATTCCATGTGGGAGGTCTGGAAATTAATTCTATTACATTAATTACTATTGGTCTTTCTGTGCTTTTTATGATCTTATTGGAATTATTTATACAGAAGACGAAACAGGGCCGTGCCATGCGCGCCGTTTCAGAAAATCAGAATGCCGCTATTTTAATGGGAATTAATGTGAATAGAACTATTTCACTGACATTTTTAATCGGTTCTGCTCTGGGTGCGTTAGGCGGGATTTTATACAGCACCGCCTACCTGAACATCGCGCCGACCATGGGGACAATGCCGGGTCTTAAAGCCTTTGTAGCCGCGGTACTCGGCGGTATCGGCAGTGTGCCGGGCGCGATGCTGGGCGGCTTTATCATTGGGATGATTGAAACCATGACCAAGGCTTATATCTCCTCAACCTGGGCAGACGCCATTGTGTTTTTAGTACTGATCGTTGTGCTTCTGTTTAAGCCGACAGGTATCCTCGGCAAGAATACGAGAGAGAAGGTGTAAGACATGACAAAGGAACTCAAAAAATCATATATTGTCAACGCAATCTCAATGATCGTAATCTTTGCAGTGATCTACTCATTGGTGACCTTTAAGATTGTTACAAATTATTTTGGCGGTATTGTCATTCTGACCTGTATCATGATCATTATGGCAACAAGCTTAAATATTGTAGCGGGCTTTCTGGGTGAAATGGCCCTTGGCCACGCGGGCTTTATGGCCATTGGGGCCTATACGGCGGCCAGCGTATCCATAGCCATCACTAACGGAAATGATTCGCTGCCTGCGCTTCTGGTGCTGATCATTGCATCTCTGGCCGGCGGGGTTGCCGCAGGGCTTGTCGGGATTGTGATCGGGACACCGAGCTTACGTCTCCGTGGGGATTACCTCGGAATTGTTACCATCGGTTTTGCTGAAATCATCCGTATTTTCTTTGTAAACTTCCAGCCTACCGGCGGCGCGCAGGGCCTGAAGGGGATTCCGCGTATTGCGACTCTGGGCTATGTTTACTGGATCATGATCGTTGTTATTTTACTGATCTTTACACTGGGACGCTCCAAGTTCGGACGGGCCATCATGTCGATCCGCGAGGATGAGATCGCCTCTGAGGCAGCTGGGATTCCGACCACCAAATACAAGGTTATGGCCTTTACCATCTCCTCGTTCTTTGCAGGTGTCGGCGGCTCACTGTATGCCCATTATCAGGGCTATCTGGACCCGAATAAATTCCAGTTCATGTTTTCAATTGAAATATTTGTCATTGTCGTACTCGGCGGTCTGGGCAGTGTAACTGGCTCCATTCTTTCAGCTATTGTGCTGACCGTTCTGCCGGAGCTTCTAAGACAGTTCTCTGAATACCGCCTGCTGGTCTACTCTCTGGCGCTGGTAATTATGATGATTTTCAGACCGCAGGGTATGCTGGGACGTTACGAGTTCTCACTCACGCGTTTCTTTGAAAACCTGAAAAACCGTAAGAATACAACAAAGAATTCAGTGGACGGAGGTGACGCGTAATGCCAATTCTTGAAGCAAAGGATGTAACCATGCGTTTTGGCGGCCTGACCGCTGTCGATAAGTTCAATCTCACCCTGGGCTCCAATGAGCTGGTAGGCCTGATCGGTCCGAACGGCGCTGGTAAAACCACGATTTTTAACACGCTGACAGGTGTCTATGTCCCAACAGAAGGG
Source organism: Eubacterium sp. AM05-23 (assembly GCF_003477535.1). Lineage (NCBI taxonomy): Bacteria > Bacillati > Bacillota > Clostridia > Eubacteriales > Eubacteriaceae > Eubacterium > Eubacterium sp. AM05-23. The sequence continues at coordinate 266,153 of NZ_QUDF01000002.1, forward strand.
AATGTAAGCATTGAAGGCAAGAGCATTGTGGGCAAATCGCCCCATGAGGTGGTTAAAATGGGTGCGGCGCGTACCTTCCAGAATATCCGTCTGTTTAAGGATTTAACCGCCATTGAAAATGTCGAAATCGCCTATCATAATTTTGTGAATTACAATCTGGCCCAGGGTCTCTTCCGCACCAGAAAGTTCTGGAAGGAAGAGCAGAAGGCCTACGAAGAATGTAAAAAGCTTCTCGAAATTTTTGATATGGGTGAATACGAGCAGACCAAGGCAAAAAATCTGCCCTACGGCCAGCAGCGTAAGCTTGAGATCGCAAGGGCTCTCGCGTCAGACCCCAAGGTTCTGATGCTGGATGAACCGGCTGCAGGGATGAACCCTAACGAGACTGAAGAGCTGATGGAGACGATCCATTTTATCCGGAACAAGTTTAATATCACTGTTTTACTGATCGAGCATGATATGAAGCTGGTTATGGGGATCTGCGAACGGATTGTGGTTGTTGACTACGGCCGTACCATTGCAGAGGGAACACCGGATGAAATTAAGAACAATCCTGATGTAATCCGGGCATATCTCGGAGATTAGGAGGGGTTTGATGTTAAAAGTAAAAGATCTTAATGTATATTATGGAAAAATCCATGCCATCAAGGGCATTACCTTTGAGGTGAATGACGGTGAAATTGTTACCCTGATCGGCGCCAACGGCGCGGGTAAAACCACGACCCTCCAGACCGTTTCAGGACTTTTGAGGGCCGAAAAGGGGATTATCTCCTTTCAGGGAGAAGACATCAGCAAGGTAAAACCTTACCAGATCCCGGATCTCGGCATTGCCCATGTGCCAGAAGGACGGCAGGTTTTTGCTGAAATGACCGTGTACGAGAATCTTGTAATGGGGGCCTTTATCAGAAAAGATAAGCGGGAAATTGCGCAGGATATGGAAATGGTCTTTAATTATTTTCCGCGCCTGAAGGAGCGGTCTAAGCAGATCGCTGGCACCCTGAGCGGCGGCGAGCAGCAGATGCTGGCCATAGGACGTGCGCTGATGACCAGGCCGAAGCTTCTGCTTCTGGATGAGCCGTCCATGGGCCTTGCGCCGATTCTGGTCGATGAGATTTTCAGTATGATTCAGACCATCAACAGTGCCGGAACCACCATTCTGCTGGTCGAACAGAACGCCAACAAAGCCCTGCGGATCGCAAACCGCGGCTACGTGCTGGAAACCGGCAAAATCAAGCTGCACGGCACGTCAGAGGAACTGCTTACCAATGATGAGGTGCGTACAGCTTATCTGGGAGGCTGACACAGCCTGAATAAAATAGTAATTCACCATAGAACCCCGGGATTTCCTGATCCCGGGTTTTTATATGACAGGCAAAACCGGTAACTTGGACCTGATTTTTTGCAATTCGGCCCTAAATTTTTGAAGTTTACCTTAAAAATGAGCTGCAAAGCCGAAAATTTTTAAAACAAAGTGTTTCTACGCTTGATATGGCATAATTCCTATGTTATACTTAGGAAATTGAGAATGTTTATAATTAGAGCTATGTGGAGGATAATATGAGCGCAAAAGAATTAAGTAATGAAAAAAATATAGTATCAGTTGAGATTACAGTATCAGCTGAAGACTTTCAAAAAGCAATTAAACAGTCTTACAACAAAAATAAAAAACATTTTACAATTCAGGGCTTCAGAAAGGGCAAAGCGCCCAGAAAACTCATTGAAGCGCATTATGGTAAAGGTGTGTTCTATGAAGACGCCATTGATTTCGCGTTCCCGGGCGCTTACAAAGATGCTTTGGAAGAATTGAAAATTGAGCCTGTAACCCGTCCGGAATTACAGGAAGTAAAAGAAGCCAGCGAAGACGGTGCGGTATTTATTGTAAATATTGGCCTGAAACCAGCTGCGACTCTCGGCGAATACAAGGGTGCAGAAATTGAGTCCCTTGAAGCGGTTATTACCGATGAAGACATCGACGCGGAAATCACCCGTATGGCGGGTATGAACGCGCGTATTATCACTGACGAAAACGCTGAAGCCAAAAAAGGCGATACAGTAATCATTGATTTCGTGGGAAGCATTGACGGTGTGCCTTTTGACGGCGGCGCAGGCAGAGACTATACACTGGAGCTTGGCAGCAACGTCTTTGTCCCGGGCTTTGAGGACCAGCTTGTAGGTGCAAAAGCCGGCGAAGAAATTGATGTAAAGGTCACTTTCCCGGAAGATTACCATCAGGAAGATGTTGCCGGTAAGGATGCTGTCTTCAAGACAACCATTAAAGAAGTACAGGTTAAGGAACTGCCGGAAATCGACGACGAATTTGCGAAAGACGTCAGTGAATTTGATACCCTTGACGAGCTGAAAGTAAGCGTTGCTGAAAAATTAAAAGAACAGAAAACAACTGAACTGCGCAGAAGCGCGGAAAACAAGGTCATTGACTTTGCGGTTCAGAATGCAGAAATCGAAATTCCTTATCTGATGGTAGAAGAAGAGCTGGATCGTACCCTGGATACCTATGACCGCCAGTTAAGCAGCCAAGGCCTGAGCCTGAATGACTATTTGGGCTACATGGGTTCAAATGTCGAACAGTTCAGAGAAGGAATGAAAGCAGATGTTGAGCGCAATATTAAAGCAGATTTTGTTTTAACCGAAATTGCCGAAACTGAAAAGCTGGAACCAACAGAAGAAGAACTGGAAGAAGAAATCAAAAGATATGCTGCATCCATGCAGCAGGATTTTGAAGAATTTAAAAAGACAGTGAACGAAACGATGGAAAGCTATATGAAGACTGATATCAAACGCAGAAAAGCCATCGATTTCTTAGTCGACGCCGCTCAGGTTAAATAATAGGGGTATAACAATGAATATGAATCTTGTCCCTATGGTTATTGAACAGACGGGACGGGGGGAACGTTCTTTTGACATTTATTCACGTTTGCTGAAAGAGCGGATTATTTTCCTTGACGGGGAAATAAATGATACAACATCCAGTCTGATCGTAGCACAGTTAATCTTTTTAGAAGCGGATAATCCAGACAAAGACATTGAAATGTATATTAACAGTCCGGGTGGTTCAATTACCTCCGGGTTTGCCATTTACGATACCATGAATTTTATCAAATGTGATGTCTCCACCATGTGTGTCGGCATGGCGGCATCCATGGGTGCCTTTTTGCTGACAGCCGGTGCCAAGGGTAAGCGCAAGGCGCTTCCGAACAGTGAGATTATGATTCACCAGCCTCTGGGCGGTGCCCAGGGCCAGAGTGTCGATGTGGAAATATACGCCAAACGTTTGATTAAAACGCGTGAAAAGCTCAATGAAATCCTCAGTGAAAAAACAGGACAGCCCATTGACGTTATCGCAAGGGATACGGACCGCGACAATTTTATGTCTGCTGAGGAAGCGTTAGAATATGGTCTGATTGATCAAATCGTCAGTTCCAGATAAGAGGAATTAATATGTCAAACGAAAAAGATGGAATCAAACAGGTTTGCTGTTCTTTCTGCGGAAAGAGCCAGTCTCAGGTAAAGCGGATGGTTGCAGGACCAGGTGTCTACATTTGTGATGAATGTGTGGCCCTGTGTGAAGAAATCATTGCCAACGACTATGTGCCAAAGGAAATTGATTTTGAAAATGTGCCAACGCCCCGTGAGATTAAAGCAAAACTTGACGAATATGTTATCTCCCAGCACCGCGCAAAACGAGCGCTGGCAGTAGCGGTATATAATCACTACAAGCGTATTAACGCAATGCTGGATACCGATGATGACGTTGAATTACAGAAAAGCAATATTATTTTAATCGGACCTACAGGCTCTGGTAAGACCCTTCTGGCCCAGACGCTGGCGCGGGTACTGGACGTACCCTTTGCCATTGCGGACGCCACCTCTTTGACAGAAGCCGGTTATGTAGGCGAAGATGTTGAAAATATCCTGCTGAAGCTGCTTCAGGCAGCGGATATGGACGTTGAGCGCGCCCAGAAGGGGATTATTTATATCGATGAAATTGATAAGATCTCCAGAAAAAGCGACAATCCGTCTATTACCCGCGACGTCAGCGGTGAGGGCGTACAGCAGGCCCTGCTGAAAATTCTCGAAGGAACCGTTGCCAATGTTCCGCCGCAGGGCGGCAGAAAGCACCCGCATCAGGAATTTATTCAGCTCGATACCTCCAATATTCTCTTCATCTGCGGCGGTGCCTTTGACGGCATGGATGGCGTAATTGAGCGGAGAATGGAAAAGGGCTCTATGGGCTTCAGCGCAACAATCAAAACTTCTGACGAAAAGGCCAAGGAAGAGCTTCTCGATAACATCGAGCCTCAGGATCTGCTGAAATACGGTCTTATTCCTGAGTTTATCGGTCGTATTCCGGTCATTGCAACCCTTCAGAATTTAGATGAAGAAGCATTGATTAATATTCTGACCGAGCCCAAAAACGCCCTGGTTAAACAGTATAAAAAAATGTTCGAAATCGAGGGTGTAGCGCTGGAATTTGAAAAAGACGCGTTAAAGGCCATTGCCGAGAAGGCGTTACAGAATGGTACTGGCGCGAGAGGACTCCGCGGTATTATTGAAAATATCATGACAGACATTATGTTTGATATTCCTTCAGAGGAAGGCGTATCAAAGGTTATTATCACTAAAGATGTTGTCGAACAGCTGGAAGCGCCCGTTGTGGAAACACAGCCGAAAGCCAGCGAAGAAAAGACAACCAGTGTATCTTAGAATACCTGTAAAAAAGCAATCTTATGGGATTGCTTTTTTTATAACTGAAAGACATCCCCTTTTATTTCTTAGAAAGGAGCAATAAAATGAACATTGAGAATGATGAAATGACTTTAAATAATCATATCCAGAACCCTGTAGGCATGTCCGAAGAGATCAAGGATGAGCAGAAGGGCCTGCCCATGATTCCCATGCGCGGTATGAGCGTGTTTCCGGGAATGGTGGTTCATTTTGACATCGGCAGGGATAAATCCATTCAGGCTCTTGAAACGGCCATGACAAGGGATCAGATTGTATTTCTGACCGAACAGAAGGATATAAAAATCGAAGACCCGGAACCGGAAGACATCTACAGTGTTGGCTGTGTAGCTAAGGTTAAGCAGATGCTAAAAATGCCAGATAACCTGACCAGAATTCTCGTAGAGGTTCAGGAGCGGGCGAAAATTATCGAGTACCTTCAATACGAGCCTTTTTTTGAAGTGCTCTATGAGCCAGTCCAGAGTATTTATTACGATACCAAGGAAAATCAGGCGCTTATCCGCATGATCCGTTCGGCCTTTGCGACCTATATGACCATGACCCGTAAAATGGCGACAGACCTGCTGGCCTCATTGGACCTTGTGGACAATCCGGATAATCTTATTGACCTGATCTGCGCCAACCTGGTGCTGGAAAGCAAGGATGCCCAGCGCATTCTTCAGGAGACTGATGTGGAAAAACGCCTGATGATTACCTATGAGGTGCTGGTCAGCGAGCTGGAAATGCTGCGCATTGAACAGAATATTGACGCTAAGGTGAAATCAGAGCTGGATAAAAACCAGCGTGAATATGTTCTCAGAGAGCAGATCAAGGTTATTCAGGAAGAGCTTGGCGAGGGCGACGTCATCGACGAGATTGAGGATTACCGTGAGCGCCTGGAAGCCCTTGAAGTCAGTGATGAGGTCCGGGAGAAAGTTACCAATGAGATTAACCGCCTGAACAAAATCCCGGCAGGGTCTTCAGAGGCCGGCGTGATTGAAAGCTATATCGAGTGGGTTCTCGACCTGCCCTGGAACATTATGACAGAGGAAACCCTCAACGTTGTGGAAGCGAGAAAGATCCTTGATCATGATCATTACGCATTGGAAAAGGTCAAGGAACGTATTTTGGAATACATTTCTGTACTCCAGCTGTCAAAATCTCTGAAATCACCGATTTTATGCCTTGTGGGACCGCCGGGGGTTGGTAAAACCTCCATTGCCAAGTCCATTGCGCGGGCATTGAACCGCCCTTATGTGCGGATGTCCTTAGGCGGGATGCGCGACGAGGCAGAGATTCGGGGACACCGAAGAACTTATGTGGGCGCGATTCCAGGCCGCATTATCTACCATCTGAAACAGGCAGAAGCCATGAATCCACTGTTCCTGCTGGATGAAATTGACAAGCTCAGCCAGGATTTTCGGGGGGACCCGGCGTCCGCCCTCCTGGAGGTGTTGGACCCGGAACAGAATAGTACCTTTACAGATAATTATCTGGAGCTTCCCTTTGATCTGTCCCATGTTATGTTCCTGACCACAGCCAACTCTCTTTCCACTATTCCGAGACCGCTGCTTGACCGCATGGAGATCATCGAGGTCAACGGTTATGTGGAAACAGAAAAACTGGAAATTGCCAAACGCTATCTGATTCCAAAGCAGCTGGAAATCCATGGATTAAGGGCCAGCAGCTGTAAGATCAGCCAGAAGGCGCTGCAGAATATTATCAGCTACTATACCCGCGAGTCCGGTGTCCGTGAGCTGGAACGCCAGATTGCCCGTGTGTGCCGTGTGGCAGCCAAAGAAATTGTGGAAAACGGCAAGCAGAGCGTTTCCGTTACCCAGAAGAATCTGGATAAATTTCTGGGCATGGAACGTTACTCCTTTGACACTATGAACAATGTCAAAGAGGTAGGCCTGGTCAACGGACTCGCCTGGACCTCTGTGGGCGGCGAAACCCTTCAGATTGAAGTGGTTGTTGTCAAGGGAACCGGCAAGATCGTCATTACCGGCCAGCTTGGCGACGTTATGCAGGAATCCGCAAAGGCCGCCATCAGCTATATCCGTTCCAAGATATCTGAGCTGGGTATTGCCGAGGATTTCTATGAAAAGAACGATATCCATCTGCATGTGCCTGAGGGCGCAGTGCCGAAAGACGGCCCGTCAGCGGGTATTACGATGACCACGGCACTCATATCCGCTCTTACAGGTAGGCCAGTGCCTCAGAATCTGGCTATGACAGGTGAAATCACGCTAAGAGGCCGCGTGCTGCCTATCGGTGGACTGCGCGAAAAGCTGACCGCCGCTCACCGTGCAGGCATTAAGGAGATTATCCTGCCAAAGGAAAACCAGAAGGATCTCGAGGAAGTACCGGATATGGTACTGGAAGCCCTCAATATCCATCCAGTCAGCAAAATGGAAGAAGTTACAAAAATTGTATTTGAGGAGCTCAAATGAAGGTAACCCAAGCCGAGATCGTCATCAGCGCGGTCCAGCAATCCCAATATCCTGAGGATAAACTGCCGGAAATCGTCCTGCTGGGGCGCTCCAATGTCGGTAAATCCTCTTTTATCAACACACTGATCCAGAGAAAGGGGCTGGCCCGTACCAGCTCCCAGCCTGGAAAAACACAGACCATGAACTTTTACAAGATCAATGATGCTTTCTATTTTGTGGACATGCCAGGCTATGGCTATGCCAAAGTTTCTAAAAAGGAACGTGAAAAATGGGGCGTTATGATTGAGGAATATCTTCAGAAGCGTGAGAACATGGTGCTGGTTTTTCTGCTGGTAGACAGCCGACACGAACCCACTGAGGATGACCGGCTTATGTACGACTGGCTGACCTATTACGGCCTCGATCCGGTGATCATTGCGACAAAGGCCGATAAGATTTCAAAGGTACGGCAGAAAAAGGCGGTCGACAACATTTTCAATACGCTGCGGCCAAGAAAGCGGAGTGACGTTATTCTGTTTTCAGCAGCCACTAAGATGGGAAAAGACGAAGCCTGGGAAGTAATTGAAGAACGGCTGTAAATTTTCAAATAAAGCAGGCTTGCAGATAATAAGCCTGCTTTTTATTTTAGCAGCCAGAGGAAAAAAATGCTCAAGGAAAAAAACATCAGAGAAGCCGCCAGAGCGGCTGGAATAAAGATGATTGGCTTTGCAGAGCCACACCCTTTGACAGAGTGGCTGGAGCCACTGGAAAAACGCAGGAAGCAGGGCAGAGTCACGAGCTTTGAGCGCACGCCGCCGGCCAGGCGTATTGACTACGCTCAGGCTTTTCCAGAAGTAAAGGGGATCATCGTTATCGGTGTGCCTTACTCTGCGGAGCTGCCAGAGCCAGAGGATGACGCCGACCGAGGAAAAATCGCGTCGGTAGCCTGGGGACAGGACTATCATGAGGTGGTTACAGAAAAAATGGACAGCCTTATGGCGCTGTTGAAAGAAGCGGAGCCGTCCCTCGCATGCCGGACCTATGTGGATAACAGCCGCCTTCTGGACAGGGCCACAGCCTGGCGGGCTGGTTTGGGCTTTTTCGGCAAAAACAATACCCTCATCCATCCAGAATATGGCAGTTTCTTTTTTATCGGCCAGATACTGATAAATCGTTCCATTAATTTCGACCCTGTCAAGCCGCTTAAAAGCCGCTGTGGCGCCTGCCAACGCTGTCTTATGGCCTGCCCAAACCAGGCCCTGGGAGAGGGATATACGCTGGAGCCGGAAAAATGTGTTTCCTATCTGACCCAGAAGAAGAAGCTGACAGCAGAGGAAGAAAGGCTCCTGGGCGACGTTTATCTATACGGCTGTGACGACTGCCAGCGGGCCTGTCCCTGGAATAAAAGGAGCTTAGAGTGCAGGGTGGACTGGCCGGGTGTAGAACCGGAAAGCGTTTATCCAGGGCTGGATGAAACCGAAGCGATCAGCGAACCGGATTTTGAAAAAAAGTTTGGAAAAACAGCTGCCGCCTGGCGCGGGAAAGACGTCCTTTCCCGAAACGCAAGAATTATTAAAAATAACCTAAAAAATCATGCTAAAGACAAGAATTAATGCTATAATAGTTAGCGTGTAATAATTATAGAACCATGATTATCGATATCAGTTAGAAGGAGAATTGAATGATTAGAGATCGTTTTGCTCCAAGCCCCACTGGCAACGTGCATGTGGGCAGCTTGCGAACCGCCTTATACAATTATTTGTTTGCCAAAAAGAATAACGGACAGTTTTTGCTGCGCCTTGAAGATACGGACCGCACCCGCTACGAAGAAGGCGCGGTGGAGAATCTGCTTAATGCCCTGATGGTAACCGGGGTGGTACCGGATGAAGGCCTTTTTGAGGAAGATGGTAAAATTGTCCAGAGAGGCGACTGCGGCCCTTATATCCAGTCTGAGCGTCTGGATATTTATAAAAAGTACATCGATCAGCTTCTGGAAAACGGGCAGGCCTATTACTGCTTCTGTACAAAGGAGCGTCTGGACGAGGTGCGTGAGAAGCAGAAGGCAGCTGGTGAAACACCGCGCTATGACGGACATTGCCGCAATCTGCCAAAAGAGGAAGTGGAGGCACGTGTCGCAGCGGGCGAACCCTATGTTATCCGCCTGAAGCTGCCGGAAGACCACGTCGTCGCCTTTGACGATGCAGTCCGCGGCAGGATTGAGATCAACACCAACGATCTGGATGATCAGGTGCTAATTAAAACCGACGGTTTTCCAACCTACCATTTTGCCGTTGTCATCGACGACCACCTTATGGGTATTACCCATGTTATCCGAGGCGAGGAATGGCTGCCCTCCACACCCAAGCATGTGTATCTGTATGAATGCTTTGGCTGGGAACAGCCTCAGTACGTTCACTTATCTAATATCCTGAATGACGACCATAAAAAACTCAGCAAACGCCAGGGCGATGTGTCCGTCGGTGATTTTCTGAAAAAGGGTTATCTTCCGGAAGCTCTGATCAACTTTCTGGCTCTTTTAGGCTGGAGTCCTGAAAACGAGCAGGAAATCTTTTCAATGGACGAGCTGATTGAAGCCTTTGACCTGTCCAGAATCAATAAATCCGGCGCAGTGTTTGACCGGGCAAAGCTGGATTGGATGAATGCTCACTACATCAAGGAGCTGCCCATCGAGGAGCTGACAGCGCGTATGATCCCATATCTGCTGAATGCGGGCTATATCACAGAGTCGGATGTGGAAAAACGCATGCCGTGGCTTGAAAAGGTTGGTGAGCTTATGCGTGAGCGTCTCAACTACTTTGCGCAGGTTCCAGAAGAAACCAAAATGCTTTTCGACCGTAATTTTGAGATTACAGATTCGGAAAGCCTCGACATTCTAAAGGAAGAAACGGTTCCGGTGCTCTTTAATGCATTAGTCGAAAAGATTACTGAGAGCGACGTGGTGGATACCGAACGCGCCAAGGCGATCCTGAAAGAAATACAGAAGGAACACAAAGCAGAAAAAATTAAAGGAAAAATGCTTTACATGCCTACCCGCATCATGTTGACCGGTGAGATGCACGGACCGGATCTAACACTGATTATGGATGTACTTGGCAAGGAAGAGCTGTTACTGCGTCTTGACAGAATGCGCAGCATGATCCATTAGAAGTGTCTAATGGTTAAGTAGAGGAGGAAAGTGTGTGAAAGAAAAGGTTAATACAAAAAAGACCATCACACTGGTTATTTTTATTGCGATTCTTGCGTTTTGTGGCTACACTCTGTTTCATGGCCTCAGCGTGGGAATTTATGATATTGGAAAAATCGGGGACCATGTGCACTATGGGCTGGACCTGACCGGTGGGGTAAATGTTGTACTTCAGGCTGAAGCGACAGACGACAGCGGTATTACGTCTGAAAAAATGGACAGTACCGTAGCTGCCATAAAAAAACGTGTGGACTCTATGGGCGTCAGCGAAGCCCAGGTTTCGAAACAGGGTGAAGACCGTATACGTGTGTCCATCCCGTCGGTACAGGACCAGCAGCAGGCTCTGGATATGATCGGTAAAACTGCCCAGCTGGAATTTGTGGGCCCGGACGGCGAGGTCATTCTGACCGGTAAGGACGTTGTGGATTCTAAAGCAGTTCAGCAGAAATCGAGCAGCGGCTTGGAAGAAGCTGTTGTTACCCTGAAATTTAACGACGAAGGCACTCAGCTTTTTGCCGACGCGACACAAAAATACCTGAACCAGCAGATATCTATCAAGCTTGATGAGGAAGTTATCAGCAGTCCAAAGGTTAACGTGGCGATTACCAATGGCGAGGCCGTTATCGAGGGGATGGCAGATATGGAAGAGGCCGGAAATCTGGCTGAGCTCATCCGCGGCGGCGCGCTGCCAGTTAAGCTGAGCCCAATCGAAGTAACAACCATCGGGCCGACCCTTGGCCAGGATTCCCTGAATCAGAGTCTGATCGCCGGCGCCATCGGTATTGCGGCAGTTCTCCTGTTTATGCTTGTTATGTACAGGGGGCTTGGCTTTATTGCAGACCTGGCTCTGATTATCTATATTATGCTTGATTTGATTTTGATGGTTTTTGCCAATGTTACACTGACTCTGCCGGGGATTGCCGGTATTATTCTTTCCGTGGGGATGGCTGTCGATGCCAATGTCATTATTTTTGAACGTATTAAAGACGAGTCACGCTCAGGAAAATCCATCAATGCCGCCATTGACGCTGGCTTTAAACGGGCCATGGGCACGATTATCGACTCCAACGTTACGACACTGATTGCGGGATTTGTACTGTTCTTTATGGGCAGCGGCAGCGTTCAGGGCTTTGCTGTAACGCTGATTCTCGGTATTATTGTGAGCTTACTGACAGCCGTTATTATTACCAAGCATCTGACCAAGCTGGTCATTGGTACACATCTGTTCGGTAGCGGCAAGTTCTACGGGATCTAGGAGGGAGCAGAAGGATGAAGACATTAAAACTAGTTGAAAAAAGTAAAATCTGGTTCAGCATCGCAATCGTTCTGGTTCTTATCAGCGTAGGTTCCCTGCTTGTAAGAGGTTTGAATTTTGGGATCGATTTTGTAGGCGGTACCATTGTCACCATTGATCTGCATACACAGTTCAATACCGATGACGCACGTCAGATTACAGACCAGTATGACAAGAGTGCCGAAATAACATACGCAGGTGACGAACAGGACCGTATTGTTATCAGTACCAAGGAAAGCCTTGACACTGATCAGCGCAAGGAGCTGTTTAATCAGTTTAAAGATAAATACAGCCTTCAGGATAGTGACCTGATCTCAGTTGATACGGTCACAGCCACAGTTGGCTCTGAGACAGCGCGCAATGCAGTCATCGCATCGGCTGTAGCGGTTCTGCTTATGCTGATCTATATTACCTTCCGGTTCGAGTTTTATTTCGGACTCTCAGCCATCATTGCGCTGCTTTACGATATTACCATTGTTATCGGGGTTTACGCTCTGTTCCAGATTCAGGTTAACGCGCCCTTTATTGCGGCCATTCTGACCATTTTGGGATACTCCATCAATGATACCATCGTTGTGTTTGACCGTATCCGTGAAAATGAAACGCGTATTGGCATGCGCGACATTAACGAGCTGGTTAACGTGAGTGTCTCACAGACCCTGAAGCGAAGCATCAACACTGTTGTGACAACACTTCTGGCTATTCTGGCCCTGTATATCTTTGGTGTTGAGGCCATCAGAAGCTTTGCCCTGCCGTTGATCGTCGGGATCGTCAGCGGCTGCTACTCATCAATATTTGTAGCCAGTCCATTGTGGGTACAGTTTCAGAAACGATTCCCCAACTCCAAAAGCAATAAAAAGAATAAGAAAAGAGCGGTTTCAAATACCAATAAGGGTAGAAATAAACAGCCGCAGGTATAAGCGTAAGAAACCAGAAGCCGGCTGCACGGTTGAGCAGCCGGTTTCTTTATATAGAGGAAGCAAATGGTAAACACAATTTGGAAAGAACGAAAAAGTAAAACAGAAGCCAATCCTGAGGCAGTCGGGGAGCTGATGGAGGAATGTGGCCTGACGCCTCTGTCAGCCAGACTGCTGGTTAAGCGGGGATATGACACTGCGGATAAGGCCATGGCCTATCTGGACCCGGACTTCTCGGATTTTTATGATCCCTTTGGACTGCCAGACATGCAGAAGGCTGTGCACCGGCTGCTTGCGGCCAGAGAGCATGGGGAAAAAGTCTGCATTTACGGTGATTATGATGCGGACGGTACCACGGCTGTCGCTATTCTGATGCGCTATTTTAAAACCATTGGAATCGAAGCCTTTTACCGGATACCGAACCGTCTGGAGGAGGGATATGGCATGAATATCCCTGCGCTTGAGGCAGTCATCGAGGCAGGCGCCAGCCTGATCGTAAGTGTGGACAATGGCATTGCCGCCCATGAGCAAGTGGACTTCTGTAATGAACAGGGGATTGATGTGATTGTCACGGACCACCACGAGTGTCAGGGAGAAGTCCCCAGGGCACTGGCGGTTGTGGACGCGAAGCGGGATGACTCAGATTATCCCTTTTCAGAGCTCTGCGGCGCAGGTATTGCTCTGAAGATGGTGATGGCTTTGGACTGCGTATTGGAACTGGACACGGACTTGCAGGAATATATCGAATGTGCCGCTATTGCCACTGTGGCCGATATTGTTCCTTTGAAAAGCGAGAACCGTATCATCGCCTCTCTAGGCATTGATTATCTGAACACCAGTCCAGCCAATTTAGGGATTCAGGCCTTGATAGAGGTCAGTGAGCTTAAGCGGGTAAATGCCGGGAATATTGGATTTGTCATAGCGCCGAAGATCAATGCAGCAGGCCGTCTGGGTGAGGCTGGTAAGGTGGTCGAGCTCTATCTGACAGAGGAGGAAGCCCAGGCTTCAGAAATCGCGGCATACCTGAGCATGGAAAACCGAAAACGACAGGACATTGAGCAGGAAATTCTAGAGCTGGCCAAAGCGCAGGTAGAACAGCAGCGTCTTGACGAGCAGGGCATTATGGTAGTGGCTGGGGACGGCTGGCATCCCGGTGTTATCGGTATTGTAGCCAGCAAGCTTCAGGAAATCTGGTACCACCCTGTTGTTGTTATCGGTATTGATGAAAAGGGAATGGGCAAGGGCTCTTGCCGGAGTGTGGAGGGCTTTAATATTTTTGAGGCACTTCAGAGCTGCTCAGAGTTTTTTACAACTTTTGGGGGACATGAACAGGCGGCAGGACTGAGTATTCTGGAAGAAGACATTTCCGCATTTGCTGAAAAGGTCAATGTCTATGCGGCAGAGAAAGGAATCGACCGTCTTTTGACCAAGACAATGTATTATGACAGTGTTATGGGAATAGGCGATGTGAGTGAGGCCCTGGTCGAGGAGCTGGATCAGTTTGAACCCTACGGCGTGGGAAATCCTGGACCGGTATTTTTAATGGAGGGGTTGAAGCCGCAGGACGCCAGGAAAATGGGAAGTGATAAAACACATCTCATGTTTTCGGTACCGCCCTACCGCTGCGTGGGCTTTGGAATGGGCTCAGCTCTCGACGATGGAACGGATGGTCAATTTTCTATCCTATGTAAACCAGAAATTAATTGCTTTCGAGACAAAAAAAGCGTACAATTATTATTAAAAGATATTAAACGGTCGCCTTTTTACCACAATCAGTCTGCTTACGATCTGGTTGAGCAGATTAAAAAAGCGCCGGCGGCAGAACTGCCGGAGCTTGGATTGACAGCCCTTGACCGTGAAGCTATGAACCTCACACGGGAGGATATGAAGCTGATCTATACCCTGATGCGCCAGGTGCAATTAAAAGGAGCAGCAGTTGATCAGATCGTTCGGAAATTTGAGACACTCAATGTCTTTAAGCTGTTGGCAGGCCTGAATATTCTTCAGGAGTCAGAGCTTATCCGCTTCCGCCTGAAAAAGGGTGTGGTTTTTTGTGAAATTCTTGCGTCAAATGGAAAAAAAGATATTCAAAAGGCGCCGTTAATGGTAAAATTAAGAACATATCTTGATCATGAATGATTAATAAGAAAAGAGAAGGATACGAAATGGATATTAAAAGCAAAATCGATATTTTTGAGGGTTTTCCAAAGGAAGGAATCAGTTTTAAGGATATTAACAGCCTGATCCGCGATCCGGAGGCATTTAGATTTGTTATTGACGAATTTTATAAAATTGCCAAGGCGCTGGACGTTAATCTGGTTTGTATTCCAGAGGCAAGAGGCTACATTTTCGGCACGCCGCTGGCCTATCTCCTGAACGTGGGACTGGTTCCGGTGCGCAAGCCCGGAAAGCTGCCAGGCGAGGTTGTGGCAGAGGAATATGACCTTGAATACGGCACCAACACTGTTGAAATTCAGAAAAACGCCATCAAGCCAGGGGACCGTGTGGTTATTATTGACGACCTGCTGGCAACAGGCGGAACCATGAAGGCAGCGATCGACCTGGTAGAAAAGCTCGGCGGCGAAGTCTGCGGCGCATTGTTTTTAATAGAACTGACTGAGCTGAAGGGTCGGGAAAATCTCAAAGATTATTTTGTATCCAGCTTAGTACAGTATCCGGTATAAAACGCTGAGAATGACCGGGGCTTTTTAGCTTCGGTCATTCTTTATCCAGTGTAGGCACTTATAGAAATAAAGGTGGACAGAACTATGGCGAACGAAGCAATAGAACATAAAATTGATAGCTTAATCGAACTTGTGAAAAAGAACAATCCGGATGCAGAGACTGAAATGATTTTAAAGGCGTACCACTTGGCGGACGGGGCCCATAAGGACCAGAAGCGTCTGTCAGGTGAGGCCTATATCATCCATCCTGTTTCGGTTGCGTATATTTTAGCAGAGTATAAGATGGATACGGAAACCATAGTTGCTGCCATTTTGCACGATGTGATCGAGGACACCTCGTATACTTACGATGATATTAAGGAGATGTTCAACGAGCAGGTAGCTGACTTGGTTGAGGGCGTTACAAAAATCGGTAAGATTGAGTATCAGTCAAAGGAAGAAAGCCAGGCTGAGAACCTCCGCAAAATGGTTCTCGCAATGTCCAAGGACATACGCGTTATTCTGATCAAGCTTGTGGACCGTCTGCACAACATGCGGACTCTGGAGTATATGAAAGAGTCCAAGCAGATTGAAAAATCCAGAGAAACGCTGGATATATATGCACCCATTGCTAACCGTCTGGGGATACAGACCATCAAGGCAGAGCTTGAAGACCTTGCCCTGAAATATCTGGACCCTGACGGCTACTACGACCTTGTAAAAAAGGTCAAGATGAAAAAGCAGTCGCGCGAGGAATATATCAATAAGGTCATTAAGATTTTGGAGAAAAAAATTGATGAAGTAGGCATCGAAGCAAAAATTTATGGCCGCTCTAAGCATTTTTACTCCATCTACAGGAAAATGAAGGCTCAGAACCGTAACTTTGACGAGATCTATGACCTTATCGCCGTGCGTGTAATTGTGGATAGCGTAAAGGACTGCTACGGTGTTTTGGGTATCGTCCATACTCAGTGGAAGCCTATTCCCGGACGCTTCAAGGACTATATTGCAATGCCAAAACCCAATATGTACCAGTCGATTCATACAACGGTTATCGGGCCAAACGGCGATCCTTTCGAGATCCAGATCCGGACCAAGGAAATGCATGAAACAGCAGAGTATGGGATTGCTGCGCACTGGAAATACAAAGAAGGTATCACCGACAGCAGCAACAAGGAGCTTCGGTATGAAAATAAGATGTCTTGGCTCCGCCAGATTCTTGAGTGGCAGAAGGAGCTGGATAACGCCAACGATCTGGTGGAAACCATCAAGGTAGATCTGCTCAATGAGGAGGTCTATGTATTTACGCCGCAGGGCAAGGTGGTTGAGCTGCCAATGGGCTCCTGTCCGCTGGATTTCGCCTATCGCATCCACAGCGACGTGGGGAATTCCTGCGTCGGCGCCAAGGTTAACGGTAAAATTGTCCCCCTTAATTATACACTGAACAATGGGGACATTGTGGAGATTATGACCTCCAAAAATTCAAACGGTCCAAGCCGTGACTGGCTCAACTTTACCAAGAGTGCCCATGCCCGCAATAAAATACGGCAGTATTTTAAAAAAGAAGAAAAAGAAGAAAATATTGCCAAGGGTAAGACCATGCTGGAGCGTGAAATCAAGCGCGAAGGCCTTCAGGACACAAAGCTTTTGAACACAAGTGAGCTGGAAGTGGTCAGCGATAAAATGGGTTATAAGACCCTCAGCGATTTTTATGCTGCCATTGGCTACAGCGGTGTGAAAATAGGCACCGTTTTGCAGAAAATGCGGATGCTTTTCCCCAAGGAGTTCCCAGAGCCCGAGGAAGAAGTGGTTATTAAAAAGACTGCTAAGCTCAAGAAATCTAACAGCAGCGTTATCGTGGCAGGACACAACGAAATCGACGTGCGTTTTTCCAAATGCTGTAACCCTGTGCCAGGAGACAAAATTGTGGGGTATATAACAGTTGGCAGAGGGATCTCAGTGCACCGGACCGATTGCCCTAACGTGCTGGGAATGACAGATCCCAGCCGTATTGTCGATGTTGAATGGAACAAGTTTGGCATTGGCGGCAGCTTTACGGCTGAAATTCAGATTAAGGCCCGCGAAAAACAGGGTCTGCTTATTGAAATCTCTAAGATTTTCCTTGAGATGAATATCCCGCTGACAGCCTTAACCGCCAGAAATGAGAAGGGCGAGTTCGACTATTTCTCCGCGACCTTTGAGGTAAAGACAAGGAGAGAACTTAATCTCCTCATTAAAAATCTAAATAAAATACCGGAAATTATCAGTATTCACCGTGTATAGGAGCGAATATGAGAGCAGTTATTCAACGTGTAAAAGCATCTGAAGTCAAGGTGGGTGACCAGGTGATCGGCTCCATTGGCCGTGGCTTTAACCTCTTGTTGGGTATAAAGGAAGACGACACAGAAAAGGATATGGACTATATTATCCAGAAGACCGTAAACCTGCGCGTATTTGAGGATGATGAGGGAAAGATGAACCTCTCACTTATGGACGTGGGGGGCGAGCTGCTGGTTGTCTCGCAGTTTACCCTTTATGGCGACTGCCGCAAAGGGCGCAGGCCGAGCTTTTCCAAAAGCGGTCCTGTGGACGCGGCAAAGGCCAAGTATGAGCTCTTTCTGGAAAAGCTGAGGAAGGAACCAGTCGCCAAAATAGAGACTGGAGAGTTTCAGGCAGAAATGGAGGTATCCATTGTCAACGACGGTCCGGTAACCCTTTTGCTGGACAGCGAAAAACAGTTTTAGGAGAATTAATTATGATGAAAATAGTAAAATTAGTGGTAGGTCCAATGGCCTCCAACTGCTATATCGCCTGGGATGAGGACACAAAGGACGCGGTTATTATCGATCCGGGCTTTGAGGATGACCGCATTATGGAAACCGTGGAAAAACATGGTTTAACGGTTGATAAAATTCTGTTGACTCACGGTCATTTTGACCATATAGGCGGCCTGGAAAAAACCAAAGCTCAGACTGGAGCAAAGGTCTATATTTATGCGGATGATGCAGATGCGTTGACGTCGGCAGGTAAAAATTTGTCTACTATGGTAGGGCAGCCTATGAATCCCGGGCCGGCAGATGTATTGCTTCATGACGGGGATGAAGTGGAAATCGGCCCGAATATTAAGCTGACCACTATTCATACACCGGGGCACACTGTAGGGAGCTGTTGCTTTGTGGGCGAGGATGTGATCTTTTCAGGAGATACTCTGTTTGAAGGCTCTATTGGAAGAACCGATTTTCCAGGCGGAAGCTATGAAGATATGATGAAGTCATTAACCCGCCTCATGACCTACGATGACGATATGACCGTACTGCCAGGTCATGGAGAAAATACAGATATCGCCTACGAGAGAGCGCGGAATCCTTTTATCGCCAGAGGTTAACCCTTGGAGAAACTAAGTTTTACACTGGCAGACCGCCTTTATGAATATCCCTGCTTTGAGCTGTACCAGCAGTTCAGGCCCGAGATTCCTGTTGTTTTTAACAAGGTGCTCGAGAACCGTATCGACGTAGATTTTAGCGGAGAGGCACTGGTGCTCACAGCGGTGGAAAAAGGCGAAGTGGTTCTGCAAAAAGAATATGACTATCAAAAGAAACCCCTGGATAAACAATCCTTCAAAGGGTTTCTTTATCTATTTCTGTGTGAATTATTCGGGCATACTCTGGACTGGGGAACAATGACTGGCATCAAGCCGGTCAAAATGGCCCATAACTTGTTAAAAGAAGGGTTGTCACCCATACAGGTAAAACAGAACCTGATGGAAAAATACCAGGCTTCAGAAGGTAAAATTGAGCTGATAACTGGCATCGCTCAGAGAGAGATGGGGATTATTTATCCTCTGAGCCGTAAGAAGGTGAGCGTATATGTAGGAATTCCTCTGTGCATTGCCAAATGTGCCTACTGCTCCTTTATCTCAACCGTTGCGGATAAAAAACGGACTATTGTGGCAGAGTACCTGGAAAATCTGCTGTATGAGGTGCGTCTGACCGGGCATTATCTTAAAGAAAAAGGCATTGTGGCCGATACCCTGTATATCGGCGGCGGAACGCCCTCTATTTTGGATGAGACACAGCTGGAAACATTGTTGACAGCTCTTGATGAGGCGTTAGATCTGCACTGTCTCAGAGAATACACCTTTGAAGCCGGACGGCCCGAAACCACAAACCGCCGGAAACTGGAAATACTCAAAGCACACGGTGTAGATCGAGTCTGTCTTAATCCTCAGACCATGAATGCAGATACATTGACGGCGGTAAACCGAAATTATCCGCCTCAGGCTATTTTAGAGGCATATGACACTATCCGCCATGTGGGTTTTGAGAGTGTAAATATGGATTTGATTTTAGGCCTGAACCGCGAAAGTGAAGAGGCCTTTATGAGCTCATTGGATCAGGTCATCGCTTTGCGACCTGAAAATATCACAATACATTGTCTGGCTGTCAAAAAAGGCTCCGCCATAAAAACAGCCACTGGCCGACAGGTAGAAAATCCTTATTCAAAGGTTTTCTGTGCCGATATTCAAAAGGAACTGGGACGCAAAGGGTATCGGCCTTATTATCTGTACCGTCAGAAATACACACAGGGAAATGGTGAAAATATTGGCTACTGTCTGGAGGGAAAAGAAGGCATTTACAATATCCTCATGATGGCCGAAAAGCAGTCCATTATCGGTATTGGAGCGGGTTCTTCCGGTAAGCTTTATGTACCGGAGACCGATCGTTTTGACCGTATTTTTACTGTAAAAGACGTTAAGACCTACAACGAGCGCACAGAAAATATCATGGGAAAAAAGATGGCGCAGTATGAAGCTTTTTTCAATGATAGGGTATAAAACAAATAAAAATGGAAGTGATAAATATGATTTTTATTGAAATGACAGAAAAACACTTGAAGGAAGCCTCAAAGCTTTTTTCCCAGGCCTTTAATACACCACCCTGGAAGGACTGCTGGACGCCTGAGCGCGCGGAAAAACGCCTGGAGCTTATGCTTTCCAACAACAGTGCCAGTGCCATGGTAGCTCTCGATGACCATGAGTACATCGTCGGAATGATTTTGGGTGACTATGAGTACGAGGATACTAAAATGGCCTTCCAAATTAAGGAGTTCTGTGTAGATGTCAAGCATAAGGGAAAGGGCATTGGTACCCGCCTTCTGGATGAAATGACCGAGCATGTAAAAAAGAACGGTGTGGAGGAAATTATTCTAATGACCCTGAGAGCACCAGAAACCCACGAGTTTTATAAAAGCCTTGGCTATTCTGATGTAGATGAGTGGCTGATGATGCATAAAGAGCTGTAAATATTATACGATCTGCCCCAGGTAAAAGCGGCAGGTCTTTTTTATTCTCTTGACACAGGCGAGTATAAGTGATATTATTTGACTAATAAAATAAAAATAGTCAAATAGAAAAAGAGGGTTAAAAATGCCAAGGGCTTATTCAGATCAGGAGCGGGCTTATATCCGCAAAAGGCTTCATGAAGAAGCTGTTTTATGCATTAAGCAGTATGGAATGCGCAAGACATCAGTCGATGAGCTAGTGCAACGGGTCAACATTCCCAAAGGTACCTTTTATTTGTTTTATCCTTCTAAGGAAATGCTTTTCTTTGAGGTTATAATGGACTTTCACGATACTGTAAAGGCAGAGGTTCTAAAAGCGGCTGGAGCATTGAAGGGCGATATGACTCCAGACGCATTGACAGATCTGCTTTTTCGGTTTTGTAAAATGGCGGACGACAGTGTCCTTGTGCCAATGATTGTGAGTGGCGATCTGGAACTGCTCATGCGCAGGCTGCCCGACGAAGTGGTAGCAGCGCACCAGGCCCAGGATGATTTCAGCGTCCAACAGCTGGCAGCTATGCTGCCAGAAGCGGAGGGAAAAAATCTCGAGCTGTTTAGCGCCGCTTTAAGAGCAGTATTTTTACTGCTGCTGCATAAAAGAGAGATTGGCGCCCCAATGTTTGACGATGTGCTGAAAATGTTGCTGCGCGGTGTGTCAATTCAGCTTTTTGAGGAGAAAAAATGATTAAAGCAGAAAATCTAAGCTTTAGCTATACGCAGGTCCCCTTTATCAGGTCAATCAGCTTTGAGGTGGATAGAGGCGAGATTTTTGGTTTTTTAGGGCCGTCCGGCGCAGGGAAAAGCACGCTGCAGAAAATCCTGACTGGTATTCTGCCCGGCTATAGCGGCAGCGCCGTGGTCAGCAGGAAAGAGGTTCGGAATCACGGCAACAGCTTTTATGAGCAGATCGGGGTGGATTTTGAGTTTCCAAGTTTTTATGAAAAAATGACCGCACGTGAGAACCTTGCCTTTTTTGGCTCTCTTTATAGAGGTCCGCTGCTGCCGATTGAGAAGCTTTTAGAAAGTGTTGGGCTGGAAAAGGACGGGGATAAAAAAGTATCGGCTTTCTCAAAAGGGATGAAGTCACGCCTGAATTTCGTCAAAGCTATCCGTCATAATCCAGATATTCTGTTTTTAGATGAACCTACAAGCGGCCTCGACCCTGTGAGCAGCAACCGTATGAAGACTCTGATCAGAGAGCAGCGTAGTCAGGGAAAAGCGATTATACTGACGACCCACAATATGGAGGATGCCACAGAGCTTTGCGACCGAGTCGCATTTATCGTCGATGGCGAGATGAAAGCAGTGGATACGCCGCACCGTCTGATTATGTCAAAAGGCGCTGCGAGAGTTACCTATTCTTATATGGACGGTGGGGAGAAAAGTGTATCCTGCCCTCTCGAGGCACTGTCCGAGGATATTTTGCTTGCCTGGCTGATCAGCAACAACCGCCTGCTGTCTATACACAGCAGTGAGCCGACTCTCAACGATATTTTTATTGAAATGACAGGGAGGGCGCTGCAATGAGAATCGCAGGTCTTTTAAAAGGTGACATCTGCCAGCAATGGAAATACGGCTTTTATGGATTATACCTGATTCTGACTGTGATCTATGCGGGCGTGTTGTCTATATTGCCTCCGGATTGGAAGGTGCCTGGCACTGCATTAATTATTTTTTCTGACCCTGCGGCGCTGGGGCTGTTCTTTATGGGTGCGGTCATTCTTCTGGAAAGGAGCCAGCGTGTGCTGGAATCCCTGGCTGTTTCACCGGTTCGCTCAGAGGAGTATATTGTTTCAAAGGCATTATCGCTGTCACTGATCGGCACCTTGGCCGCGGCTGTGCTGGGTGTGGTAGGCGGCAGCCCGAGCCTGCCTCTTCTATGTATCGGCACATTTACAGGCGCGATGCTTTTCAGTATGGTGGGCCTGACGGCAGGCGCCAGAATTTCTACGCTTAATCAGTTTATACTGGTAACGGTTCCTGTTGAGCTGCTGATTTTTGGCCCTGCGATTTTATGGGTAGCTGGTTACCAGCCCTGGCTGCTCGGTCTGCACCCTGGTGTGGCGGTTTATCAGCTCATAAGCGGCAGTGTTCACTGGACGGCTCTCAGCCTGCTTTTGTGGCTGGCAATGGCATTTTTGGCGGCGCGAACCGCTTATATAAAGATGACCAGACGTCTTGGGGGTGTGACGTTATGAGAGCGCTGAACCGTTCGTTTTGTTACTTTATTCGCCAGATTGCAGCGGACAAGATGCTGGTTATGGTTTGCGCAGCCCCGCTGCTCTGCGGAGCTTTTTTCCGGTTTGGGATTCCGGCGATGGAGCCATTGTTTATAAAATGGTTTGGCTTTGGTCTTGGGCCCTATTATTTATTGCTGGATCTGTTCCTTTCCGGGCTCACTCCTTACATGCTTTGCTTTGTATCGGCTATGGTTATTCTGACCGAAGCTGACAGTCATATGAGTGCCTATCTCTGCGTTACACCAATTGGTAAAAAAGGATATCTGGCGTCACGGCTGTTTTTTCCCGCTGTGCTTTCCGGGCTGGTATCTTTTTGCGTTCTAACGGCTTTCAGGCTCTCGGTTGATTCAGCCCTTATAACGGCCGGTCTGTCCCTGCAGTCTGCGGTTTTGGGAATGCTGACAGCCATGCTCATTATCAGTCTCGCCTCCAACAAAGTGGAGGGTATGGCAATCAGCAAGCTTTCGGGTCTGATACTGTTTGGTATGGTAATCCCTTTTGTGCTCAAAGGAAGCGGGAAATATGTTTTTGGCTTATTGCCATCTTTCTGGATTGCTCAGTGGGCCATAACGCCAGGCTTTGGTGCTATCCTTATGTTTTCAGGGACATCTGTCCTCTGGTTTTTTGTGTTGTGGCGCCGTTTTTCATTAAAGCTGACCTAGAACAGGAGCCTAAAAACTTGAAATTTTCCCTGTTTGGTGGTATCCTAAGAGCAATACTTGGTATCACAGATAAGATGAATACCAGGGAGAGGTGGTAAGGATGAAAAAATCGGTAATTGAGGCAATGAAAGCCCGCCGTTCAATACGCAGCTATAGCAAGCGTCCCATGCACCACGCAGCAGAAGGGCAGCTTCAGGACTATCTGCGGCACATAGAGCATCCCTTTGATGCACGAATAAGAGTAGAATTAATTAAAAGCGGTGAATACCCCGGTAACCACCGACTTGGTACTTATGGGGTCATTAAAAACGCGCAGGCATTTTTTGCTGTATGCTGTGACCGGAGTGATTTTGCGGAGGAAGCCATTGGATATGCCTTTGAAAAAGTTGTGCTTAAAAGCACGCAGCTGGGATTGGGAACCTGCTGGATCGGCGGAACCTTTAACAAAGGTGCCTTTGCCGATGCAGTTCAGCTGAAGGCAGACGAAATGCTGCCCATTGTATCGCCGGTCGGTCAGGCGTCTGCCAAACCGTCCATGGTTTCCAAAACCATGAGCAGGGTAACCAAGCAGCGCTCCAGGAAGCCGTTTGAGACTATCTTTTTTACAGACAACTGGAATATTCCGCTCACCTTAAAAAGCGCAGGTGAATTTGGCATTCCCCTTGAAATGGTGCGTCTGGCCCCATCCTCAAGAAACTGCCAGCCGTGGCGGGTGCTCATTGCACCTGAGGGCGCGCACTTTTACCGTATGGCGCCGCGCAGCATGAACCGTATTGATCTTGGTATTGCCCTGTGCCATTTTGATCTGGCCTGTCAGGAGCTTGGTATTGCCGGAGAGCTGAAAGTCATGCCGGACGCCGTTATACATACACCTGAAAATGGATTCTATACCATGTCTTGGATGAGAAAGGAAGTGTAACGATGTCACAATTGGAAAAGCTGCCGAATGTTGGAAAAGTGGTTGCTGGAGAACTGGAGGCAGTCGGAATTGATACCCCGGAAAAGCTACGGGCAGCGGGAACGAAGGAAGCTTTTTTAAGATTAAAGCAGAATGATCCCAACTCCTGTCTGCATAAGCTTATGGGACTGGAAGGCGCGATTCAGGGCGTTCGGAAGTATGATTTGCCCGATGAGGTAAAACAGGAGCTTAAGGATTGGTTTAACAGCCTTTAGGGTATCTGTTTAAAATATAAAAATAAGAGCCGCGGGACTTCGTCTCGCGGCTCCTTCTCGTCTTAGACGAGAAGGTACATAAAAAAATTGATCAGCTCGCTGTTGAGCTGTGCCAGGTTTCCTTTAGCAATTTCAGGAACCAGTGGGTTTTCAGTTTTAAAAGCCTCCCAGGTAGTCAGATATCTAGACTCGATTGGTCTGAATTTACCTGGGTCAAAGACAAAGCCTTCTGCATTCAGCGGTGTGCCGCAGGATTCTCCGGCATTTTTGTAGACACCGTATTTCGCGACTGTTTCGGATAAGGCAGTCCAGTTATCAATGTTGACTTCGTTCAGAAGAAACGGGTTTTTGTCAAAGTGGAAGTAGTAGCCGCCGCCTGGCATCATAATGTCGAGCAGCTCTCTGGCTTTGCTTACGACATCCTCTTTGGTGCCGCGGAGGGCAGAAACAGGGAAAAGACCCTGAATAATCATCTTGTCGCCAAGCTTATCCTTAATCAGCTGAGGATTGCCGAATTCAAACCACATCTGTGTTCCGGCAGGGAAATCCTGCAAAACATCCAGGTAGCGTGTCCAGTCATCCTCGCAGAAAATATTGCAGCGTACGCCAAGTGCTGCGTACTGCTCAATCATGGTTTTAAAGGTCGGCAGCCATAGGTCAAGAAAATCTTTTTCGCGCATAAAGGTTGGCATGTGCAATGGAATAAAGACTGACCCTTCAGCGTTTGGAACCTGTGGGCGTCCCCATTCAAACAGTACCGGCAGCAGTGCTTCGCAGGCTTCCTTGAGCTCGCTTCGGTGGCGGCGTATATCCATGCTCACACCGCTGAAGCTTCTGAGCTGATCGGCGATAAAATCAAAGGGTGCTTCTGTCATTCCGGAAGAGCCGGCCGGAGCACCGGGATAGTGTCCGCCCTGTTCCGTAATTTCCATAAACCAGGGCAGTGAAGCGTTGATTGATTTATCCAGACTGGACTGAGCCTTCATAATCGTTGCAGCAGTTTTGATCCCGTCTGCGGGATCAAGATTTTTATATTGGCGTGGAATAACGGTTTCCATCAAAAAGGAAAACGGATTATCGATCAGGGAATGGTACTCATCAGACTGCATACCCACGACCTCAGGATGCTGGACAACGCCGTTCTTTCCCATCACAAAAGACTGGGAGCCCAAAATCTGGTAGAACTCCGCCGGCCGGTTAAGCACCTGGCTGCATGGAAGAATAGGAGTTACATCTGAGATAATGCATTTATCCAGTGACAGGGCAGGCTCGCGCAAACGTCCGTAATCATATTGATAGTCAAAAAGATTCTGTCCGCCGTATTCTGCCACCAGATAGTGTGAGATCATATAGCCAGTAGGTACATGATCGGGAATCCGGTTGTTATAAAAATCATGGAAATTTTTGATTCGCTTTTCTTGCAGTTTCTTGTTATCACTCATTGAAAAACACCTCTCTTTTATTCGTTTGAAAAACAGGCCTGCAACGTTTTCAAATATGTGTCAATTATAGCACAATAAAAAAGGCTGTATATCTTTTAAAAGACATAACAACCATAAAAACATTAAAATAATAAGTTTTTAAGGGAAAATGCAAAAATCAATCGGTGTGATGGGTGTAATTCTGTAGTTTTTTAGTGTTTTTTACGATGATTCGGTTTCTGGCCGTTTCAATAATTTTCTCCTCACGCAGCTGTTTCAAATATTTAGCCACATTGGCCCGGTTCATACCCACAAAGTTTGCCAGATCGTCCTGAGATATCAGAACCACCGGATTGCCGCTGTTGGTGACAGCGCTGTACAAAAAATGGGCAATTTTTTCAAGTCCTGTAGAAAAAAGCTGGTTGATGTTGTCCTCAATGAGCAGCACTACCAGCCGCATATAGGCGTCATACATGGCCTGATTAAGCTCTGGATTTTTATTCAGATAGTGCCCCAGAAGTTTACGGTCAAAGGCCAGGGCTCTGAGATCTGTGGAAGCCGTAAAGATAAGAGAGCCTTCAATTTTATAATCGCCGGGGTAATAGAGAGGCGCGAAGGTATAGGGACCGTAAAAAGCAAAAGCCTTGATATGTCCGCTTTCATGAATAAAAGATGTGCGGATCATACCCTCCAGCACATAGTACTCTTTATCCAGCGGTGCGCCCACACCGCTGAGCGGCGTATCTTTTTTACATTCAAAAACCGTGTGTTCTATGGATGAAAGATAGTCTTCAAATTGTTTGAAGTCATCGCCAAAATAATATTGCAGGTGCATCGAAAGTTCCTCTCAAATCCTTATTTAAATTAGTATAGCATAACTTTATTCATAATTACTTAATATTGTCGTTTAGTCTCAATGTGTAAAGATATAGGATAAAACCCAGAAAAACTGCCCAGACACTTGACATAAAGGGGACGCCTTTTATATAATAATAAGATATGAAAAAGTTAAAATATGCATAGATAACATAACAGGAGGAAAGATGAAAACCACCTATAGAAACGCCCTTTGCGGCGAACTGAATACGGAATTTGTAGGACAGACCGTCAAATTATGCGGCTGGACAGACACCAGAAGAAATCTTGGAGGGGTCCTCTTTATTGATTTGAGAGACCGTAGCGGCAAGGTGCAGCTGGTCGTCAATGAAGAAGTCAGTGTGGAAGCCTTTGCCGAAGCCGAAAAGGTACGTAATGAATATGTGCTCTGTATTGAAGGGGAAGTTGTTAACCGCGATTCAGAAAATGTCAATCCAAAAATGGCAACTGGTGAAATTGAGGTTATGGTTAAAAGCCTGACGATTCTCGACACTGCCGATACTCCGCCGATTTATGTGGAAGACGACGACAAAAGCAATGAGGCTGTCCGTCTGAAATACCGTTATCTAGACCTTCGCAAGCCTAAAAACCAGAAAATGTTAAAAATCAGAGCTCAGGTTGCAAGCATTGCCCGTAACTTTTTAAACGACGAGGGTTTTCTGGAAATTGAAACACCGATTTTAGGTAAACCGACTCCGGAAGGCGCCCGAGACTTCCTGGTACCCTCCCGTGTTCAAAAAGGGAAATTTTTTGGGCTGCCCCAGAGCCCGCAGCTTTTTAAGCAGATATTGATGATTTCTGGCGTCGACCGTTACTATCAGGTTGCAAAATGTTTCCGTGACGAAGACCTCCGTCAGGACCGTCAGCCAGAGTTCACCCAGATCGACATGGAAATGTCCTTTATCACAAAAGACGATATTCTGCCAATCATGGAAAACATGATCGCTAAAATTTTCAGAGAAGTCCGCGGCATTGAACTGGAAACCCCGTTTATCAGAATGACCTATCAGGAAGCAATGGACCGTTTTGGCTCAGACAAGCCGGATACCCGTTTTGGGATGGAATTGACAAACATTTCCGATATCGTTGCGAACAGCGAATTTAAAGTATTCTCAGGCGCAGTTAAAAAGGGCGGCTCTGTCCGTGCCATTAACGCGAAGAACGCGCAGGGCAGACTCAGCAAAAAGACCATAAAAAATCTCGAAAAATTTGCAGCTATCTATAAAGCAAAAGGACTGGCATGGATTGATGTGTCAGATGGAGAAATGAAATCACCGATTCTCAAGTTTATTTCTGAAGAAGAAAAAAATGCGATCTTTGAACGTATGGACGCAGAGCCTGGCGATATGATTTTTATTGTGGCGGATACCGATGAGATTGTCTGCACTGCCCTTGGTCAGCTGCGTTTGGAACTGGCTAAGAAACTTGAATTTGATTTAAGCGGCAAGTTTAATTTCCTATGGGTTATCGATTTCCCGCTGCTCGAGTACGATGCGGAAGCAGGGCGCTATGTAGCTAAGCACCACCCATTTACCGCGCCGTTGGATAAGGATCTTCCTCTTTTGGAAACCGACCCGTCACAGGTACACGCCGATGCGTATGATATGGTCGTAAACGGCGTTGAGCTGGGCGGTGGCTCTATCCGTATTCATAATCAGGACGTACAGGAAAAAATGTTCAAGGCCCTTGGATTTACCATGGAGGACGCCTGGAAACAGTTTGGATTTCTGTTAGAGGCCCTGAAATATGGAACACCACCGCACGGAGGTCTGGCCTTTGGTCTTGACCGTCTCATCATGATGCTTATGGATATTGACAATATCCGCGACGTTATTGCATTCCCGAAGACACAAAATCACAGTTGTCTGATGACTGATGCGCCTGCAGAAGCACAGCTTGATCAGCTCATTGATCTGGGCATCAGTATCGACGAGATACTGTAGGTTTTAAGAATGCCGGACAGGGTATAAAAGGGAAAAAGCAAGCATTAAGGAAGTGATATACGATGAAAGAAATTGGAATCGTTGAAGAACTAAAGGGAAAAAATGCAAAGGTGCTGATTAAGCGTCACGCTGCCTGTGGCGACTGCGGAGCCTGCCAGGTCGGTAAGGAAAAAATGACTATGGAAGCCACTGCTAGAAATACAGCTGGCGCGCAGGTAGGCGATACCGTGTCTGTGGAAATGGAGTTTGCCAATGTTATCAAGGCAACCTCAATTATGTACGGTATCCCCCTTATAGCCTTTGTTGTAGGCTGCGCCGTTGGCTATTTTGCCGCTGTTGCCCTGACTTTAGATTTGGTGCTCATCCCCTTTTTTACCGGTATACTGCTAACGGTCATCTCTTATCTGGTCATCCGAGTTTTTGATAAAAAAGGGAAATTTAACTCGAAATATGAGCCGGTGATCACAGAGATTGAAGTGGAAGCACAGGAATTGCCGCCAGCCGGCGAATAGAATAAAAAATCACGAAAGCCTGCCGAATTTTTAAGTTCGGCAGGCTTTTTAAATTACAAAGCTTCCCTGATCGTATTCTGGAAGCTTTGCAGGTTTAAATACGTGGCCATGGCTTTTTCCAGAATAAATAAGCCGGCGCCCTTTATAGGCAAAGAGCCGGGCCATAGGCACCTTTTCCCAGTGATAATCTTTTTGAGAAAGAGGATGGGTAGAAAAGCAGATATGATTGGATTTTTTAGCTGAGTACAGGGTGTCAATAATATTCGTATGTATATAGTAGGTCTCACCGTCATAAATAATCAGGTTAAGCTTGTTGCGTTTGGCGATGGCAGCAATTTTTTCGTCGAGTAGCACTGCCCGCTGAACCGCGTCCAGAGGATGGCCAGCGTCTTTGATAGCTTTATTCATGGCGTCAGTCAGGTAGAGCAGCACGCGCTCACTGTCGGTTTCGCCGGACTGAGTATCCAGATAAGGGAGCAGCTCCATGCCGGAGTAAATATTGCCATTATGAGCCAGTGTCCATTCTCGTCCGCTGTTATCCCAACTGGTAAAGGGATGGCTGTTGCTTCCGGCAATGGAACCAACGGTGGCAAAGCGGATGTGGGCAATGAGCACAGGGGTTTCAATTTCATGATCCAGCAGTTCTGGAAGCGCCAGACTGTTGTGCGCGCTGACGGCTTCTTTACACATGAAAGCTGTGCCGTTCTTGTTAAAATAACGCAAACCCCATCCGTGGGGGTGCTTATGGCTGTGGGTGTAAAATTCTTTAAGCATGTCATTGGCACGCACGGGGCTGTCCCCAGTAATTCCATAAAGTTCGCACATGGTGTTATCCTTTCTGAATATACATTAATTATATAAAACAAGTATGATTAATATGTATTTTAGTATGAATGAATGAAAATGTCAAGGTAGTTTGCCTGAAAACCAATAAAAAAGAGGCCGAAGCCTCTTAAAAGTGCTTTTGTATAAAGCTCAGGATATCCTGATAAACCTCACGCCGATTGGTTTCATTCAGAATTTCGTGCCGTTTGCCAGGATACAATGTCATGGAAACATCTTTCATATCCGCATTTTTAAAACGCTGGTATAGTGCACGGACCTCCTTTCCCATATTGCTGACAGGATCGCTGCCGCCGGAGACCAGATAAATAGGAAGATCGGCAGGCATCCTGAAAATATTGCGGGGATCATTGGCGTAATCCAGACCGGTAAAAAGGTCATAGAAAAAAGCAGAGGTACAGGTAAAGCCGCACAGCGGATCTTTTAAGTAAGTGTCTACATTCAGCGCATTGACGGAGAGCCAATCGTACTCGGTACGATTAGGAGCAAATTTTTTGTTGTAGCCGCCAAAGGACATTTTGGTCAGCAGCTCAGAAGGGTAGGTGGGGCCGTATTTGGCGATTTCCGCCTTGGCAATAGCCTTGCCGAATGCTCGAACAGCCTTGCTTGCGCCTATAGTAGTTCCGACAATAACACTGCCCTTAAACAGGCCGCCAAAGTCAATAAGACAGGTGCGTGTAACGACAGAGCCCATGCTGTGTCCAAGGATAAACAGAGGCAGGTCAGGATTTTTCTCGCGGACAAGGTCAGTAAGCTCGTGAATATCCTCGGCGATGCGCTGCCAGCCGTCTGCATCGTCAAAATAACCCAGAGTGCCGTCAAAGGTTCCAGTCATGCCGTGGCCGCGCTGGTCGATGGCGTAAACAATAATGCCGCGGCGGTAAAGAAAATCTGCAAATTCGGTATAGCGAGCAGCGTGCTCTGCCATTCCGTGAACAATTATAAGGACGGCTTTGGTGTCCAAATTACGCGGAGTACTGTAATAATATATCCGTGCACCGTCAGAGGCTTTAAAATTTTGGGGATCAAGTCTTATCATTGGGTTCTCCTTCTGTTTTTGATGACTTTTAGGAATATGGCGGCAATGACCACATCAGGTGCCGCTAGAATAAGCGCTGGCAGAAGGACTACGATCGCCGGATGGTTTTCAGCTAAAGCTACCACTGCGTATTCTTTGCGAATGAAGTCTGTCTGTCCTGAGAGAATCAGCTCGCTCAAGGATTCGTGGTCGTGCTTCTGGAAACTGTCAGACGCTTCGATAAAATCTGTACTGTCGAGTATTTGTTTTATGAGCTCATAAAGTGTCAGGGCATTATACCTTGGAATAGATAAAAGCTCTCCTGTAAGCTCGGCACTGGCTGTGAAAAGTTCATTCCAGGTCATTGTGTAATTTGATTTCCAGTATCGGGTCAGGGTGAGGTGGATGAGCAGACGCCTTAAAGTCATACTGCCTTTTAAGATGGATCGGGCTGTTCTGTCTTGTATCAGAGGGTGGATATCTTTTTTATTAAAAGCCCTCGCCAGAGGGACCGACCGGTAGTTTTTAGGAACAAGGTAATAGTAGCCGCCCTCATACTGGCTCAGAGCACGTAGGGCATCGTAGTAGCCCATGTCATAGTTCTGTCTGATCAGCACTGGGTCTACGCTTAAAAAATGGCCAAGATCAGCAGAGTGGGTAATGCGGAGTTCCTCAAGCCCTTCGTATTTTATACGGTCCGATGCACTTATGGGGTTGATGTCAATCATAATCGTGATCATGTCATGGCAGCCTGCGTCATAAAGCATTTTGCGTGGCAGTGGGTCGTAGACGCCGCCGTCAAGGTAACGCTTATTGTCAATGATCACTCTTTTAAAAATGGGCACATTGGAGCTGGCCATAATAAAGTCAACCAGCCTGCCCTGTGGAATATCCTCAATAAAAAGGTATTCCATTTTCATATCGCTTAAATTGTAAGTAGTGAGACCGTAACGAATGGGGGAGCGTCTTACCGCGTCTTCGTCAATGGTTTCTTTTAAAAGTGCACGCAGAGGCTCTACATCCATCAACAGGCCTCTGGTTTCAGCAAAAACGGTTCGGTAGTCAATATGCTCCCAGACATCGCAGGCCAGATCGAGATCGCCTTGGGCTATATAGGCCCCATTAATAGCTCCGATAGAGGTACCCACAACGGCGCAGATCTCGATGCCGTTATCTCTCAATGCCCGGTAAGCCCCGATTTGATAGGAGCCGCGGCTTCCGCCGCCAGACAAAACCAAGCCCGGTTTATTCATGTTGAACCTCCTTTTGATGTCAATGTATTTAAAAAGATTGGATTATCGTGGGATAATCTGTAAATATAGTGTATAATAACTATATTACTATATCATTTAACCATTAAAATGAACTTTAATCAACGAAAAAATGGAGGTTTTTAAAAATGAAATTGACCGTATTGGGCAATACAGGACCCTACCCAAAAGCAGGCGGTGCCTGCTCGGGCTACTTACTTGAAAACGGAGACGCCAAGGTAGTGCTTGACATGGGCAACGGTACACTGGCAAACCTTCGAACCATTTGTGACATCGAGGATATTACTGCGGTAATCTGTTCCCATCTTCACCCAGACCACGTTTCGGATTTGTTTGTGCTGCGCTATGCCCTTGAGATGCGGGGAATGACGATTCCCCTTTATGCCCCAGACAGCCCTGATAAGGAATTTGACCGTCTGGCATATAAAAACGTTTTTGATATTATGCCGATCACTGAAGATATGAGGCTGGAAATTGGCGGTATGACCTTCAGCTTTATGGAAATGCGCCATCCGCTTAAAGATTTTGCGATCAAGGCTTATGATGGGAGATCTACTTTTATGTATACTGGCGATACGGCTATGTGTCAGGCGCTGGAGGAATTTACAAAAGGCGTAGACGTGCTACTGTGTGACTCTGCTTTTCTGGATGATGCGGATTCTGCGATTCACCTGTCAATGGAGAAAGCGATTCAGAACGCTAATAACGCAGGAGTCCGCCGGCTTATCCTCACACATTTTAGTCCTGAGATTTCACCACAGCGTTACTACGAGATTGGAAATGGACGCTTTAATGGACGTTTGTCCAAGGCTGAAATCATGGCGAACTTTACGATTTGATCACTTGCTGAGAGCGGCAAAATAAATAAACTGATAAGGGGGCCCAATGAAACGACCACTGATTTATGCATTCGCAGCACTGTGCTGCGCAATCCTGCTGGCCGGATTTGGGGCGCCCTTTTTTCTTTATGTCCTTTTGCCGGTGGCTTTGCTGCCTTTACCGCTGATCTTTAAAAAAGTAAGACCTGTAAGCGTAGTGCTGGTGTTGGCAGTTTACATACTGGGGTGTGCCGCCGCTATTCCAGTATTTGGAAACGAAAATCCTTTTGAGGATTTTTGGGACCACTCGGTAGCGCTTTCGGGCATGGTGGACAGTGTCCCCTCACATGAAGGGGAAAAGACCCGGTTTGTACTGAAGCTTCAGGAAATTAATCACATGCCTGTTTCAGGAAAGGTGATGGTTACAGTAGCGGAGAATAGTGTAAACTACACGCCGGGAGCTGCTTTAAGCTTTGACGGTGAAATCAGTGAGCCGGCCGGAAGGCGGAATCCGGGCGGTTTTGACTATGCGCTTTATTTAAAGGCAAAGGGGATCGGCGGACAGGTTTATCTAAAAAACAGAGAGGCTGTCACAGTGAAGCCGGGCTCATCCAGCCCCATATACGCTGTTTATAGGATGAGACAGCATTTATCAGAAGTTTGCGACCAGTTTTTCACGCCGCCCCAGAGTGGCTTAATTAAGGGAATCCTGCTGGGCGATAGTACTATGGATGACGAGGTAAAGGCATCCTTTCGGGAGGCGGGAGTTTCCCATGTGCTGGCTATATCCGGCCTGCATGTGGGCTATGTGTACGTTCTGGTGCTTTGGATTCTGGCTCTCCTCGGTGTGCGGCGCCGTTACCACTTACCTGTTTTGGCGGCCTGCCTGCTGTTTTATATTACACTGACAGGCTTCAGCCCGTCGGTCATCCGGGCTGCGCTGATGTGCCTGGCACTGGTTGGCGGCAGGGGAATGGCGGAAACCTATGATGCGCTAAACGGATTGTGTCTGGCCGGTATTGTTATACTCTTATTTCAGCCGGTTCAGCTCTTTATGGCAGGCTTTCAGCTTTCCTTTTCTGCTGTGCTGGCGATTATTTTATTTTACAAACCATTGTTGTATGAATATGAGCGGCACATTAAAGCACCGGGAGCGATGGCATCCAATCTGCTTTTGACCTTTTGTGCCACCCTGGGTACCATGCCAGCCAGCCTTTACCATTTTCATACCCTGAATCTGGTAGCGCTGGTTTCTAATTTGCTGATCATCCCTCTTGTGGGTGTTTTGCTGGTTTTTGCTTTAATTACAGTGCCACTTACGGCGTTTATTCCGGCAGCAGGCGGGCTTTTTTGCCTGCCGACAGCCTTTTTAGCGGACTGCATTTTATTCTTAACCAATCTTTTTTCAAAATTCAGCTGGCTGGTTCTGCATCGAGGCGCGATGACTCTGTCAGAACTTCTGATACTGGTACTTGCTGCCCTTCTGCTTGCCGGGTATTTCAATTTAAGTAAAAAATCTGCCCGGTGTTTTGTCGGAGCGTCCTTGCCACTACTGCTTCTGGTCATTTTCGGCACATCACTGGCCCGGCAGCCCTTAAGGATAACCTTTTTAGATGTGGGGCAGGGTGACAGTGCGCTTGTTGAGGCACCTTCTGGAGGTATATACTTTATCGATGGCGGTGGCTATGAAACTTATGGTAATGCGCCACAGAAAGAACGGACGCCTATCTCTGAAAGCGTTCTGCTGCCTGTGCTCTATGCCAAGAGTATCCGGCGGATTGACGGGGTTTTTATCTCACATAACCATGCAGATCATGCTCAGGGAATTGAGGAACTTCTCGCCGAAATCCCTGTGGGACAGATTTATGTTTCCAGTAAATATAATAATGAAGCCCTTTTAAGACAGAATAAAGTACCGGTAGAAATTCTTGCAAAAGGCAGCGTGCTGGAAAGTGGTGATGGTTTGTCCTTTGAGGTTCTGTGGCCGGAAAGTAAAAGGGAGGCGCTGGAAGATGAGGAACAAAACGACGCGTCCATGCTGCTGCGTTTATGTTATGGCAGCCGTTCCTTTCTGTTTACGGGTGACGCTGGTTTCTCGGTTGAGGAGGCCGTTATTCGGAGCCTGCCTGAAACGGATGTCCTGAAGGTGGGGCATCACGGCAGTCGGTTTTCCACATCATCAGAGTTTTTGAAAAAGATTAATCCATCCCTTGCTGTAATCTCGGTTGGCCGTTATAATAGTTTTGGACATCCGACCGATGAGGTGCTTCAAAATATTGAGGCTTCTGGTGCGGTTTGTAAAAGAACGGATCAAAACGGCGCAGTGGAAGTATGGACAGATGGAAAAGATTTAAGCATACGAAGTTGCATCGATAAAAAGTAAAATATAGATAAGAGGTTATCATGAAATATCAGGAACTAATGAAAGCCATTAAGCAAAAGCAGGTGCGGCCCGTGTACCTTTTTGCGGGTCCGGAGCAGTACATCGGGAATATGGTTGAGCACACTTTAGTGGAAACTGTGATCGCACCTGGCCTGGAGCAGCTGAATCTGGCTGTGTTTGAGGATAAAAATCCAGATGTATCAGAGATATTGTCTGTTTGCGAGACGTTGCCGCTTATGAGTGAAAAAAGAGTGGTCATTGTGCGCGAAAGCGCAGGCCTGACGAAGATAAGCGATAAAAAGACTGTGGAGGCTCTGAACGAATACATTGAAAGGCCATCCGACAGCACGGTGCTTATTCTCTGTGACAGCAGCCCGGACAAACGTAAGAAGATATATAAGACCCTTAAAGAGCAGGGAGCCATTGTGGACTATGATAAGCTGAATAAAATTGATCTGGAAAAATGGATTGGCCGCCGGCTTAAGCTGGCAGGCAAACGGACAAGCCAGAGGGTAGTAGAGCAGTTTGTCATGGATACTCTGTATCTTGAAAATGATAATAAAAATATGGAAATGGTTGACAACGAGCTGAATAAAATCATTGACTATGTGGGGGAACGTGACGCCATTACCCTGGAGGATGTAGAGACGGTCATGCCTAAATCGGTTGAGGATAATGTGTTTAAGATGGTCGATTATGCCATGGGTGGCAATAAGGGAGCGGCGCTTAAAATGCTTAATCAGTTTTATCTTGAGGGGGAAGGCCCCTTTGGCGTTTTTGGACTCCTGCTGAGGCAAATTCGGATTATGCTGATGGTCAAGCTGCTTTCAGAAAAACGCATGTCTCCGGACGCCATTGCCAAGGAAGCAAAGCTGGCGCCTTTTGTGGTCAAAAAGGTACTGCAGAACGGCCGGCGCTACAGGGTGGCAGGCCTTAAAGGGACCATGATCGAAGCGGCAGAGCTGGATTTTAAAATGAAGACCGGACAGATTGATCCTGAGTTTGGCTTGGAATGGTTTGTTCTTAAGCTGTAAGTGCTGAGAGGAGAGGGGCCGGCAAAATACCGCATCCTCTTTTCTTGCTTTCAAAAAATAAAAAAGCGCACTAACAACTGTGCGCCCACCCTTGAGACACGGGTTTGAATTTGGGAATATATAAACAATGAGGTTATTCGGCCATTCCGTTTAAGATTCTTGCTAAAGTGCTTTTCTTTCTGGAAGCAGCATTTTTGTGGATAACGTGTTTAGTAACGGCCATATCCAGTTTTTTTACTGCTAAGCGGAAAGCTTCTTCTGCTTTGGCCTGATCGCCTTCTGCAACTGCAGCATCAAATTTTTTGATAGATGTCTTTAAATTTGTTTTTACCGCCTTGTTGCGCAATCTTGCCTTTTCGTTTGTTTTAGCTCTCTTAATAGCTGATTTAATGTTAGCCATGGAGTACCTCCTCATTTATTTATAACGTATTAATTGTAACACATTGAAAATAAATTTACAACAAAAAACGTGACAAAAAAATTTTTTCTTGATAAAATAATCTGTAGCACAAAAATAATGGATACGTAGCGTGTTTTATCGAATAGACTTACACATTGGAGGAATTATTTTGTTAACAAAACAGGAAAGAACCCGAAACTTTTCAATTATTGCCCATATTGACCATGGCAAATCGACATTGGCTGACCGTTTGATTGAAGAAACGGGGCTTTTGAGCAAAAGAGATATGGAGGATCAGATCCTCGATAACATGGATATCGAGAGAGAACGCGGAATCACCATTAAACTGCAGGCGGTACGGCTTATTTACAACGCAAAAGACGGCGAGGAGTATATCTTAAATCTTATTGACACACCGGGCCATGTGGATTTTAATTATGAGGTATCTAAAAGTCTGGCAGCTTGTGAAGGGGCTATCCTGGTGGTGGACGCGTCCCAAGGGATTGAAGCCCAGACCATTGCAAATGTGTACTTGGCTTTAGATAACGATTTAGAAGTGGTGCCTGTTATCAACAAAATCGATTTGGCAAGCGCCCGCCCCGACGAGGTAAAGGCAGAAATTGAAAATGTCATCGGGTTGGATGCAGAGAATGCACCGCTCATTTCCGCTAAGGCAGGGATTAATATTCAGGATGTACTGGAGGCCATTGTCAGAAATGTTCCGGCGCCAGGCGGGGACGCGGACGCGCCCCTCCAGGCGTTGATTTTTGACTCTTACTATGACCAGTACCGTGGGGTTATCGCTTCAGTACGCGTGGTCCAAGGGAAAATCAAGGCTGGTATGAAGATCCGAATGATGGCTATTGGCAAGGATTTTGAGGTGGATGAGGTCGGTATCTTTGCTAAGGGACTGCTGCCAGTGGACGAGCTGACCGCAGGTGATGTTGGGTATGTGAACGCTGGGATTAAAAATGTGCGTGATACCCGTGTCGGGGATACCATTACCGCAGCAGACCACCCTTCGGCTGAGCCGCTTCCAGGCTATAAAAAAGTAACGTCAATGGTATTCTGCGGGATATATCCTGCAGATGGCGCCCGTTACGAGGACCTGAAGGAAGCTTTAGCCAAGCTGCAGCTCAATGATGCGTCGCTGCTCTATGAGCCAGAAACCTCCATTGCGCTTGGTTTTGGATTCCGGTGCGGCTTCCTAGGGCTTTTGCACATGGAAATTATTCAGGAGCGGCTGGAGCGTGAATTTAACCTGGATCTAGTTACCACTGCCCCAAGTGTTATTTATAAGGTTATCAAAACTGACGGTACGGAGCTTTGGGTGGACAATCCCACCAATCTGCCGGACCCGGTTGAGATTGACACCATGGAAGAGCCTATTGTAGACGCAACGATTATGGTACCGTCTGAGTATCTGGGGGCAGTTATGGAACTCTGTCAGGAACGCCGGGGAACCTATATCAATATGGATTACATTGAGGAAACACGTGTATCCCTACATTATGAGCTGCCGCTCAATGAAATTATCTATGACTTTTTCGATGCCCTTAAATCAAGAACTCGCGGCTATGCCTCTCTGGATTATGAGATCAAGGAATACCGCCCGGCGAAGCTGGTAAAACTGGATATTCTGCTAAATGGCGAGCTGGTGGATGCTTTGTCCTTCATCGTCCATGAGGAAAAGGCTGTAGGCCGTGGTCGAGCCATTACCAAAAAACTCAAGGAATCCATTCCGAGACAGATGTTTGAAATTCCGATACAGGCCGCAATTGGCAATAAAATAATTGCACGTGAGACTTTGAGCGCTTTGCGTAAGGACGTTTTAGCCAAATGTTATGGTGGGGATATCAGCCGAAAGCGTAAGCTTCTTGAAAAGCAGAAAGAAGGAAAAAAGCGTATGCGCCAGGTGGGCAGCGTAGAGGTACCGCAGGAGGCCTTTATGGCAGTGTTGAAACTGGATTCATAGGCGAAGGAAAAACGATTATGCCGCTGCGGCAAAGCTGATTTTTACGGCTTTGCCAGCGGTTTTTATTTTTATTGTATTTTTATAACAGATGTGCTAAAATTAGTAATTATAACTATTTATCTTTACTTTTAAATCTACATTTATAAGTTTTGCAATCAAATTTCACATTCTGGAGGAATCTATTGGACACGACAAATCTTGAAAAGCTAACCGTAGCAGATCTGCGCAAAGAGGCGGAGCGTTTAGGCTTTACCGGGCTGAGCAAAAAGAAAAAGCAGGAGCTTATCGATATGATTACAGCAGCCAGGCAGAAATCAAAAACGGTTAAAAAGACAGAGGAGCCATCCCCAAAAGAAGCGGCTCAAAAGAAGAACGAAATGGAAAAGGCCGAAAAACAAACGCCGAAAAACAGCGATAAAAAGGCGGACGAACGGAAATCTGCCGATAAAAAGAATGAAGGAAAAACGGCTGTTAAGGAAAAGCATGAGACAAAAGCGAATGATCGTGTTCTGGTGGATAAGTCTAAACAGGAGCGCAGCGCGCTGCCTCAGCCAGTGGAAAAACAGCATCATAACAACCATAACAATTACAATAATCACCGCTATGCAAAAATCAAGGACAATATTGAAGACAGCATTGAAATGGCCGGTCCCTTGGAAGTACTGCCCGAAGGCTTTGGCTTTATTAAGACTCCGGAAATGAAAACCCAGCAGGAATGGGTCTATGTATCCGGCTCGCAGATCCAGAAGTTTAAGCTGGAAACGGGTGATATTGTCGGTGGAAAAGTACGAAAGGCCAAACCAGGTGAAAAATATGCGGCCATGCTGTTTTTAGAAATGGTTAACGGAACACAGACTTCAGATATTATCAACAAAATCAACAGTATGCTCTATGCTGATGATAAAAAAAATCTTGACCGTTTTAAAAACTCACAGGAAGGAATTCTGGATTTGAATTCCGATGGCTTTGGCTTTTTGAGGATGAACAACTATACTTCCGGCGATAATGACATCTATGTCGCGCCAAACCAGATCCGACGTTTTAACCTGCGGACTGGCGATAAAATTGTGGGTAAGATCCGTATGCCAAACGAAGGTGAAAAGTTTGACGCGCTGCTGTACGTTGAAACGGTCAACGGAGATATTCCTGAAAAGATCGCAAGCCGTCCCCGGTTTGAACGCCTGACGCCAGTATTTCCCGAGGAACGCATTACCCTTGAAACAGACAGAGACATTGTATCAACCCGTATCATCGATATCTTTTCACCTATGGGAAAAGGGCAGAGGGGGATGATCGTGGCGCCGCCAAAGGCTGGTAAAACAACGCTGCTTAAAGAAATTGCTCAGGGAATCCGTTCCAACCACCCGGAAATTGAGCTGATTATTTTACTGGTGGATGAACGCCCTGAGGAAGTAACCGACATGAAGCGTTCCATCGACGCAGATATTGCCTACTCTACCTTTGATCAGCCGCCTGAAAATCATATCCGTGTGGCAGAAATTGTTCTGGAACGTGGCAAAAGGCTTGTAGAACAGGGAAAGGATGTCGTTGTGTTGGTGGACAGTCTGACACGTTTAACCCGCGGCAACAATCTGGTGGTCGAGCCGTCAGGGAGGACCTTGACCGGTGGTCTTGACCCAGAATCGTTGTATTTTCCTAAAAAATTTTTTGGCTCAGCCAGAAATATTGAAGGTGGCGGCAGCCTGACCATACTGGCAACTGCGCTGGTGGATACAGGGAGTCGGATGGACGACATTATTTTTGAAGAGTTCAAGGGTACAGGCAACATGGAACTACACCTTGAGCGTGAGCTGGCTGAACGTCGGATTTTCCCAGCTATCAACTTGAACAAATCCGGTACACGCCGTGAAGAAAAACTTCTGACGCCAGATGAGCTGAAGGTCAGCTACCAGATCCGCAAGCTGTATGCAGGCAATAGCCCTGTACAGCTGACGGACAAAATCATCAATACGCTTGAACGCACAACGGATAATGAGGATTTTCTTAAAAAAATCCTACAGAAGTCCAAATCCTGAGAAATTAAACTTGCACTTTTACAGAGAATCTGTTATACTAACTTAGTTGAAAAAAATATATGTATCAATATATATAAATACGAGAACGAAATGAGGTGAATTCGATGAAAAAAGGTATCCACCCAGAATACGGTAAATCCGTTGTTAAATGCGCATGTGGTAATACATTTGAAACAGGTTCTGTTAAACCGGAACTGAAGGTTGAAATCTGTTCAGCTTGCCATCCTTTCTTTACTGGTAAACAGAAATTAGTAGATACAGGTGGTCGTGTAGAACGATTCAACAGAAAATACGGCAAAAAAGGCGAATAATGAATGAAAGTCGGTTCCTGGTAACCGACTTTTTTATTGTGAAAAACAGGATGAATACTATTA
This sequence comes from Eubacterium sp. AM05-23, assembly GCF_003477535.1. Taxonomy (NCBI): domain Bacteria; kingdom Bacillati; phylum Bacillota; class Clostridia; order Eubacteriales; family Eubacteriaceae; genus Eubacterium; species Eubacterium sp. AM05-23. The sequence continues at coordinate 307,723 of NZ_QUDF01000002.1, forward strand.
AAGAACTCATAAAAGTGGGGAGCACAAGGCTTGCGCAGTGCGGGTCTGTAAGCTCAAGACTGGACGCTGAGGTGCTTCTGGCGTCGATATTGGACTGTCCGCGTATTACTTTTTATACTGATCCCAGCAGGACAGTAAGTGTTGAGGATGCTGAAGAGTACCAAAGACGTATTGACCGTCGGGCGGCGCTTGAACCTGTGGCTTACATTATTGGTAAAAAAGAATTTATGGGGCTGACCTTCAAGGTTTCGTCAGATGTGCTTATTCCAAGGCCAGATACGGAATCGCTGGTAGAGGCAATTCTCGAAAGCGTTATCCCGAAGATCAAACAGGATACCAGCCATCTGCGTGTGCTTGATTTGTGTACGGGAAGCGGTGCGATTGGCCTAACTCTGAAGTTTTTTGTTTCGAGTGCGGCGGTTACCCTCACGGACATTTCAGACAAGGCACTGAAAGTGGCAGAGGAAAACGCTCAGGCTTTAAGCATTTCAAACATTACCATGGTAGAGAGCGATCTTTTTGAAAGCCTTTCGCCAGGAGAGCCTTTTGATCTGATTGTATCGAATCCGCCTTATATTCCAGATGGGGTTATCCCAACGCTGCAAAAGGATATTGTAGATTATGAGCCGATGCTGGCGCTTTCAGGTGGTGTGACAGGGTATGATCTCTATGAACGCATTACAAGGGAAGCGGGGCTTTACTTAAGAAAAGGCGGCGCGATTGTTCTGGAGGTCGGCAATGACCAGGAAACAAGAGTAGCCGAACTTCTCGAAAAACAGGGCTTTAGGGCCATAACAATGGTTCCGGATCTGACGGGGGCAGTGCGCGGCGTTGTCGCGTGGAAAGAATAAAAACAAAAAAATGAAGTTGAATTTGAAGTTCAAAAACTTTTATGATAGAATAAAAGAAGCTATACGACTAAGAAACAGGATTTAATATTTGGAGGTATTTTATAGATGATATCAGCAGGTGAATTTAAAAAAGGCGTAACCTTTGAAATGGACGGAAGTGTTTTCATGATTGTGGAATTCCAGCATGTAAAACCAGGAAAAGGCGCCGCTTTCGTTCGTACTAAAATCAGAAATGTGCTGACCGGAGCTGTGGTTGAAAAAACATTCAACCCAACTGAAAAGTTCCCGAAAGCTCACATTGACACAAAAGAAATGCAGTATTTATACGCAGATGGCGAACTGTACTATTTTATGGATCTTGAAACCTACGAACAGATTCCACTGAATTACGATCAGGTCGAAGATGCGTTGAAATTCTTAAAGGAAAACGACAACGCAACCATCCGTTTCTTCAAGGGGGAAGCTTTCTCAGTAGCAGCTCCGAACTTTGTTGAACTGCTTATTACCAAAACCGAACCGGGCTTCAAAGGCGATACCGCTACCGGTGCCAATAAACCAGCAACTTTGGAAACCGGCGCAGTCATCACAGTTCCATTATTTGTAGAAGAAGGAGATACGATTCGTGTAGACACCAGAACCGGTGAATACATGGAGCGTGTATAGTGCATATGAAATATATCCGTGAAAAGGTGGCCTTTATTGAAGGTCTGGTAGAGGGCCTTGAGTTAGATCTTACAACCAAAGAAGGCAAGGTGCTCGACCGGATTATCGACGTATTAGGGGATATGACCGACGCGCTGGAGGGTCTGGCAGAAGCCCAGGATGAGCTGGAAGATTACGCGGAAATGATTGATGACGACCTGACCGAGCTTGAGGAATTCATTCTGGATGAAGACTGGGATGAGGAATACGATGATTTTGATGATGACGACGACTATTATGAAGTTGTATGTCCCAAATGCGGAACAGTCTATATCACCGATTTCAAAGCCTTTGACGATGATGATGTGTTTTGCCCTGAATGTGGCGAACAGTTTCATCTGGAAGAAAAAGTCGTTGAAGAATTAACCCATGGCGAAGGGTGTCAGTGCGGACATCATCACGAATAGGTGGTGTATAAAATGGATGAAAACCAAAAATTAAACCCTCAGGAAATCTCTAACGAAATGGTCTGTTCGATTGCGAATCTGGCTGCGCTGGGGGTGGACGGCATCGAAAAAATGTTTATGCGTATGTCTGATGAAATATTGGATATGATCTATCCTTCTGCTGTTTCTAAGGGCGTAAAGGTTGTGCGCCAGGAAGATGGCTATTATATCGATGTCCATGTGATTACAGAGTTGGGAATTGATATTCCCCAGATCGCCAGAAAAGCCCAGATTAAGGTTAAGGAATCAGTTGAAATTATGACCGGTAATCAGGTGGCGCAGGTTAATGTTCACGTGGAAGGCAGCGGAAAATATTAAAAAAGTATTCAAAAGGCTGTAAGAGTATTCTTGCGGCCTTTTATACTGTGAGATAGAGGTAACTATGAGTCGAAAAATGAATCGAAAAGAAGAGAGAGAACTGGCCCTGCGTGGGATTTTCCAGATCGATTTTCATGCTGAAGATGCGGAACTAGATACCAGCCTCAAAAATTTCTTTGAGCTGGCAGGACAGGGTGACCCTGAGGATGAAGTGGCAGGTATGACGGGCGGTTATGCAAGGAAGGTTATCAACGCCGCTATTGAAAATCAAACGGCCATCGACGGGTTGATTGCCAGCCATTTAAAAGAAACCTGGGATTTCAGCCGTGTGCCGAAAATGGAAAAGGCCATTATGCGCCTGGGAGTCACAGAACTTTTATACACCAAGGTGCCAAAGGAGGTTGCAATCAACGAGGCAGTAGAACTGGCAAAAAAATACGCCTCGGAAGAAAGCAAAACCTATATCAACGGTATTCTTAATAAAGTGGCGGTTGAACACGCGGACGAGCTTTCAAAGGATTGATGGCACATGGATGGCCTATCTCTGGGAATTGACACCAGTAATTACACAACCTCCATTGCCGTAGCTGATACTGATGGTGAAGTGGTTTATGAAAAAGGGGTTCTGCTTCAGGTAAAGCCTGGCGAACGCGGGCTGCGCCAGTCAGAAGCCTTGTATCAGCATGTTAAAAATCTGCCAGTACTTTTTGAGAGCATTCCTGAAAATTTGAAAATGCGGGAGCGGTTGCAGGTGGTGTGTTACTCGGACCGGCCACGTCCTCTGGAGGATTCTTACATGCCAGTTTTTCGCGCAGGCATTGGATGCGGAAAAACCATTGGCAGTCTGTTCGGTATTCCTGCGCTTGCTATGAGCCATCAGGAGAATCATATCCGCAGCGCCATTTACGGCAGTGGAATGAAACCGGAAGAACTCCATTTTCCGCTTTTGGCAACGCATTTTTCTGGAGGCACATCTGAGATACTGTTGGTAAACTCAAAAAAAAGCGGGTATGATTGTAAAATAGCGGGGGCAACCCTGGACCTGAATGCCGGACAGCTCATCGACCGAGTGGGTGTACGCCTGGGTTATGCTTTTCCTGCCGGCAAGGCGCTGGAGCAGCTGGCACTGCAAGCAGAGGAGCGTAACTGTGTGATACCGTCAAACGTTGATAAAATGAACTTTCACTTTTCGGGGCAGGAAAACAAAGCAGCAGCACTTCTGGACTCGGGGACAGAGCCGGAGGAGGTAGCCTATGGGCTCCACCGCTGTATCGCCAAGACATTATCGAAGGCCATAGCGCTGGCGGCGGCCACTTATGGTGTATGGGATGTTCTGTTTTCAGGCGGTGTTATGTCAAATCAGATCATCCGGGGACTTATCGAGAGAGAGCTGAGCCGCAGGCATCTGCGCCTGCACTTTACGAAACCCTGCTACGCGACCGACAATGCCGCCGGAAACGCGTTGTTGGGGATTGAAACCATGACATAAAGGGGGTTCCTATGATTACCCGGGCGCTTAGCGTTACAGAAGTCAATCATTTTATTAAAACCATGCTGGATGGAAACAGTGTGTTGAAAAACCTTATGGTAGAGGGAGAAATTTCCAATCTGAAGTTTCATTCCTCAGGCCATGTATATTTTTCTTTAAAAGACAGTCAAAGCCGTATTGCCTGCGTTATGTTCCGCAATAATGTGCAGAATCTGAAATTCCGGCCAGAGGAAGGGATGAAGATCACAATCAAGGGTGGCATTTCGGTTTTTGAACGCAACGGCCAGTACCAGATTTACGTGCGCTCTATGGAGCCCCAGGGAGTTGGCGCGCTTTACAAGGCCTTTGAGCAGCTGAAGGAAAAATATCAGGCATTGGGGTGGCTGGATACAGAGCAGAAAAAGCCCTTGCCAGAGTATATCCGCAGAGTTGGGATTGTTACCTCGCCTACTGGGGCGGCGATCCGCGATATGATCTCAGTCGTCCGGCGGCGAAACCCTCAGATTCATATTGTCATCTACGGGGCGCTTGTGCAGGGAGACGGCGCGGCAGAAGAGATTGCGAAAGGTATCGAAACCTTTAACCGTCTTGGAAACGCAGATGTGATTATTATCGGACGCGGCGGCGGGTCCATGGAAGACCTGTGGGCCTTTAATGAGGAAATTGTGGGCGAAGCGATACATGCCTCGCAGCTCCCCGTTATTTCAGCAGTAGGGCACGAAACGGATTTTACCATTGCGGATTTTGTGGCGGACATGCGTGCGCCAACACCGTCTGTAGCCGGTGAACTGGTAGCTGAGAACCTGTTAGAATGGGCAGGGACGTTAACCCAGCTGAAATCCCGTCTGCTCAAAGCGATGAACCGCCATATTGAAAAAAACCGTATGGCACTGACACAGGCTGCTGCCCGGCTTTTGAGAAGCGGGCCGGAAAACCAGGTGGCGGATATGCGCTTATACCTGGACGCGCTCCAGGATCGTATGCTGAGAGGCATGCGGTTTGAAATTGAGCGGCAGCGCAGCAGGGTGGAGTCGGTATCCAGGAGGCTGGATGCTCTGAATCCGCTGGGAGTGCTGAAACGTGGTTATGTTCTGGCTGAGGATAAATCCGGCGGTCTTGTACGCTCAGCTGCTGAGGCAGAGGCCGCGGGAACCATGAAATTAAAATTTCACGATGGCGAGGTCATCGTTTCTGTGATAAAGGAGGGGGCTGAATGGCAACCAAAAAATTAAAAACAAAAATCACCCGGCTCGAGACCATTGCAGAGGCTTTAGAGCAGAATGATCTGGATCTTGAGAAGTCACTGGCCCTTTTTGAAGAGGGCATGAAGCTGGTAAAGGAGTGCGGCAGTGACTTGGACGGCATTGAAGAAAAGGTCACGATCTTGACAGCCGATAATCAGGAAATGCCTTATGAAGGAGAAACAGAGGAATGAAACCATTTAAAGAAACCCTATTGGAAAAAGTAAAGGAAACAGATCATGAGCTGCTGGCGTGCTTCGACCGGAAGTTTGATACGCCGGATATTATTGTCAGTGCCATGAAGTACAGTCTTTTTGCGGGCGGGAAGCGTTTGAGACCGATTTTGATGAAAGAAACCTGCCGTTGTCTGGGGGGCGATCCTGCAGATGTCAAACCGCTGGCCTGTGCCATTGAGATGATTCATACCTACTCGTTGATACATGACGACCTGCCAGCCATGGATAACGATGATCTGCGCCGCGGGAAGCCGACCAACCATAAGGTATACGGTGAAAATATGGCTATTCTGGCAGGAGACGCGCTTTTGAACTATGCGATGGAAACAGCCATTGCCGGCATCCCGGTAGATCCGTCAAAGACTTTCCATTATACCCGGGCGCTCAGCTATTTGGCACATTCGTCTGGCGTAAATGGTATGATCGGGGGACAGACAGGTGACATTCTCAGTGAGAACGAGGCAATCAATGAGGAAAAAATGTATTACATTCACGCTCATAAGACAGGTGCTCTGCTGAAAGCAGCAGTGCTGTGCGGCGGGTTCGTGGCAAAGGTGACAGGTGAGGAACGCGACGCCCTGGAGACCTACAGCGAAAAAATTGGCCTGGCTTTCCAGATTGTCGATGATATTCTGGATGTAACCGGAGATGAAAAAACTCTGGGTAAGCCGGTCGGCAGCGATGAAAAGAACCACAAATCAACTTTTGTTTCCCTTTACGGGATGGCTTCCTCACAGGAAAAAATCCGAGAGCTGGAAAACGGTGCGCTGGACGCATTGGCAACCATTGACCATGACACTTTATTTTTAGAGGATATGGCAAAATATATTTGTCAGAGAGAAAACTAAGAAAAAGAGATGATGCGGCGTTATGCCGTATCATCTCTTTTTGGTTATGCTTTGATCATATTTTTGCTGCCAAAATAGGTAGCGAGGAAGTAGCCGCCGTAAATGAGTACAAGAATCAGCGCGGTGACACCCGTGTTTCCTGCGACATTCACATGACCAAAGAAAGCAATAAAATCATTGGCGACTTTGAGCCCTACAATGGAGTGAATGACAGCGAGCGCCAGGGGCATCAGGAAATAGATGGCAATCTGAACAAAAAGAGCGTGGCGGATCATTTTGTCCTCCGCGCCGATCTTACGGAGCAGGGCGTAGCGTTCAGTGTTGTCCGACGCCTCGGAGAGCTGCTGAAGCGCCAGTATGGCAGCGCTGGCAATGAGGAAAACAATACCCACGTAAATCCCTACATAGGAGGTGGTGATTTTCATAGCGGTACCCTGCGCATACATTTCTTCCCGGGTGATAGTTAAGAAGCCGTTTTGTGGCGTCAGAAGGCCGGCATACTGGTTTAAAATTTCGCTTGAAGCCTCTGCAGGCGCTTTGTAATTGATATTGAGTTGCGCGCTGTCAAAGGGGAGGTTTTGTGCCAGGGCATCCGACACAATGAGTGTACCGCTGTTGCTGAATGAAAAGTTCGTGCCAATGGTACAGTCAATGGCCGGTCCTGCGCTTTCAAGCGTCGCTCCGTTTAAGGTAACCTTTCCGTTGTTTTCGAGGAAGGTATCCACAGATGGGGTGATCTGGGGCATATCATAAAAGATACGGAATTGTCCCTCGCTTAGTGTAATGGTGCTTTTTCCGAGCGCTCTCATTTGGGCGTTAAAATCAGAAAGAGAAACAACCTGCATTGGTTTTTTTTTGAAACGCTCGAAGGCTTCACCGGTCAGCATGTTTTTTACGCCCTCTGTAGAATACTCAAATAAAACCGCGTTTGGCACATCGCTGAGATGGTAGGTGATCTGGCTTGTTTCTCCGGCAAAACGGTTCAAGTCGACCCCCTGAGCAGCCAGTTCGGCGGCGATATCCGCATAAATCGGCTGGTCATCCAGGTAAGGGTTTTCCGGGCCGCTGGTAATGGTCGCGTCAAAGGGAGTGGTCTTCTCGGCTGAGCTTGTAAGCACATCGGCCAGGCTGATTCCGCTTGACAGGGTGCCGATGGTGAACAGCAGCATGATGCAGATAACCGTCATTGAAATAAAGGTGGTATTGATCTTGCTGTTGAGCTGGCGGAGAACGAACATATTAAGCCCTTTAAGGTAGAGCTTTTTATTGGACTGGACAAGGCGGAGCAGGAAACCAGATAAGGACATGAAGAACAGCAGTGTCCCCACAGAGCCACAGGCCAGGGCGGCTGCAAACTGAGGGCCTATGTCCATAAGGCCATTGTCAATGATCAGGTAGTAGGCGACACTGATAAAAATGACAGCGGCGGTAAAAATAACGACAGAATGCCAGAGCTTTTTGACCTTAAAGGTTTCATTTTTCTTATCTGCGCTCAGCAGGTCGATGAGCTTGTATTTTGAAATGGACAGTGTATTAAACAGCATGACCATGATAAAAATCAGACTGAAATAAAGAATGGTCTTTCCGCAGGCAGCGGGTGAAAAGACAAATTTAAACTCCGTAAAGGCCGCTTCAAACATTTTGGCCGTTACGACGGCCAGAACTTCGGAAAGGAAGAATCCCAGAATCAGCCCGACTGTCAGTGAGACAATGCCGATCAGAAGGGTCTCAAGCATTAAAATCCAGGACATTTTACTTTTGTCCATGCCCAGGGTCATGTAGATGCCAAGCTCTTTTTTACGCCGTTTGATCAGGAATTTATTGGCGTAAAGGATCAGAAATCCGAGAATAATCGAGATGAACACTGAGACATAGCCCATGATCATTGTCAGGCTCTGGAGAGCCTGCTCGTCACTTGAACTGATGCTCATCATGGCCTGCTGGGACTCGATGGAGTTAAAGACATAAAAGACACAGACGCCAAAGGTCAGAGTCAGAAAATAGATGGTATAATCCCGGACGCTGCGCCGTACATTGCGGAAGGCAAGCTTAGAGTACATCGCTGTTCCCTCCTCCCAAAAGGCTGACAACATCAATAATGCGTTTAAAGAAAACCTTGCGGCTGTCATCGCCCCGAATTAGTTCGTTAAAGATTTTGCCGTCCTTTATAAAGAGGATGCGCTTGCAGTAGCTGGCAGTGAAGGCATCATGGGTAACCATAAGGATTGTAGCGTGAAGCTGTTCGTTGAGGGTGTCAAAGGCCTCGAGCAGCATCCGGGCAGATTTGGAATCCAGCGCCCCGGTGGGCTCATCGGCCAAAATGAGCGCAGGCTTGGTGATGATAGCTCTTGCGCTGGCAACACGCTGCTTCTGGCCGCCGGAGATCTGATAGGGGTACTTTTCCAGAATATCGGTAATCTGCAGGCGCTTGGCCACACTGCGCACCCGCTTGTCGATGGTCGCTGCCGGTACCCTGAGAATTGTCAGCGCAAGGGCAATATTTTCGTAGGCGGTCAGGGTGTCTAAAAGATTGAAATCCTGGAAAATAAAGCCAAGCTGTTCCCGCCGAAACTGTGAAAGCTGACGCGAGCGCAGCTCGGTGATGTCCCGGTCCTGGATCAGAATATGGCCTGCGGTCACGGAGTCGATGGTAGACACGCAGTTCAGCAGTGTGGTTTTTCCGCTTCCTGAGGCGCCCATGATACCAATGTATTCGCCCTTGTTTACATTAAAGCTGATGTCGTCAACAGCTTTTGTGATATTTCCGTTATTTCCATAATATTTTTCGATATGCTGTACAGACAGTATCGGTGTTGTTTTTTCCATAAGTAACCTCCTTAAAGCACTTTGGTTGTATTATCTTTTATGGTCATAGTATACCGCTGTGCCGCCTGACAAACCATCGAAGTTGCTTACGGAAAGCTTACATTTTTGTCACATTTGCTCCAGGACGGGGAAATGAATGGTGGCTGTTGTTCCGCGTCCGGACACGGATTCGACACTCAGGCCAAGTCCCAGTTTCTGGCAGAGCTTTTTACAGAGATAGAGGCCAATGCCCGTCGCCTTGGCGCTGCCCCGGCGGCCGTTGCTGCCTGTAAAGCCCTTATCAAAGATCCGGTCAATGTCCTCCGGCGGGATGCCGATCCCGTTGTCAGCAATGGAGAGAAGAATCTCAGCGCCGTTACAGGCGCCGGAAACAGTGATCTCGGCCGGGGTGGACGAGCTGTAGTCCAGGTATTTCAGCGAATTGTCCAAAAGCTGGCCAAGGATAAAATCAGTCCATTTGGGATCGGTAAATACTTCATGTTCCAGCCCACTGGTGGAAAGTTTGATTTTTTGACGAATGAAAGTTTTAGCGGTTTTTCGTATGACAGGGTTTACCAGGTTCTGAAGACACGTTTTTTTGATAACATAGTCCTTTTCGACGCCGCTGCTGCGCGAATAAAAAAGAGCCTGATTCACATAGCGCTCAATCTGGTCGATTTCTTCACCGAGTGAGCATGTTACAGGTGTCTGATGATTTTCGATGATAAGCTCGGCTGAAGCAATGGGGGTCTTGACCTCGTGAACCCAGGTTTCAATGTACTCCCGGTATTCATTGGAGCTGCGCCGGTAGACGGCAATTTCATCGTTCATGCTCTTGCTGGCGGCTTTCAGCACCTCGTATAGAATGCGGCATTCATTGAGCGAGGGCCGGTTGATGAGCTCAGATAGAAGATATTTTTTGTCAAGCCGGCTGAGTTTTTTACAGACGTCATTATAAAAGTGGGCTTTCATAAAAAACTCAACCCAGAAGACAAGAGACAAAGCAAAGAAAAGCACGAGCAGGAGGTAAATGCGGGAGCCTTTATCGACGTGCAGGAGCTCCAGGCTAAAGCCCATAAAAACCAGCAGCACTGTTGAAACCGACAAAAACAGAAGCTTATCTTTTACGTAATCCAGAAACCGCATGCGTTACACCATATAGCCCTGGCCACGTTTGGTGACGAGGTAATCCTTCAGGCCGATTTCGCTGATTTTGCGGCGCAGGCGGTTGATATTGACGGTGAGGGTATTGTCGTCCACAAATGCATCGGACTGCCAGAGGGCATTCATGATGGCCTCGCGGGAGACGATTTCGTTTTTATGGGACAGCAGAAGGCGGAGAATACCAACTTCATTTTTGGTCAGTTCGGTCTCCCCTCTGGCGGACTGAATTACGCTTCGGGATAAGTCAAGTGTCAGTCCGTTATGAGACATGGTAGTGGAACCGGCAGAGGGATTGGCCCGTTTGAGCACAGAAGCGATCCGCGCCAGAAGGATCTGAGTATTGTAGGGTTTCGTAATATAATCATCTGCGCCAAGGTTCATGCTCATCAGTTCGTCAAATTCACTGTCCCGGCTGGTGACAATAATAATGGGAACATCCGATTGTTTTCGGATTTCCCGGCAGATATAATACCCGTCATAAACCGGCAGGTTAATATCCAGAAGAATGAGGTCCGGCGGATCGGCCAGAATGGATGTGGTAATGTGTTTAAAGCTGTCTGGGAAAACGGGATCATAGCCGTAGCGGTTAAGAAATTCACTGAGCTCCTGACGGATTTTGGGATCATCTTCGATGATCATTATTCTCATGGAGAGCCTCCTTATAATCATTGATATTTTTATATTAACATGAACACCAAAGGGTTTTCATTAACTTTTTTAAATTACTTTGGAAAAGCGACTGCTCACATTGACAGATGTTTCTTTTAAACGTATAATGGGCATATTATGAAAAAATAGCAACTTGTTTTTATTTGCAGTAAAGTTGGGTATAAAAGTGTCATAAGTTCAATAACCATGTCAAAATCTCGACATGGGAGCGCACTTCTGAGGAGGAAGTTAGATGAAGAAAATACTGATCGTCGGCGGTGTAACCGGTGGTGCGTCGGCTGCGGCAAGGCTGAGGCGTTTGAACGAGGAAGATGAGATCATTTTGTTTGAACGCAGTGAGCATACCGGCTGCGCCGGCTGTGGTCTTCCGTATTATATTGGAGGCGTCATAGAGGAACGCCGGAAGCTGCTTCAAACGGTTTCTGGACTGGCAAAGCGCTATCGCCTGAATATCCGCTGCGGCAGTGAGGTGCTGTCCATCAACCGCGACGACAAAAGCATTACGGTCAGAGAAAAAGAGACGGGCGAAACCTACGAAGAAAGCTATGACAAGCTGGTTCTCTCGCCAGGGTCCAGACCTTCTGTGCCGGATTTGCCGGGAATGGATGAAGCTGAAAATGCCTTTACACTAAAAGACGTTCAGGATGCTGATGTTCTTAAAAAAGCGCTTATGACCCTTACTCCAAAGCATGCTGTCGTGGTCGGTGGTGGTTTTGGCGGCCTTGCGATGGCTGAAAATCTGCAGAGGCTGGGGCTGACGGTTACCATTGTCGAAAAAAAGCGGCAGATTGTGGGAGCCTTTGATTTTGAAATGGCCCAGATTCTTCATCGTGAGCTCAATGTGCATAGCGTAGGCCTTGTCCTGGATGACGGTGTCAGCCGTTTTGAGAATAAAGGAAAAACGCTGGTTTTAGAGTCGGGACGTACGCTGGACTGTGATCTGTCTATCCTGACAATGGGCGTGAAGCCAGAAAGTGGGCTGGCACAAAGGGCAGGACTGCGGGTAAGCGAAGCGGGTTATGTTGTTACAACCCAGACCTACGCTGCGCTGGATGCGGATCTGCTGACCCCGGTGGACGGTATATATGCCATTGGAGACGTGGTTCAGGTACAAAATTTTGTTGACAAGCAGCCGGATGCGGCAGGGCTTGCGGGACCGGCCACAAGGCAGGGGCGTGTGCTCGCAGATCATCTGGCGGGTTTACCGACTGTTAACAACGGTCTCCAGAGAACTTCTATCCTCAAAATATTCGGTAAAACAGCTGCGACGACTGGAAATAATGTTGCCCGTCTTAAAAAAATGGGTATTTCCTATCAGGAGGTACACGCACACCGGCTGTGCCACGCAGACAATTATCCCGGAGCTTCGCTTATTGATCTGAAGCTTATCTATGATCCCAAAACCCTTAAAATTCTTGGTGCACAGGCAGTGGGGAAGGAAGGGGTAGACAAACGGATCGATGTAATCTCAACGGCTATGCGCCTGGGGGCTACTATAAGGAATCTTGCCTGTCTGGAGCTCTGTTACGCACCACCTTATTCTACGGTCAAGGACCCTGTTAATATTCTCGGTACCATTGCGGGGAATATTAGTGAAGGGGTTTATAAAACCATTCCCTGGGATGAGATAGAGGGTATTGTAGCAGATGGCGGATTTCTGCTTGATGTCATGCCACCGGAAGAATTTGATAAAGGTCATATCAGCGGTGCGGTTAATATTGAGTTAGATTGTCTTCGCGAGCGGCTGGATGAGCTGCCTCAGGAGAGAGGGCTGCCGCTTTATATCTGCAGCGGTACCGGCCAGAGGGCCTATACGGCGGTCCGCCTTTTGCGGGGATGCGGATATAATAACCTTTATCTTTTATCAGGCGGATACGCCACCTATTGCGATGGCACCTATCAGCCGAACGCACAATGAAATTTGAATAATCGATGATATAAATGGAGGAACAAAAATGAACGAACTGGATCAGATTAAAGAATTGCACGACATGTTAAACATAGGTCTTGGGTTTGAAAAGGACCTGAAAAAGGTTGGGATCAACACCCCGGACGAGCTGCGCAAGGTTGGCAGCAAAGAGGCCTTTCTCCGGCTTAAACGAGGCGGTGTCCAGAATCTGAATCTTAACAAGCTGGCCGCCCTCGAGGGTGCAATACGGAACGTTAAAAAATATGCTCTGGACGAATCGACCAGAGAGGATATGGAAGAGTTTTACATGACTTACGAGCTTTAAAAAAGAAGATACGGCGTCTTGCCGTATCTTCTTTTTTGTTCTAGAAGTCCATTTTCTTTTCAATATAGCCGACCACTTCATCAATGGGCAGGCGGACCTGTTCCATGGTATCACGGTCACGCAGGGTGACGGCATTGTCTTCCTGAGTATCGAAATCTACCGTTATACAAATTGGTGTGCCAATTTCATCCTGACGGCGGTAACGCTTGCCGATGCTGCCAGCTTCATCATAATCGACCATGAAGTGCTTAGCGAGCTGGGCGTATACTTCCGTTGCTTTTTCGCTGAGCTTTTTAGACAGAGGGAGAACAGCGGCTTTATAGGCAGAAAGCGCAGGGTGTATCTTCATTACATTTCGTTCTTCGCCGTTTTCAAGGGTTTCCTTTTCCATGGCATTACACAGGAATGCCAAAAACATACGGTCAGCCCCAAGAGATGGTTCAATGACATAGGGAAGGTATTTTTCGTTGGTTACCGGATCCTGGTACTGCATATCCTTGCCCGAAACATTCTGATGCTGTGTGAGGTCAAAGTCGGTACGGTCCGCGATGCCCCAGAGCTCACCCCAGCCAAAGGGAAACAGGAACTCAACATCGGTAGTGGCATTGGAGTAGTGGGACAGTTCCTCTTTTTCGTGATCTCTGAAACGGACATTTTCCTCTTTCATGCCAAGGGAGAACAGCCAGTTGCGGCAAAAGTCCTTCCAGTAGGTAAACCATTCGAGATCAGTACCGGGCTCGCAGAAAAATTCAAGCTCCATCTGTTCAAATTCACGTGTTCTGAAAATAAAGTTACCCGGCGTAATTTCGTTACGGAAGGATTTACCAATCTGTCCAATACCAAAAGGAATTTTTTTACGGGTCGTGCGCTGTACGTTTTTAAAATTGACGAAAATCCCCTGGGCGGTTTCAGGTCTCAGATAAATTTCGGATGAGCTGTCCTCTGTGACACCCTGGAAGGTTTTAAACATCAGATTAAACTGGCGGATATCGGTGAAGTCTTCAGCGCCGCATTCGGGGCACTTGATGTGGTTTTCGCGGATAAAATCCATCATTTTTTCATTGGACCAACCGTCAACAACCGCTTCCTCACCCCTTGCGTGAAAATAGTCTTCGATCAGCTTATCGGCGCGAAAACGTGTTTTACAGGATTTGCAGTCCATGAGCGGATCATTAAAGCCGCCGACATGGCCGGAAGCAACCCAGGTTTTCGGATTCATCAGAATCGCAGCGTCAAGACCGACATTATAAGGTGATTCCTGGACGAATTTCTTCCACCAGGCTCTTTTTACATTATTCTTCATTTCGACCCCGATCGGGCCGTAGTCCCAGCTGTTGGCGAGACCATCATAAATTTCAGATCCTGGAAAAACGATTCCTCTCATTTTTGCCAGGCTGACAATTTCATTCATCGTGAATGCAGACATAGTATCCTCCTACAAATTTCGTTTATCTTACTATTTTACCACAGTTTCTATCAAAAAACAGTGCCTAAAAATAATTTATAAAAAAGTAAATTTGTTGTTAAAAAACAGAGCGATTAGTGTTAAAATACCTATAAGTGTGTTTAAGAAAAAGTACAGAAAACGAGATTATGCTTATGTGGAGGAAAGTATGACATTATCGATGTTTATTGGTCTTTTTGGGGGCCTGGGGATGTTTATCTATGGGATGCATCTGATGAGTGAGGGCTTAAAGATTGTTGCCGGTAATAAGATGAAGCATCTTTTGGAGATTTTAACAAACAATCGCTTTAAAGCTGTGCTGTGTGGGATCATTGTCACCATTATGGTTCAGAGTTCCAGCACCACGACGGTTATGGTGGTTGGTTTTGTTAATGCATCACTGATGACGCTTACCCAGGCGGCTGGGATTATTCTGGGAGCCAATATTGGGACCACCGTAATGGCACAGCTCATTGCCTTCAACGTCACAGCGGTCGCACCCTTTTTTATCGGTGTGGGTACCTTTATGGCTCTTTTTGCCAAAAAGAAAAGCGCGCGGGATCTGGGGAGTATTCTGCTGGGCTTTGGGATTTTGTTCTTCGGCGTCAATCTGATGTCTTCAACCATGGAACCATTAAATGACAGCCCAGAGTTTATACATCTGCTAACGACCTATGGCAAAAACCCGATTTTCGGTCTGCTGCTGGGCACAATCATCACGGGCATTATGCAGAGCTCCGGCGCGACACTCGGTCTGCTTCAGGCTCTGGCTATTTCCGGCGTTTTCGCTGGTGTCGGCGGAACAGACGCGATCCAGATCTGTATTCCGATTATGATCGGTACAAACATCGGGACCTGTGTCACCGCGCTCTTATCCAGCATCGGAACATCCACCGCGGCCAGAAACGCAGCCTTCATCCACCTTTTTGTGAATATTTTCGGAGCGGTATGGGTAATGATAGTACTGGGTATTATTGATGCAGTTGCGGTTGTCAATCCGATTTATGAGTTGATTGTCAATATTTCAGGAACGACGATCACAGAGACGGGTCAGGTACTGCCCAATGTCGCGCGCCAGATCGCCATGTCACATACCTTCTTTAATGTGGCCAATACCATTGTGCTGCTGCCGATTATCGACCGGTTTGTAACGCTGCTGGAAAAAATGTTTCCCACAGCCGAAGAGGAAAAGGGGCTGCAGCTGGACGAACGTCTTCTCAATAACCCGTCGGTTGCCCTTGGCCAGGTTGGCAAGGAGGTCATCCGCCTGAGCGAAATGGCAAAGAAAAACTTTAAAACTGCCTGTGACGCAGTCATGACAGGTGATGAAAAACTGATTGAAAAGATTATTGAGCGTGAAGAACGCATTGACGAATTTGAGCATGGTATTATGGACTTTACGGTCAGGCTTTCAAACATGAATGTATCGGAACAGGAAAATGACCGTCTGGCCTTTTATCTGAAGGGCAGCCATGACCTGGAACGTATCGGTGATCATGCTGAAAATATCAGTGAGCTGGCTGAAATGAAAAATCGTGAAAAAATCGCCCTGAGTGATGTTGCGACAACAGATCTGGAAAATCTCATTGAGTTTACAAACAGAACATTGAACGATGTGAGCCAGATGATTGAGACAGAGGACAGAAGCCTCTGCGAACGTGTCTTAAACGAAGAAGACCAGATTGACGCGCTGACCGACAAGCTCAAAAATGAACATATCCGCCGCCTGAATAAAGGACAGTGTAACGCCTACGCGGGTGTTGTATATCTTGATCTGCTGGCGAACATTGAGCGTGTCGGCGACCATGCGTCCAATATTGCCAATGACATATTGGAGCTTAAGGAGCAGCGCGGCGTCAACAAAATTGAGGAGGTAATTTACTAATGCATTATGATATTATCATTATCGGGAGTGGCCCTGCTGGTCTGGCAGCGGGTTTATATGCCGCCAGAGGGCAGATGCGCACACTCATTCTTGAAAAGGGCGGCTTTGGCGGCCAGATCGCTACCAGCTGGGAGGTCGAAAATTATCCCGGAGCGCCAGCAGATACCACTGGCCCTTCTCTTACTGAGAGAATGAGGGAACAGTGTGTGGATTTTGGTGTTGAATTTCAAACGGAAGAGTTTAAATATTTTGAAAAAACCGGACAGACCTTTGAGGTAACCACAAGCAGTACGGTATATCAGACAAAGGCGATTATCGTTGCAACGGGCGCTCAGCCAAAACTGCTTGGCTGCCCGGGAGAGCTTGAGTTTCGTGGACTGGGCGTCTCCTACTGCGCTACCTGCGACGCCAATTTTTTCAGGAACCTTGAAATTGCGGTTGTCGGTGGCGGAGACACCGCCATTGAGGAAGCCATTTATCTGACCAAATTTGCGTCTAAAGTAACGGTTATCCACCGCAGAGACAAGCTGCGTGCCGCTAAGGTTCTTCAGGAGCGCGCCATGGAAAATGAAAAAATTCGCTTTGTATGGGACAGCGTGGTTGAGGAGATTAAAGGCGATGGGCTGGTTCAGAGCATTGTGGTTAAAAATGTTAAGGATGGCGCTCTGACAGAGATCCCGGTGCAGGGGGTATTTGTCTATGTTGGCCAGATCCCGCACACTCAGTACTTTATTGGCACTTTAGAAAAGGATGCACGCGACTACCTGATCACTGATGAAGATATGTGCACCAACATTCCAGGCGTCTTTGCGGCTGGCGATGTGCGCCGTAAATCTCTGCGGCAGGTGGTGACAGCGGCGGGAGACGGAGCGATTGCGGCTGTCAGCGCCATCAAATACATTGAGGATTACTCGGAAGTGGCAGAATCATGAAACGGCTGGCAGCGGTTATCCTCGTTCTGCTGACTGCCCTCAGCTTTGGTGGATGTCAGACAAAAGGCGGTGAAAAGGCTTATGAGGAACCCGTTATCATGTTCGCAGCCGGTGTCGGAGGTGTCGAGGATGGCTCTTTTAACAGCAGTATCATCAATGGCTTGCGAAAGGGCGCCCGTGAGCTGAAGTATGACCTGAAAATTCTTCAGAGTGAGACGGATGATCAATATGATGAGAATCTTAAGGCTGCGATTCAGGCAAAACCGGCGATGATCATTAGTGTGACAGGCCACAGTGATCAGCTGCTGGCAGCGGCGGCCCAAAATCCAGATATCCATTTTGCGTTGATTGACGGAACCACCCCAAAAAACGCGGGAGCTGATTTGCCGGCAAATTTTGTTTCGATGAATTTTGACAATGCCCAAGGTGCTTTTCTGATGGGCGTTCTGGCGGCATCGGCCAATAACACTTCTGGGGTTCAGGGGTTCATCGGTGGTATGGATATTCCTGTGGTAAAGAGCGCGGAGATTGGCTACCGCGCCGGCATTAAAGCCGTTTCTCCGGAAAATGTTGTGGTGATCAGCAATATCGGCAGCTTTAATGATGCCGAAAAGGCGGGGCAGGTGGCCGGAGAACAGCACAATCAGGGAGCCGGCGTTATTTTCGGCTTTGCGGGCGGCTCGAATATCGGTGTCATAGAGAACGCCGCGTCTGGCGGTTACTGGTTTATCGGCGTTGATCAGGACCAGGCTGTTGTCTATCCGCAGTTTGCGCCGACGATCCTGTGCTCAATGGTCAAAAATGTTGACAACGCAGCTTACGACGCTGTGAAAATGCAGATGGATGGCAGTTTTAAGGGCGGCATTTACGAGTATGGTGTGGGAAACGGGGGCATTACCCTTGGCAGCGCCGGCGGCAATATTACACCGGAGCTTCAGTCCATATATGATACATGGCAGAAAGCGATTTCTGACGGAAGCGTCATGGTACCTGAAACCCAGGCTGAGCTGGACGCTTTCAATGGCCATACCGAAGAAGAATAATACGGGAAGATGATGCGGCAGAACGCCGTATCATCTTTTTTAAATTTATTTTAATGGGAAAACATGATATAATACCTTGGTAGATTAAAATAAAGCACCCGGATGATGAGGAGATTATAATGTATAAAAAAATATTAGCCATTACTTTGGCGGCCCTACTGTTTCTGGCTGGCGTCAACCCCGCCTTTGCCCAGGATGGTAACGATAATCCGCCAGATGGAACCATTGCGCTGACCATTGTGCACACCAACGATACGCATGGACAATATAAAAACAGCGCCAGTACGGTTGGCTTTGAAAAGGTCAAGGCCATTGCCGATAAGGAAAATGCAGATTTGATACTGGATGCGGGGGATGCATTCCACGGACTGCCTTTTGCAACGATTGAACAGGGGAAAAGCACTGCGGAGCTGCTCCGTGCAGTTGGATATGATGCGGTATGTCCTGGGAATCATGATTTTAATTACGGCGCAGCAGCGTTGAAGGCGCTGGGAACGGAAGAACCAGCTGTTAAAACGGAGGATTCAGAGGGCAAGGCCGATAAGGCCCAAAAGAATTTTAAGCTGCTTAACGTCAATGTCGTTAATGCCTCTGATGGTCAGAATTATTTTCAGCCTTACATAACAAAAACCGTAACGCGTGGTGAGGAAGTCTCGGTAAAGGTTGGTGTTTTCGGACTGATCAGCCCGGATATTTACAGCTCAACCGCACCGGAAAATGTAAAGGATGTCCGATTTGACGATGCTGTGGAAGCGGCGAAAAAGACTGTCAGTAAGCTGAAAAACGATGAAAAATGTGATGTTATTATCGCACTTACCCATATTGGAATGACTGAAAAGGAAGGGATGCTGAGCAGCCGGGACATTGCGAAGGCAGTGCCGGAAATCAATGTCATCATTGACGGACATACGCATGCGCAGTATAGCGAAGTGGTGGGAAACACATTGATTGCCCAGACCGGCGCCTATTTCAGCAACGCTGGTATTGTGAAAATTTTTTACGAGCCTGATAGCAGGAAAATCGTCAACACAGTCGGCCACGTTATTTCGTCGGCGGATGCTGAGGCGTATGAATCAAACTGGGAAGTTTCAAAAACCATTGAAGACATTGAAGCGCGGCAGAAGCCTGTTTTAAATCAGGTTGTTGGGAAAACCGACGTACCTCTGGAGGGCAGCGCGATTAAAACCTATACTGAAGAAACAAACCTGGGGAGGGTGATTACCTCGGCTTATCTGGAGACGACGGGAGCTGATATTGCCTTTGAGAACTGCGGAGGGATTCGAGCGTCCATTGCAGCAGGGGATATTACCAAGGGCAGCGTTATTGGCGTTTCACCCTTTGGCAATTATCTGGTGACCAAAAAAATTACCGGGGCCGATCTGAAAAGCATTCTGGAAAAGTCTCTTGAAATGGGGGCGAATAACCTAAAGGCTTATCAGGAAGGAAAACACGAATGGCCTGCAAACGGCGGCGGTTCCTATCTGCAGATTGGCGGTATGAAGGTGGCCTATGACCCAGCCAGGTCTTTGGACAACCGGCTGGTATCCGTAGATATCGGCGGCGCTCCCCTTGATCTTGACAGTATCTATACCGTGGTGACCAACCAGTTTGTGGCTTCAAACGCCTCCAAATACCCTGAGCTGGCGGTCAAGCCTGAGCTTAACCAATACGGTGTTTCTGAGGAGGCGGTGATGCGCTATATCACAAACCATTCGGGCAAGGAGGAGTGGGCAGCCTTGATGAGTGAAAAAAATCTAAAAGCAGCGAGGGGCATCGAGGATACCGGAACACAGCCCGGAAATGAAGCGGTTGAGAATCAGAATCCCATGACGGACCCCTCTGAGGAGGAGCAAAAACAAACGTCAGGTACCCAGAATATAACCGGAACAGGTGAGAATGCCCCAACCGGAGTCTTTGACAACAAGGCTGGAGCGGCTATTTTTGCCGCGGCAGCCCTGGCTGTGCTGATACTGGGAGCGGCGGTGTTTAAACATGAGAGTGACTACCGTCAGCAGAAGGAAAAATAGAACAATGACCTTTTTTACAGGTTGTGCTTTTATTTACCTGTAAAAATTAGAGGATAAATAGTAAAAAAAGGTTATTGAGAGAAACAGCATGGAAGTATTAAGAAAAATCTTTTATAATATTAAGTAAAGAATGGCTGGTGTTAATAAGACAGCTCGTTCTCTAATTTTACAAACATGAGGAGGTAATTATGGCTCAGATTTTAATTTCACCAAGCAAATATGTTCAGGGGTCCGGTGAATTGTACCGTTTAGGAGAGTATGTTTCTGCATTGGGGAAAAAGGCACTCTGCCTGATTACAGACAGCGGCCTGAAACGAAATCAGGCTGTGCTCGACAAAAGCTTTGAGGGAAGCGGCGTATCCGTTGATTATGAAGCTTTTAACCGGGAATGTTGTAAGAAAGAAATCGACCGGATCGGCGCGGTCTGTAAGGAAAAAGGGATTGATGTTGTGATTGGTGTAGGGGGCGGAAAGACCTTTGATACCATCAAGGCCGTAGGCTATTATCACGACCTGCCGGTTGTGATTGTCCCGACCATTGCCTCCACCGATGCGCCGTGTAGCGCCCTGTCGGTTATTTACACCGAAGACGGCGTGTTTGAAAGCTATTTGTTCTTAAAACAAAACCCAAATCTTGTTCTGGTTGATACCGACATTATCGCGAAATCACCGTCGCGTCTGGTTGTTGCCGGAATGGGTGACGCACTGGCGACCTATTTTGAAGCGCGCGCCTGCGAAGCCAGCAACGCCTCTACCTGCGCGGCTGGCGCCACGACAATGGCGGCACAGAATCTGGCAGAGCTTTGTTATGACACGCTGATTGAAGAGGGCTTTATGGCCAAGCTGGCAGCCGATAATAACTGCTGTACCAAGTCGCTTGAAAAAATTATCGAAGCCAACACACTGCTCAGCGGTATCGGGTTTGAAAGCGGCGGCCTGGCAGGCGCCCACGCGATCCACAACGGCTTTACCGTATTGCCGGAATGCCACCATATGTATCATGGCGAAAAAGTAGCCTTTGGCACACTGGTTCAGCTTGTTCTGGAAGACGCGCCAGTAGAAGAAATCGAGGAAGTATTGGAATTCTGCCTGTCGGTAGGACTGCCGGTAACGCTTAAGGAACTTGGTGTTGAAGAAGTCACAGAAGAAAAGATCCGTGCAGTGGCTGAAGCTTCAACTGTCCCGGACGAATCCATTCACAATATGCCATTTGAAGTAACCGCTGATTCTGTTTACGCGGCGATTATGGTCGCGGACAGCCTCGGTAAGGAATACTTGGGATAAAAACAGGAATGGCAAAAAGCTCCAGTGTAATGCTGGAGCTTTTTTGACCCATAGGGATTAAAAACAACACTTGATATTTAATGAGAAAAGGTATACACTAAAGAGAGTGGGAGCGCATCGCTCCCGATCTTAAACTTAAACAGGACCGGCAAAACGATCCGATCAGGAGGTTATACAATGAAGAAAGAGCAACTGGAAAGAATGGCGAATGGCAAAGGCTTTATTGCAGCCCTGGACCAGAGCGGCGGTAGTACACCAAAGGCACTGAGATTGTACGGCATCGCTGAGGACAGCTATCAGGGCGATGATGAGATGTTTGATTTGGTTCACGCCATGCGGGCGCGGATCATCAAAAGCCCAGCCTTTACATCAGAATATATTCTGGGGGCGATTCTCTTTGAAAAGACCATGGACCGTACCATTGACGATGTTTACACAGCTGATTACCTCTGGGAGAAAAAGGGAATACTGCCGATTTTAAAGGTCGATAAGGGTTTGGCCGAGGAAAAGGACGGCGTTCAGCTCATGAAGCCGATCCCGGATCTGGACGGCTTGCTCAAGCGGGCGGCAGACCGCCATATCTTTGGTACAAAAATGCGCTCAGTCATTCAATCTGCCAATGCGGCTGGCATTAAACAGATTGTTGACCAGCAGTTTGAAGTGGGCCTGCAAATTGCGGCAGCCGGCTTTGTGCCAATACTGGAACCGGAAGTCAATATCAAAAGCGCTGATAAAGCAGAATGCGAAAAAATACTGAAAACGGAAATTTTAGACCGCCTGAATACCCTGGACGACAATGTCCGTCTGATGTTTAAGCTCAGCCTTCCATCTGAAAACGGATTCTACAGCGACATTATCGCCGATAAGCATGTGGTGCGCGTGGTCGCGCTGTCCGGCGGCTATACACGTGAGGAATCAAACGCCCTGCTGGCACAGAACCCGGGCCTTATCGCCAGCTTTTCCAGAGCGCTGTCCGAAGGGCTGAACGCGAGCCAGAGCGACGCGGAATTTAACGCCATGCTGGCAGAGTCGATCAAGAGCATCTATGATGCCTCAATTAAATAGCATTTAACGCAAAAGACCGTATCTGTAAGATTCAGATACGGTCTTTTTTATTTCAGATATTGTTTACTGCTCATCACTCAGGAGATCAGGTAGATCATAAACCCAAAGAGAAGTTCCTCGACCGATTGCAGGCTTTCGGCCGCAAAGGGAGCGGCTTCCTCGGGAATATCATATTTATTCATGGTTTCTTCAAAATCAGTGTAATATTCGGATTTTACAGTCATTGGTGCCTCCTGTTAATAGATTCCGTATTCATGTACGAAATTGAATACTGCTTTTAAGTTCGCTGGATTAATGTCATTGAGGCGGAGAATGGCTTTGTCAAAGCCAAAAATGTATCCGCCGTCCGGGGCGAAGAAGTCGATTAATTCTTTTGCCTTGTCGATACATGCCTGCTTAGTGCCCGATTTTAAGAGACCGATGGGGTAAAGGCCGCTGACGATATGCCGGCCGCCTACCTTTGCTTTTATTTCCTTAGGGTCGCCATATTCAAAAACCATCAAAGTGTTTTCAGGCAGCTCATTTAAATAGTCCAGGTAGCGGGACCAGTCTTCTTCCACAAAAAGATTGGCGCCGGCTCCCGCGGCGTTCAACCCTTCGACATAAGCTTTAAAGGTTGGCCAGTAGAATTTCAGAAAGTCCTTTTCGCGCATGTACGGCGCCATGTGGAGCGGGATAAAGGTTCGGTTATAGCGGCTTGAAGCAGGATTTACATCAGCCTTCAGGCAGACCGGCAGTAATGCCTCACAGGCGGTAACGACTTTGTCCGGACAGCGGCGGATATCCTTGCTGATGCCTGAGAAAGAGCGCAGCTGGTCGGAAAGCGTATCCAGCGGCTCGGCTGAAGCGGCTGAGGCCATGGTATAGGTGCTCCGTCCATATTTTTCGGCGATTTGCTGATAGCCCTCACCCAGTGCGGCCATACTGTTCACAAAGGAAGAAGGCTTTGGCCAGAACCTTCTGCCCTTCAAATCCAGGGCGGTTGAGTTCTTCATAAATTCTTGGAAGAATGGTTTGCCAGAGTGTTTTTACCGGATCGGCAATAAAGGCGTCGTAATCCTCAACCTCCATACCGCGGACCTCCGGATGCTGTAAAAATCCATCGGCGCCCATTTTAAAGTTTTTTACGCCTAGAATTTTATAAAGCTGTGAAAGACGGATAGTAATGCCGAGAACCGTGTCCCCGTCAAAATCGCGGGTGGTGACGTCAATGGCTTCCATGTTTTTTTCGATACTGTACTGTTCTTTTTTGAGACTATAGCCGGCATACTCAAGACAGAAAGCATTGTCAATATTTGTGAGAATTGAAACGCGCGAGGGCATTTTTCCATCAAAAACAGCCTCAAAAACTTTATTTACCGCATAAGTTTTTTCATTTAAAGATGTATTCATACTACCTCCCAGTAATAACTGATCGCGAATAGTTTTTCTTAAGGATTACTTGAAATATCTTTTTTTGTGGTTAAATAGTACAAAAGACAGCGATGGGAGAAAAAATGTGAAAGAGAAATTGGATAAAAAAGGCGAAGCAGATTATTTATGAAACAGCAAAGCGTTTATTCTTTGAAAAAGGGTATGAGGTCGGAAGCCGCCAGATCGCAAAGGAGGCAGGTGTCAGCCAGGCGCTCATTACCTATCATTTTGGCAGCAAGCTAAACATAGGTATTCAGGCCCTTAAGGAGGATTATCAGGTGCAGGCCTCATACCTGAAGTATTTTGTCGATCCGAAGGAGGAACCCCTGTTTTTTATTATCAATTTCCAAAATATGACCATGCGCATCCATGAGCACGACCCGCGAATGGCTTCTTTTATTACAGGTGTGATGAAGGAGGACTTACTGGAGGAATCCATTTACGAAGGCAATCAGGCTGAAATTTTTGAAGCTCTTGTCTGTGAGATGCGGGCCAATGGTTATAGCTTTGAAAAAAATTATAAGCTTGCTCTGGGGACAATTTTCGGCATATAGCGTTCGCTGCAGTGGAAAATTAATCAGGGCTTTGATCTGACCTACGCAGAATGCTTTGATTATGTTGTGCGCAGTTTTAATTTTGCTCTCAACCTGAATTTTACCGAGGCGGAGATTCAGGACATGATTGAGCGGTCAAATCGGATGGTCGATCAGCTTTTCGAGCGTTATCCGCAACTGTTAGATACCGACCAGTACCTTGTGGTACAAAATATGGGATCAGATTCCTGAATCTGGTCTTTTTTTATTTTAAGAAAGGCTACAGGTTTTTAAAGCTGCTTCAAAAGCCTGTTTTGAACAAAAAGATCATGAAAATCGTTTGCGGATTTTACTTTTCTCTTGAAGTCTTTCAAAAAAGGTCTATAATAATATTTAAGTTACTTAACTATTATGTTAGATAATAATTAAGATAGCAAAAGAAAAATGGAGACCGCGATTCCGTTGGCTGCGGAAGGTCTGGTTCCCAAAAGGGAAGGAGTTTATCATGGATCATGAGAAAAGCCTTGGGGAAACATTTCTGGCCAGTTTAAACAAGGTAAAAAAGAATCTGTTTCACACCATGAGCAAGCAGCGCATTGACGGCCTGCGCCAAAGTGAATTTTTTATGCTGATGCGTATTGCCAATCACTGTAAGGAGCAGGAAAATGAGCATTTGAAAAATGGAACAGCACCACTACCTGGGGTGCGTATCTCAACGCTGAGCAAGGCGACAAACAGCTCGATGCCCGGTGTTTCTCAGATGATTAACGTCCTCGAGAACGCTGGATACGTGGAGCGTATCACCACCAAGAAAGACCGCCGCGTTGTTTACGTCAATTTGACTGAGGCCGGAAGGGTCATGCTGAAAACAGCACCGAGGCCCATGCTCAACCTGCTGACTCGCACAACTGAGGAAATGGGAGAAGAAAAAACCAGGCAGTTTATCGCTCTGATGGATGAGTTTTCCGAGACCATCGAGCGGCTGAGCCGCGAAAGCAACTAAAACGGAGTAAGACATTAAAGAAAGGAAGCAAATATGACAAAATTAGCAAAGTATCTCAAACCCTATATCGGTTCGATTTTGCTGGCTTTTATTCTGCTGTTTGTTCAGGCAATGTCGGATTTGAATCTGCCAAATTTCATGTCCGATATTGTCAATGTAGGGATTCAGCAGAATGGGATCGAGCATGCCGCGCCAGACGCCATCAGCGAGCAGGGATATGATTTTATCACCAGCTTTATGACCGATGAGCAGAAAAAAACCGTATCAGAGGCCTATGAGGAAATAATGCCTTCGGCGGCGACCGATAAACAGATTAAAAAATATCCTGAAATGAAGAATGAGCGTGCTTATGTGCTCAGGAACACAGATGAGGATACCTACACGAAGCTGGATGCTATCTTTGGTGAGGCCGACTGGACTTTTATTAATTTCGTAGAGGATATGGCCAAACAGAAGGGAAGCACAGCCAGCCAGGAGGACATGACGGCCAACGTTGACGACATGGATTTATCCAAGCTGTATGAAATGACACCTATGCTGAAAATGGTGCCGAAGGAACAGTTCGACAGCGCCAGAGAAAAGGCCATGCAGACACCAGAGTCCACCCAGCAGCAGACAGGCGCCATTTTTGTCAGGGAATTCTATAAAGAATTAGGCGCTGACACCAGCCATATACAGACCATGTATATCTTAAAGATTGGTGGCATCATGCTGGGATTATCGCTGATTGGTGTTATCGCAGCCATTTGTGTTGGCCTGCTGGCCGCCAAGGTGGCCGCTGGTTTTTCACAGGTGGTGCGCAGAGACATTTTTAAGAAGGTTGAGTCCTTCTCAAACACCGAATTTAACCGGTTTTCAACCGCCTCGCTCATCACGAGGAGCACCAACGATATCACCCAGATGCAGACACTGCTGATCATGGGGATACGAATGATCTGCTACGCCCCAATCATGGGCATCGGCGGGGTCATTATGGCGCTTCGCGAAAGCACCTCCATGAGCTGGATTATCGCAGTGGCAGTTATTGTGCTGATCGGTGTTATTCTGATCGCTTTCTCACTGGTGCTGCCGCGTTTTAAAATTGTACAGAAGCTGGTGGACCGCCTGAACCTGGTCATGCGTGAAAACCTTAATGGGATGTCGGTGATCCGCGCCTTTGGCAACCAGGATTTTGAACGTGAACGCTTTAAAACTGAAAATACAAAGGTGACGAATAACAACCTCTTTGTCAACCGGGCCATGGTTTTTCTGATGCCGGTCATGATGCTGATTATGAACTGTATCACCTTGCTGGTTATCTGGGTTGGCGCACATCAGATCGCGGACTCAACCATGCAGGTTGGTAATATGATGGCCTTTATGCAGTACGCCATGCAGATCATCATGTCTTTCCTGATGATTTCCATGATGTTTATCATGGTGCCGAGAGCCGCTGTTTCCGGTGAACGTATCGCAGAAGTGCTGGCAGTGGATCCGGTGATCAAAAATCCCAAAAATCCAAAGCCGTTCCCTCAGAATATACCGGGACGCCTGGTGTTTGACCATGTTTCCTTCCACTACGAGGGCGCAGACGAGGACGTGCTCCATGATATTAGTTTTGAGGCTGATCCAGGACAGACAACAGCCTTTATCGGCTCTACCGGCTCAGGTAAGTCAACACTGATTAACCTCATCCCCCGTTTTTATGATGTGACCGACGGCGCTATTACGCTGGATGGCGTGGATATAAGAGATGCATCTCTTCATGACCTGCGTGACAAGATTGGTTATGTCCCTCAAAAGGGGGTTCTGTTCTCAGGAACCATTGATTCAAATCTTCGCTATGGCCGCAAAGAGGCCACCGAGGAGGAAGTGCGCCAGGGAGCGGAAATTGCCCAGGCTATGGAATTTATTAATGCGAATTCTGATGGTTTTGAGCGTGAAATCGCCCAGGGCGGCGACAATGTCTCCGGTGGGCAGAAGCAGCGTTTGTCCATTGCCAGAGCCCTTGTTAAAAAACCGGATGTCTATATTTTTGACGACAGCTTTTCGGCCCTTGACTTTAAAACAGACGCAGCCCTGCGTTCTGCCCTCAAGAATTATACTGAGGAGGCTACCGTGCTGATTGTTGCCCAGCGTATTAATACCATTATGAACGCTGAACAGATTATCGTTCTTGACGAAGGCCGCGTGGTCGGCAAGGGAACCCATGAAGAATTATTGAGAAGCTGCGGTACCTATCAGGAAATCGCAAGCTCACAGCTGTCAAAGGAGGAATTAGGAAATGTCTGATAAAGTAACGAAAGCAACGACTCCAACGCCTCCAAAACGCCGTGGCCCCATGGGCCGTGGGCCAGTGATGGCGAGCGGTGAAAAGGCAAAAGACTTTAAGGGTACCCTTAAAAAACTTTTAGCTTATCTGAAACCCCATCGGGTTGCCGTGACCTTTGTCGTGATCTTTGCCATTGCTTCAACTGTTTTTAACATTGTCGGACCTAAAATTCTGGGACAGGCAACCACGAAAATTTTTGAAGGCGTGATGGATATGATCGCCAATACCGGCAATGGCATTGATTTTGAAGGTATCGCAAAGATTTTACTGTTTTTGGTAGGACTGTATATTATCTCGGCTGTTTTCTCAGCGCTCCAGGGATTTTTGATGACAGGCGTGTCGATGAAAGTCACCTACAAGCTGCGTGAAAATACCTTTTCGAAAATAAACCATCTCCCTTTTAAGTATTTTGATAAAACAAGTTACGGCGAAGTTTTGTCGTTTTTAACCAACGATATTGAAACCGTCAACCAGACCCTTAACCAGAGTTTGACCCAGATTATTACCTCTGTGGCAACCGTTATTGGTATTCTGGTCATGATGTTCTCCATCAGCTGGCAGATGACCCTGGTAACGCTGTGTATTATTCCACTGTCCTTTGTGTTCATCGTACTGGTGGTCAAGCGGTCCCAGAAATATTTCAGCAGCCAGCAGGAATATCTTGGACACATCAATGGCCATATTGAGGAAATTTATGGTGGGCATTCAGTGGTTCAGGCCTTTAACAACGAAGAGGAAGCATACAAAACCTTTGAGGGCCTCAACAACAACTTGTATGGGTCGGCTTGGAAATCGCAGTTCCTCTCGAGCCTGATGCAGCCTATTATGGCCTTTATTGGAAACCTGGGCTATGTGGCTGTGTGTATTTTGGGCGGTTATCTGGCCGTTAACGGCCGTATCTCCGTCGGGGATATTCAGGCGTTCATCCAGTATGTCCGTCAGTTCAACCAGCCGATCTCACAGATTGCCAATATGTCCAATATCATGCAGATGACTATGGCTGCGGCTGAGCGTGTTTTTACATTCCTGGCTGAGGAAGAAGAGGTGCCTGATCCGCAGAATCCGGTGTCACCTGCAGGTGTCCAGGGGAATGTCACCTTTGATCACGTTCATTTTGGTTACAACCCGAACAAAATCATTATCAATGATTTCTCCGCACAGGTAAAGGAAGGCCAGAAGATCGCTATTGTAGGGCCTACCGGCGCGGGCAAAACCACGATTATCAAGCTGCTCATGCGTTTCTATGATGTAGACTCCGGCGCGATTCTGGTGGATGGCCACAACATTAAGGACTTTAGAAGAAACGATCTGAGAAGCCTGTTTGGGATGGTTCTCCAGGACACCTGGCTGTATAACAGCACCATTGCCGACAATATCCGCTATGGGCGTCTGGACGCTACCGATGAGGAGGTTGAGCAGGCCGCTGTGGCCGCCCAGGTGGACCACTTTGTAAGAACACTGCCCGATGGCTACAGCATGGTGCTGAACGAGGAAGCCAACAATGTGTCCCAGGGACAGAAACAGCTTTTGACCATTGCGCGTGCGATCCTCGCAGATCCTAAAATTTTGATTCTCGACGAAGCGACCAGCTCTGTCGATACACGTACCGAAATCCTCATTCAGAAGGCCATGGATAACCTGATGCACGGGCGGACCAGCTTTGTCATTGCCCACCGCCTGTCCACTATCAAGAATGCAGACTGCATCTTCGTGATGAAGGACGGCGATATCATTGAACAGGGAACCCATGAAGAACTGCTTGCCCGAAATGGCTTCTACGCAGACCTGTATAACAGCCAGTTTGAAGTGGAAGAGGAGGCGTAAAAACAATTATGAAATACAATATTGTCACCATTGAACGGGAATATGCCAGCGGCGGCCGGGAAATCGGCTACCGGACAGCAGAAAAGCTAGGGATTCCTTACTACGGGAAAGAAATACTGGAGATGGCTGCGAAAAAGAAAGGCGTTTCCCCCGAATATCTTGAAGAGCTGGAAGAAACACCAACCAACAGCTTCTTCTACTCTGTCTACATGCTGTCCAAAAACCTGATAGGTGATACGCCCAGCCTGCCGGAGAACGATGCGCTGCGGCTGGCAGAAGCTGAAATTATCAATGATTTGGCAGCGGAAGGCCCCTGTGTCATCATTGGCCGGTGCGCTTGCCACGCCCTGAGAAAACGAAAGGATGTCCTGAATGTTTTTATCCACAGCAGCTGGGAGGCCCGTGTAAAACGGGCGGTGGAGACCTACGGCGTGGACGCGGCCAACGCAGAAGTTGTGCTGAAAAAGTTTGATAAACGCCGCGCCTGTTACTATAATGCGAATACGGGCAAAAAGTGGAGTGACCCCGAAAGCTACCACATGATTCTGGATTCGGACAGGCTTGGAATTGGAAAATGTGTGGATATTTTAGAAAAAGCTGTGGAGTGAAATAACCGGAAAATGACGATGTAGAGAGGATACGGCAAAACGCCATATCCTCTTATTTTAATTTAGTTTTCGCAAAATATGTGAATGCTTAAAGTTTTGTTAAAATTACTAAAATTTTTGTTTTTCTAAATAAAGGTTGACAGTCCTTCTTTTAATCGTGTAGAATTCAACTAGAAATAAACATCTTGTTTGTTTTGTTTTTTTTATTTTTAGAAATAGGGGGCGAGCAGATTATGACAGGGGATTCATTGAATGCGCAAATTGGGGCTCAGGTTCGGATGTATCGAAAAATGGCAAAGATCAGCATTGATGAAATGGCTCGAACTATTGGTAAGAGCCGGGCGACAATCTCAAAATATGAGACAGGCGCGATTGGTATGGATGTTTCAACTTTGTTTGAAATTGCCTCGACATTAAACATTGGGGTCTCTCATCTTCTGGATATACCGAAAGAGGACAAGACGACGGAAGTAACTCAAAGCCAGCTGGGAAATATTGACCACTTTTATCTTTACCAGCAGTCGCGTCATAAAAATTTTTGTTCTTACATCCGTCTTGGGGAAGAGCGGGCAAACGGTCAGATTTACGCGACCTTTTATTATCAGCCGGAAGATATTAAAAACTATAAAAAGTGCGAGGGGATTTATCACGGTTCCATGAACATCCGGGATAATTTTATTATTTTCATCATGCAGAACCTTTACTGTGAGGCGGAAATTGCGTATTTATCTTTTTTCATCCCCATGAAAAAGCTTTCCGCGATTCCGGGAATTCTGACGGGAATGGACAATTACAGCATGCGTCCAACCGCCATTAAAGTGATTCTTTCAAAGGAGCTGATGACCAGCAAGGAATTGGAGGAATTTTTTGTCGTGTCGAAAGAGGAGATAAAACGTTTGAAAGAGGATCATTGTTTTGTGATTGACCCTTAAAAGGGAAAAGTGTAAAAATTAGTAAAATGTTTAATATTTAACAAACCCGGTAAAAGTGTTATTTTAACTGGGTTTGTTCATTTTTTTGGATGATTTTTAAAAAGGTCAGGAAAATAATACGTTTTCATATAAATCTGTTTTTTTGTGAAAATGATTTCTTGAGAAAGCAAAAAATACAAAAAACAAATTAAAACAGGTTGAAAGTTTCGTGTAAAGAAGTTTTTGAGGTAAAAATTGAGATTCTAAAGAATATTAAGCAACTTTGCAGAAAAAACATACTGAGAATATAATAAAACCATCATCAGAAAAGAGGAGCGGACGTACACAGTGCTGCAAAGAGGCAGCCTTAATCACCTGAGATTCGGACCTGTAACGCTGGTTAATGAGGAGAGTGTAAAATGAGTCAAAGAAAAGACAAGTGGATTGTTGGTCTTGCGTTGTTTTCGATGTTTTTCGGTGCCGGGAATGTGATCTTTCCGCCTTATCTTGGAATGACGGCAGCGTCTATGTGGGTGCCGGCCTTTATCTGCTACTACATCGCAGATATTGGACTGGCGATGCTGGCCATCCTGGCCATGCTGAAATGTGACAGCGATATCGAAGGAATTACCTGCCGCATTGGGAGAATACCCGCTGTGCTGCTGTCGACGCTGGTGGTGCTGTGCGTTGGCCCGATGCTGGCCATTCCAAGGACTGCGGCGACAACCTTTGAAATGGGCGTTTCGCCCATCTTTCCGGGGGTAAATCCACTGGTTGCTTCGATCGCATTTTTCGTGCTTATCTGGGTGCTGTGCGTGAAGGAGGCATCGGTGGTGGACATTGTCGGTAAATTCCTGACGCCGGCTCTGTTTATTGGGCTGATGATTGTCATCATAAAGGGGATCATTGATCCACTGGGGCCAATTGCGGCTGAGCCAAAGGTCTCAAATATTATCAGCAGCGGCATCATCTCGGGATACCAAACAATGGATGTGCTGGCAGCGCTGATTTTTGGGGTTATTATTGTAAAAACGGTTAAGGAAAAGGGCTATACGGAGATCAAAGTCAAGAACGCTGTAATCGGAGGCGCTGGGCTGGTTGCCGGGGCAGGGCTCCTGATTGTTTATTTTGGTCTGGCCCACCTTGGGGCAACAGCCTCGACCATGTATGGGGTGGATGTTTCCAGGTCAACACTGATTCTTGAGATCATTAAAAATCTTCTTGGAAATGTCGGCATGGTTATCTTTGGGATTGTGGTAGCGCTGGCCTGCATCACCACAGCAGTGGCGCTAGTCAGCTCCAGTGGGGCTTATTTCTCCCGGTTAAGCAAAGGGCGTGTCAGTTATAAAGTCATTGTCACCATTGTGTGCGTGATTTCACCGGTCATCGCCAATATCGGCCTGGATGAGATCATCGCCATTTCAGAGCCGGTCCTGTCCATTGTCTACGCGCCGGCCCTTACACTGATCATTTTAACCATTGTGGGTGACAAGATCAAAAATGACAATGTCTTTAAAGCGGCCGCGCTGGGCGCGTTTTTGATCAGCGTTTTGGAGACAGCCGCCAATCATGGCCTGGGCTTCCAGTTCGTCAACTATTTACCGCTTCACCACTTTGGGTTCGGATGGCTGCTGCCAACCGTGATCTGCGGCGTGGCCGGGTATTTTATCAAGGGCGACAAGAAAAAAGTAAGCCCAGAAGTATCTGTCCCGGAGCCTGATCCCGCAGAGACAGTGCGAAAGGGAAAAATCTAAGGGATATCTATGCCGGCCGGATTAAGAGCCGCTGGTATCTATATATTATTATTAAAAATCATGTTTTGGAGGTATGAAAAAATGAGTATTTTTGAAAAGATGGATTTCTATGGACACGAAGAACTGGTATTCGCACGGGATGAGGAAACAGGTTTAAAGGCCATTATCGCCATTCACGACACGACCCTGGGCCCGGCGCTCGGCGGCACCCGGATGTGGAACTACCAGAGCGAGGAGGATGCTCTCTATGATGTCCTGCGGCTGTCCAGAGGCATGAGCCTTAAAAATGCGGGCTGTGGATTAAAGAACGGCGGCGGAAAAGCTGTAATCATCGGCGATCCGAGAAAGCTTAAAAATGAGGCGTTTTTTAAGGCCTATGGCCGCTTTATCGAATCCCTTGCCGGGAGATATTATACTGCTGAGGACGTCAATATCAATACGCAGGATATTGCCTACATGCAGGAGACAACCAAGTATGTTACCGGCACCCGGGAAATTGGCGGCAACCCGTCACCCTATACAGCCAGAGGAACCTTTATGGGAATTAAAGCCGGAATCAAGGAAAAGTTTGGCGCGGACACGGCCGAGGGATTAACCGTTGTGGTTCAGGGGCTTGGCAGTGTTGGTTATATGGTCGCAAAGCTACTGCACGATGAGGGCGCTATCTTGAAGGTTTATGACATTAATCCGGACGCTGTAAAGCGGGCTGTTGAAGAATTTGGCGCCACCCCGCTGAACGCTGACGAGGTACTGACAGCAGAGTGTGATATTTTTGCCCCATGCGCTCTGGGCGCGGTGATCAACAGCGGCAACGCCAAGGCTTTGAAGTGTAAAATTGTAGGCGGATGCGCCAACAATGTGCTGGTTGACCCACAGACCGGCGAGGAGCTGGAAGAAAGAGGCATCCTCTATTTACCGGATTATATCATTAACGCCGGCGGTGTTATCAACTGTGGTGAAGAAATTGTGACAAAGCCCTACGACGCCAGCAAAGTAACAGAAAAGGTTGATAAAATTTATGACACCACCCTCAACATCATCCATTATGCCAAAGACAAGGGCATTACAACCTATGAGGCCGCAGACCACTACGCAATGGATATCATCAAGGCGGGACGCGCCTGATTCTTATTAAAAAGCCTTGACGGCAGGCCTGTGAAGCAGTTAATTTTACTGGCCTGCCGGATAAAAATCATTAGTTTTGCAAAAGGGCAGCCGGTCATTGTGCTGAAGCCGCTGCGGAGGTGAAAAAATGTTGGAAAAAGACAAAAGAGTACGAATCATTGCCGGCCATTACGGAAGCGGAAAAACAGAGTTTGCGGTCAATTACGCAGTTGCCCTGAGCAAAAACGCACCAAGGGTTGTACTGGCAGATCTGGACATTGTCAATGTTTTTTTCAGGTCCAGGGAAAGGCGTAAGGAGCTGGAGGAATACGGCGTGAGGGTAATCGGGTCCTCCATTAAGCAGGATAACTGTGATCTTCCGGCCGTTTCAGCGGAGATTGGGACACCGGCAAAGGATAAAGCGTGTGACTATATCATCGACCTCGGTGGAAACAGTGTGGGCACCACCACGCTGGCCCGCCTGAAGCCGCTTCTGAGCCGGGACGAGATTGATTTTTTCATGGTCGTTAATGTAAACCGGCCGGATACCGCGAGTGTGGAGGGAATCCTCTTTCAGAAAGAATGTCTTGAGTACGCTTCAGGCTTTCAGGTAACGGGGTTCATTAATAATACAAACCTTGTGAGAGAGAGTACCCTTGAAAATCTGGTCGCTGGCGACGCGGTGTTGAGGGAAGCCTCGAAGCGGACGGGGATTCCCATCCGGTATACGTCTTATATGGAAGAAATCATTGGCAGGGTACCAGGGAGGCTGTCTGGCGAGCGGCTGCCGCTGAAGTTTTTCATGCGGGAAGAATGGATGTAATAAACCAAATATGGAGGAGTAGACATGGCAAGAGCCAAAGGAAACGTCATCATTGATGAATTTTATTGTAAAGGGTGTGAACTATGTGTGTCCGTCTGCCCAAAGGATATCTTGGCGCTGGATGAAACACGCCTGAACATCAGCGGGTATAACCCCTGTATGGTCACCGATATGGGCGAATGTATCGCCTGTGCGAACTGCGCTAAGATGTGTCCGGAAGCGGCCATCACAGTAGAAAAATGCGATTAGGGAGGGATAGCAGTGACAAAGGTTTTAATGAAGGGGAATGAAGCAGTTGGCAAGGCGGCGATGGAGGCGGGATGCCGGTTCTTTTTTGGCTACCCGATCACGCCGCAGAGCGAGGTTCCAGAGTATCTGTCCAGAGAGCTGCCTAAAATCGGGGGGACGTTTGTGCAGTCCGAATCCGAGGTGGCAGCTATCAATATGGTCTACGGTGCGGCAGGAGCAGGCGCACGGGTTATGACCAGCTCATCCTCACCTGGAATCGCCTTGAAGCAGGAGGGGATCGGTTATATTACCCGGGCGGAGCTGCCGGCAGTGATTGTTAATATGATGCGCGGCGGCCCTGGCCTGGGCGGCATACAGCCAAGCCAGGCCGATTACCACATGTGTGTAAAGGGCGGCAGCAATGGGGATTACCATAATATTGTCCTGGCGCCGTCGACGGTACAGGAGGTTGCGGATATGGTCATGGAGGGGTTTGACCTTGCGGACTATTACCGTACACCGGTGATCATTCTGTCCGACGGAATGATCGGCCAGATGATGGAGCCTGTGGAGTTCAATTACAGGCCATCCAAAGAACTGAAGCCCAAGGACTGGGCTATGACCGGAAAAGGGAAGGGCGAGCGCCACCTCGTCATTAACCTGGACCTGGAAGCCGAGGGGCTGGAAACCGCCAATTTTGAATTGCAGAAAAAATATGAGCAGATCCAGGAAAGTGAGCAGCAGGCGGAAAGCTTTATGATGGAAGACGCCGAGTACGCCTTTGCCGCATACGGCACCGCTGCCCGGATTGTCAAGACAGCCATTAAGCGCCTGCGTGAGGAAGGTTACCGCGTGGGGCTGATAAGGCCAAAGACTCTGTGGCCCTTCCCAGAAAAGGCATTTAAAAACCTTTCGGTCAAGAAGATCATGGATGTTGAGATGAGCCTTGGCCAAATGGTGGACGACGTTAAACTGGCCTGCGGGGATATCCATAAAGTCGAGTTTTACGGCCGCACCGGCGGTGTGATCCTGACGCCAGAGGAAATTGTTGAATTTGCGAAATCTGTGATGGAGGTGGAAAAAAATGACCACTGTATTTAAACGCACCCAGGGGCTGACCGAGGCAAAGACCCACTACTGCCCAGGATGTACCCACGGTATTGTCCACCGGCTTGTCGGTGAGGTTCTTGAGGAGATGGGGCTGCTGGAGGAAGCCATTGCGGTGGTCCCGGTTGGCTGTGCGGTCATGGCGACCAGCTATTTCAATACTGATGGCATCCAGGCGGCCCATGGCCGCGCGCCGGCTACGGCCACCGGGGTTAAACGGGTACACCCGGATAATACGGTTTTTACCTACCAGGGGGACGGAGATCTGGCCTCCATTGGCACTGCGGAAATCATTCACGCGGCTGCCCGGGGTGAGAAGATCACGACCATTTTTATCAACAATGGCATCTATGGGATGACGGGTGGCCAGATGGCGCCGACGACCCTGCCAGGCATGAAGGCAACCACCTGCCAGAGTGGGCGTGATCCCAAAATCGACGGGAACCCCATACGCGTGTCAGAGATGCTGAGCACCCTTGAGGGAGCCGCTTACATTCAGCGCGTTGCAGTCAATTCGCCCTTTAATGTGATGAAGGCCAGAAAGGCGATTCAAAAGGCCTTTGAGGTTCAGAAAAAAGGGCTTGGCTTTTCACTCATTGAGGTAGTTTCAAGCTGCCCGACCAACTGGGGGCTAACGCCGGTCAAAGCCATGCAGTTTATCGAAAAAGAAATGATCCCTTACTACCCGCTGGGGGTTTATAAAGACATTACCAAGGAGGCAGAGTCGTAAAATGGAAACGAAGAAAATTTGTTTTGCAGGCTTTGGAGGTCAGGGGGTTCTGAGTGTTGGCAAGCTGCTTGCCTATGCGGCGATGATAAAGGACAAGGAGGTTTCCTGGTGTCCCTCTTACGGCCCTGAGATGCGGGGAGGAACAGCCAACTGTACGGTGATCATTTCGGATGAATCCATTGGATCTCCGGTCGTCACGAAAAACGCCTCGTCCGCGGTCGTCATGAATGAGCCGTCCTTCCGTAAGTTTGAGAATGTGGTCGCTCCGGGCGGCGCCATGATCATCAATGCGAACCTTATCTCTTTAAAACCGGAGCGGACGGATATCCGGACGATCTATGTTCCAGCCAGCGATATTGCCAAGGAGCTGGGTAACCCGAAGCTCATGAATATGGTGTTGCTTGGGGCCCTGTTGGAAGTGGATCATACCATCTCGGAGGAGGCGGTTTTGGAAGCCTTTACCAAGGTGTTCGGCGAAGGTAAAGCGAAGTTTATCCCCGTTAACCGGCAGGCGCTTGAAAAGGGAAAGAATTATGCCAGAGCCCTGGCGTAGCCGAAGGCATAAGGGTAAGAGGAATGTGTGTGAATGAAAACAGTGATCAGTCAATATAAGCAAAAGCTTAAGCGGCCAGAGGAAATCGCAGCCCTCATGGAATGCGGCTGGGTGTGCTGCTCCGACATCGCGCTGGGCTACCCGCCGGCCATTTACAGCGCGGTGATGAATCGAATTCAGCAGGAAGCGGATTTTACCGTCCAGCTGCACACCATCCTGGATGTGCAGCCCATGCCCTGTTACGACGAAAGGCTTATGGGTAAGATGGGCGTTTCCTGGTTTTCGGGAAAATACGCGCGCCAGGGCGTGGCAGCTGGGGTGGGGGATGTGATGCCCTGCTACTACCGGGATATGCCCGAGCTGTTTGAAAACTATATTGATATGGACGCCTTTTGTGCGACGGTATCGCCAATGGACCGGCACGGCTACTTCTCTACCGGCTGTACCGCTTCCAACAGCCTTGCCATGCTTAAAAAGGCAGAACATATCTTTCTGGAAGTCAATGAAAATATGCCGAGATCGCTCAGCGGCCCCGTAATCCATATATCCCAGGTTACCGCGCTGTGCGAGAACAATGTCCCCCTGCCGGCAACAGAGCCCTCAGAGCCTGACGCTGTCAGCCAGATCATTGGCAAATTGATCGCGGCGGAGATCCCTGACGGGGCCACCATTCAGCTGGGGATTGGCGGGATCCCCGAGGCAGTGGGCCAGGCCCTGAAGAAAAAGCATCACCTGGGTATCCACACTGAGCTTTTTACAGACAGCATGATGGAGCTGATTGCCTCTGGAGCAGTGGACAACAGCCGGAAAGCCATCCACCCCGGACGCTCTGTGGCTACATTTGCCTATGGCAGCCAGAATATGTATGATTTTGTCAATGACAATCCTGCCATCGAAATCCTGCCAGTGGACTATGTGAATAACCCCCTGGTGATCGCAGAGCATTCGGATTTTATATCGGTTAATTCGGCTCTGGAGGTTGATTTCTGGGGCCAGGTGTGCGCGGAATCTGTGGGGAACAGGCATATCTCGGGGACCGGCGGCCAGAGCGATTACGTGAGAGGCGCCCGGCTGTCCCCCGGCGGCAAAAGCTTTATCGCTTTCCCCTCCACTGCCATCAACGGCAAGGTCAGCCGGATCAAACCCACGCTTACACAGGGCGCAGTGGTCACAACCAGCAAGAACGATGTGGACCGCATCGTGACGGAATACGGTATCGCGGAGATGAGGGGAAAGACCCTGTCCGAAAGAACCAGAGCGCTGATCGCCATCGCCCATCCTGATTTCAGGGAGGCGTTAAAAGCAGAAGCGCGGAAAATGAAAATACTGTCCTAAAATAAAGATCCTTCTCTAAAAGATAATGCGGCGTTTTGCCGTATTATCTTTTTTTTTGGGTGGCGCGCGCCATGGCACAGTACCGGCCTTCAAAAGGTTTACAGAAAAACAGAAAAGAAACAAAAGCATTAAAAAAGCTCGTGAAATATTTAAATTTCACGAGCTTTTGTCAGCCATCAAATATTAAAATACGGATACTATCTATTTCATGTAAACATTATAACACAATAATTGAATAAATCCAGACTTTTTTTAAGATAATTAAAGAGGGAAATGGATAATGATAGTAAATAGAGCTTTATTCATCTGTTTAATTATAAAAAAAATGGTCAGAATATGGTCAGAAATCAGAAAGGGAGTAGAATCATTATGAAACGTTATCGAAAAAATGTCTATAAACGCAAGGATGGCCGTTACGAGGGCCGCTATATAATAAGATATGAAAATGTCTATGGAAAGGCTGTCTACCATTCCGTTTATGCTAAAACCTACAAGGAAATAATTTTAAAGCTTGAGGAGGCAGAAAATAAAGTTTTTGAGGAGGTCCAGCTTCAGCGTCTGTTGCGGGAAGAAAAGGAAAAAAGCAATCAAAGGGGTATTATTGAAAATGTTTTGAACCTTCAGTTTGACGAAAACCAGAAAGACAAGGCCAAAACGCTACTGGCGGAGTGGCTGAGGAAGTGGCTTGAGTCATACAAAAAATATACGATCAAACAGTCCTCCTATACAAGGTACAGTAATGTCGTCAACCGGCACCTCGTGCCACGGCTGGGGCACTGCGAACTGGAAAATCTGAAGCCAGATGCCATACAGGATTATATAAAAGCAACCTTAAAAGAAAATAAAATAGCGGTCTCAACGGTTCGCGGGCACATTGTCATTCTCTCGGCCGCCCTCAAGCAGGCACAAAAAGAGGGATTAATCCATA
Organism: Eubacterium sp. AM05-23; assembly: GCF_003477535.1. NCBI lineage: Bacteria > Bacillati > Bacillota > Clostridia > Eubacteriales > Eubacteriaceae > Eubacterium > Eubacterium sp. AM05-23. Next base: position 347,570 of record NZ_QUDF01000002.1, read on the forward strand.
AAAACCCTTGTGACGATATTATTTTACCTAAAAGGCCCATAAAAAAGCCAGTTTTTCTTGATGTGAAAGAGGCCCAAAAGCTCGAAACTGTGTTGAAAAATTCTCGGGACCATAAAAAATCAACAGCTGTGCTTTTCGCCCTTAAGACAGGCATTCGTCTAGGGGAGTTGGCTGCTTTAAGGTGGAAAGATGTTGATTTTGATGAGCAGGTCATCCAAATCAGGGATTCGGTTCAGCGTGTGAAAAACAGTGAGAAGAGTGGCATGAAAACCAAGATGGTGTTTGAAGGGACAAAGTCCTACAGCTCTAACCGGACAATCCCCATGAATCCGGAAATCCATGAGCTGCTGTATCAGTATTATGAAACCATGAAACACAGGGAAAATTTTTCAGAAACATTCGTCTTTACAAATCGAAAAAATTCTTTCATCGACCCCAGGGTTTATCAGCTTTACTTTAGGCGTATTCTAAAAAAAGCCGGAATTCGCCACGTCAATTTTCATGCACTGCGCCATACTTTCGCGACACATGCAGCAAGTAAAAATATGCAGATTTCTGTCCTGAGCAGGATTTTGGGACATTCAAACGTCGGTTTGACGCTGCAGCTTTATGTTCATGTACTGAGCGGCCAGGATCAGCAGGAAATGCTGAAGCTGTCTGCAAGCTGACCATTTTGGTCAAAAACATGGTCATAAATACGCCAAGCGCCTGAAATAGAGGGTTTAGGACAAAAGCTCGTGAAATTTAAATATTTCACGAATGCTTTATGTTAGCTGACCTATATTTTATAACCAAATTGTATTTTTTAAAAGAGGATATCGAACATTTTAAGAAATACTCAAGATAACGGTGCTGTCAAAAAAATTTAAAAATCCAGAATAAAAAAACGAAATCCGTCAAACGACGATAATAAACGTTTTCAAAAATATTCTGGAGGAAAGGATGTATGCTGAATATGAAAAAAACAGGAAAACAAATTATTGCAGTCATCGCTCTGCTGGGCATGCTGTGGAGCAGCGGCTTTTCTGTTTTGGCAGCGCCGGAGCCGTCATCCCCCAATATCGAGGTCACCAAGACGGCCGCGCTGAAGGACTGGGAAAGCAGAACCTACCAGATCAACCTTGGCGCAAAGGCCAGTTCTTCAGCGGTCGGCGCCGCGGATGTGGTGATGGTTATCGACCGGTCCGGGAGCATGGGCGAGCGCTACGATGGAAGCCGGCAGACTAAAATGGAGGTGCTGAAGGATACCGCTAAGGATTTCATTACCCAGCTGAGCGCGCAGTCCCCGGCCAGTCAGGTTTCTGTCGTGAGCTACGCAAGCGACTCCAAAACCAATATAGGCCTGACGTCTCTAGACACACAGGAAAATATCCAGAGCCTTAACCGGGCCATTGATAAGCTTTGGGCCAATGGCGCCACACGGTCAGATTTAGGACTGGAGGATGCGTACAGCGTGCTGAGCGCAGCGGATTCAGGAAACAAGCAGTTTGTCATCTTTTTGACCGATGGGGAACCAAACAGCTACTCGGGATTTGACAGAGAGATCGCGGCGAGAGCGGAGAGCACCGCCTCGATTATTAAAGGGGAGGACTTAATTAAAAGAGACGGAAGAATATTTGGAGATTATGACGGCAGCCTTGATGATGGCTCCAGCCATAACCCAGACTGGGAATTTGAAGGAGACCCCTTAAGCGCTGAAATCTTCTCGATTGGGATCTTAAAAAGCTGGTTGTCTCAAAGAGTTCACGATTACCTGAACTATATTGACTCACAGCACAGCGCGGCTCTCGCGGATACTGCGCAGGCTCTGCAGGATATTTTTGACGCCATCACACACCAGATTGCGGTGACAGCAACGGTAAGTGACGTGCTGGACAGCCGGTTTGAGCTGACCGCTGAGCAGAAAGCCGCCTTTGACACCGCAGGCGTCGCATATACCGAAAACGGGGGTGGCACCACCACCATCGTATGGCCGGATAAAGATTTGTCCGGAAACGGCTGGCAGGTCTCTATTGAGGTGAAGGCAAAAGACAGCTTTATCGGGGATAACAATGTGCCCACCAACGCTGCCGGCTCAGGGGTAAGTGTCGACGGGGTGCTGGTGGCGCCCTTTGCTTCGCCGACGGTGAATGTGCGACGGCTGAAGCTGAAGAGCCAGGATGTTGACAAAACCATTTTTTATGGTGATTCGCTCAGGCAGACCGGCGTCACAGATGAAGCCGGCCTGGAAGCCATGATGCTGGGCTGGGATGACGCTGAAAACATCCGTCCATCCATCGGCGATGTTTTTGATGCGCCCTACAATCAGGGTCTCATTAAAAAGGCCTGGCAGCCTGAACCCTGCACACCAGAAGAGCTGGACAGAATACCGGACAGCGGCACCGTCTATAAGCTGAGTGTCACGCAGTCCGTCAACCCTCCGACAGAGGCGTCAACCAACAGCTCGTCTGGAAACGTCAGTGTGGCGGGAGATAGCCTGTCCGGGCAGTACACAGTGCATGTGGTAAAAGGGCAGCTTGATATTACTAAAGAGATCGACGCCCAATATACATCTGATACGCGGCCGAACACCAACCAGAGCTTTGTTTTTAAAATTGAGCGGCGGGACGAGCTGTCCGGGCCGGTTCAGGATACCTTCTATGAGGTGATCAGCTTCGCGGCCAATGAGGGTACAAAGGTGAAAACAAACACCGTTCGGGGCCTTAGAGAAGGCTACTACACCGTAAAGGAAGAGAGCGGCTGGTCGTGGAAATACAATTTAACGGATTTAACCCAGGGCTTTGAGCCTGTTCCAGCCCCGGTGTATAAGCCCTCAGAAGGATTTTATTTGGGCGGTTCAGGGGATAACGGCACTGCGACAGAGGCCCAGCTTAACGGCACAGCGCCTTACCAGGGACAGGAAGGCAAGGCCCCCTCAGTGATAAGGGCCAGCAATGCCTTAAACCAGAACACTCGTATTCTGGGGGATGCTGCCAACGCCCTGAACCGGTTTGTGAATTAAATGAAGTCCATGGTTATCCGAAAAATATTATCCACCATCCTGACAGTACTGCTCTGTCTGATAATGCTGCTGCTTTCAGGCTTTCGCCTGCTGGGGTGGATCCCTTTAGCGGTGCTGAGCGGCAGCATGGAGCCGCAATACCCAGTGGGCAGCCTGATCTTTGTCAGGCCGGTCGCCGCGGAAGATGTAAAATTGGGAGATCCCATTACTTTTTATATGGCAGACGGCAGAACCCTGGCCACACACCGGGTGACCCAGGTGGACGAGGCCAGCCAGAGTTTTAAAACAAAGGGGGACGCCAACGCCGTCGAAGATCAGGGAACTGTGTCCTTTGACCGGCTGGTGGGCAGCCCGAAGTTCTGTGTTCCCCTTGCCGGCTACGTCAGTATTTTGGCAGGGTCGGCCCAGGGAAAAATGATTCTGGGGGCAGCCCTTCTGGTCCTGGTGCTCCTGGCCTTTTTGTCCGGACGCCTGATGAAAACAAATGCATCCAAACGAAAATGAGGAGGTGAGAATGCGTGAAACGAAAAAAAGTCCGTGTCATTACAGCCGGTATCATTGGTATTATGCTGCTGGCGGCGGTAGCTGGAACCTACGCGTTTTTAAACGCGACCACAAATGTGAAGGAAAATCTTTTCAGCCCTAAAAAAATTGTGAATATCACAGTCTTAGAACAAGACCCGGCCAGCGGCAGGGACCGGCAGGAGACTGGTGAAAAAACGCCGCAAAATTATGCAGCGATCCAGGGTGGTGCCACCGTCCCTAAAAGGGTATGGATTGAGAACTATGATAACCCAGAGGGAAAGGTCACAGACGCTTATATCCGCGTCCGGCTGGTGCCCAGAATTGTCTTTGACAGCGATAACGCGGGAACCGGCATCAGCCTGGAGGGGCAGATAAGCTATAATTTTGCGGCGTCTGGCCCGGGAACGGCTGACAGCGGCTGGCAGCAGCAGGGCGACTATTTTTACTACAAAACGCCGGTAGCGCCAGGAGATACCACCACACAGCTGTTGGAGAGTGTTTTACTGGCTCCGGGATTTGTAATGCCCGAGGGATGTCATCTGGAAATACAGGTGCTGGCCGACGCGCTGGACGCGGCGGATCTGGGCGCTGTAAAAGATACATGGGGTGCAGATATCCCCATTCAGTAACGGCCGGTCGTTAGGAATGGCCTTAAAGTGAAAGAGAGGTTTAAAATGAACAAAAAGAAATGGACAATTGGATTAAGTGTTATTGCACTGGCAGGGATTCTTGCCGTTGGCGGCGTGCTGGCCTGGCTGACCGCGCAGACAGCCACAAAGAAAAACACCTTTGTGGCGACGGCCGGACTTTCAGGCGCCATACAGGAGGTTAACTGGGATGGGCTTGACTATGGTAACAACCCTGTAACCCCGCAGCCATCCCCCCTTGGCAGAGATATGGCAAAGGATATACTGCCAGGCATGGTCATTCCCAAAAATCCACAGGTGAAAAACACCTCGCAAAAGGAGCCGGCCTATATCGCTGTCCGTCTGGATATAAGCTGTGATGGCGCGGAGGGCCAGGCAGCGCTGGACGCCGTCAGTGCGTTTGCAGACATCAGCTTTAACACCGGAGAATGGACAGCGCTGGGTATCTCAAAGGATGGGAAGGCAGTGGTCTATGTGTATAATACCGCAGTCGAAGCTGGCAGCGAAACCAGTGATGTCTTTAAATCGGTAAACGTGCACGATAACGCGAACGCGGCGGACATTAAGGATTTCCAAATCGACGCGGCCGGTTACCTGGCACAGGTTCAGAGCGGCAAAACAGCGGCGGACTGCATTAAGGCAGCTTTTCCGGATTTAGTATAGCCATGAGCGCGAGTAACCTGAAGGGAGCGAAACATGAATAAAAAAAGAGCCATCGGAATCACTGCTGTTCTGTGCACTGCGCTGTTAATCGCAGCTGGGACACTGGCGTGGTTCACAGATGCCAAGAAAACTGAAAATATTATCACCATGGGAAACGTGCGGATTGATCTGACTGAGCCGGAATGGAAAGCGCCAACAGGCGTTGTGCCTGGCAGCGTTTACCCTAAGGATCCAACAGTGACCAATACCGGTAAAAACAGTGCCTATGTACGCATCCTCCTGACCCACGACGAGGGGCTGAGCGACGCCCAGATGGATGACATTGAGCAGGCGCTGGAAATTCAGAAAGACTGGGTGAAATCAGAAGACGGCTGCTACTACTATCAGGCGGTTCTGCCAGTTGGGCAGAGCACGCCAGCACTGTTCACAGAGCTGAGCATCCCGGAAACCTGGGGAAATGAAATTGTGGACAAAACCTTTACAGTGAATGTGCAGGCAGAAGCGGTCCAGTCCGACCATTTTACACCCCACAGGACAGAGAGCGTCATTGACGGCTGGGGAGACACGCATGTGGAGCCCTATCCGGGAGAATAAATGAACCTTAAAATAAGCCTGATTACCAGAGGAAAGGGGTGATTGAATGAGTGTGATGACATTTTCCAGAAAAGCAGCCGTTTTGCTTTTGGTGGTCCTGATCCTGCTGGCCATAAGCGGCGTGGGCGTCAGGGCTGAGAATGAGCGCAACGTCATTTATGACGGTGAGGCTAAAAAAATTGTGAGCCTGCCAGACGATGATCTGTTCTTTAATTATAAGGAGCTGGTGCCCGGCGAGGTTCAGGAGCAGAGAATCTGGCTCAACAATAAGGATTTTAACAATGTGAAGATGTATCTGCACGTCGAGGCTGCTAAGGCGGAAGGTTTTGACACACCAGAAGAAAAAGCGCTTTCCGACGAACTGTTAAACCGCCTGAGACTGCATCTGGACCTGACAACCGCTGACGGAAACGTCCGGACCATCTATGACGGGCCGGCCTCCGGGCTGCCGGAAACCAGCGGCCAGGGGACCTTAAAGGATGATATTTTCATTGGCGAGTACACCAAAAATGACCAGGGAATTATCGACGCGACACTGACGGTTCCGGGGGAACTTGAGAATAAATACCAGGAAGCCCTGGGACGGGTGCACTGGGTCTTTATCTGTGATGTTGCGCAGAGTGGTTCAAAAAACGAGGGGTCTGGCGGCGCGCCGTCTACAGGGCTGTTTGGACAGCTTGACAGTATGGGTGCTGCTTATCTGTTGGTTTTGCTGGCATTATTAAGCGTTTCGGGCGTTATGGTTAACCGAAAAAAACGTTAAAAAAGCGCGCGGGAGAAGGCCGGAATGCTTCAGTGGAGCGGAGCAGGCTGGCCGTCTGAAGAGATTGGAGAAAGACTGGTGGAAAGGGCCAGTGGAAATAAAAGGTTTTGTAGATGTGTGAACAGCTCAAGGGAGAGTGAAGTGAGCATTTAAAAAAGGAATGATCCAGGGAAAGCGCCATTTCCCGGCTGTCACAGGGCAGCAGGAGAGGATGCGGCAAGACGCCGCATCCTCTCTTTTGGCATAGGGGTGTCTATTCAATCACATACCGCCCGTCGCCCTCGCACCGGATTGGGGTTTCATAAAAACATTTTAACGCTTTTACAAGGTGTTCAGTGTCTCTTGCGCCGCCGGTTTCGTAGGGGGAGTGCATAGCCAGCTGGGCCAGGCCAATGTCTACAGTGTTCATGGGGGTGTGGGTGCTTGCGATATTGCCAAGGGTGGAGCCGCCGGCCATATCGGACCGGTTGACATAGTTCTGGACTGGGACGCCGGACTTTTGACAGATGGCCCTGAAAATGCCGGCGGAGACCGCGTCGGTGGTATATTTCTGGTTGGCGCTGTGCTTGATGACAATGCCCTCGTTCATGTAAGGGCGGTTGGTGTCGTCCGTTTTTTCCGGGAAATTGGGGTGGACAGCGTGGGCGTTGTCGGCGGAGACCATAAAGCTGCCGGCCATGGCGCGGAAGGTATCCTCCCGGGTGCCTCCGGTGGCTTCTACGATGCGGGCCAGGGTGTCCTTCAGGAAGGTGGAGCCAGCGCCCTGCTTGGTGCCGCTGCCCACCTCCTCGTTGTCAAAGACGCAGTGCACCGCCACGTTTCGCGGGTGGACCGCGGCCAGAAAGCCTTTCAGCGATGCAAAGGCGCACTGGAGGTCATCCAGCCGCGGGGTGGAGATAAAATCATGGTTCGCGCCCCAGATGCGGCCAGGGTCCCGGTTATAAAGGAACAGCTCCGTGCCGGTGATGTCCGCTCCGGCCACACCGGCAGCCTCTGCCACAAGCTCCATAAGCCTCCCCCTGGAAGCGCCATCGCCCACAAGGGGCAGCATATCCTTCTGGATGTTATATTCATGACCGCTGCCAGACTTGCGGTCCATATGAATGGCGAGGTTTGGAATGAGGAACAGGTCCTGGTCCAGATTCACCAGACGTGTAAAGATCTGGCTCCTGTGCTTAACGACCACCCGTCCGGCCGCGGACAGGGGCCGGTCCAGCCAGGGCGCGCGGAGCATGCCGCCATAGCCCTCCACGTTCAGCTTGGTGTAGTGGTCCTCCACGGTAATCTCGGGGTTGTCCTTGATTTTAAAGGACGGGGAGTCGCCGTGGCTGGCGACAATCTGAAAGCCGGTATAGGCCCCCTCCGGAATTCTGAAGGCAATGAGAGCCGAGGCGTTGCGGGTGACGTAGTAGCCTCGGCCAGGCGCCAGCTGCCAGGCGCTGCTCTCTTCCAGTGGGATAAAGCCTGCTTCTGCAAGCTGGGCTTTCATGGTGTCCACCGCGTGAAAGACGGTGGGGCTTTTTCCAATAAAGGATAACAGTTCGTGATTTAATGGTTCGTTCATGGTGACCTCCTTGTTTTACGACAGATCCCTGGCGTTCTGATGTTTTGCGATGTAGGGCATGATAAAGCCCAGCAGAACCAGCACAACCGGGGTCAGAATGTTTAAGATCAGCTCAAAGGGCTCGTTGGAATAGATGCCGCCAATGCAGGCAATGGCGGTGACGATAAAGCACCAGGCGCCAAAAATGATGCCGACGGTTTTATTCTTGACAAAGTGATAGGCTGACGGGAACGCATTGCTGGCTTTTTTCAGGGCGATATAGGCCACAAACACCCACAGATACCGCAGCGGCATACAGACCGAGTTCACCTTGACCAGCCATCGGACCAGCTCGTCTACGCTGCCAATGCCAAAGGCCGGCACCACAATGAGAATCCCCACAATGACTAAGACCATTTTATGGCCCTTAGTGTAGGCGCCGTACTTGTTCTGGACAAACAGCGATTTGGGGATGTACTCCTTATCCGCGCTGCCCAGTAAAATGCACAGCGGTGCATCAATGGAGAGGATCATGACCGTAAACTGACTGATGGCGTTGGTGAGGGCAAAGGCGATGACAAAAACGTTGCCCACGTGGTAGTATTCGCCAAGAGTGGCAAAGGCATAGTAAGCGCCGTTGGTCATCAGGTCTTTGGGGATATTGTTCGAGTCAAACATCATGCCCATAGCAATCGTACCCAAAATGGCGCAGACGCAAACCATGACCGCCAGGGCGATCATCCCGGTCGAGAAATCCTTTGACGGGTTTTTCATCCGGTTGACATAGGGGGACAGCTTTTCGCAGCCGCCAACGGCAAAAATGAGGATGGACAGGCCGGTGAAAAATTTCAAATCAAAGGTGGGCATAAAGGTCTGGAGCGACCAGTCGATCTGAAGGGTTTTGGCGCCGGTGATGGCCGGAGCGGCCATCATAAGCAGAATGTAGAGGATGGACATGACAAAGGAGGCCATACCAGCCACAGAGGCTAATTTCTTGAGGATGCTGAGCCCTCTGGAGGCCAGTGCCAGAGCGACCAGGAAAATGGCCAGCCCGGCAAACTGCATGACAAGGGGGTTCATGTCGCTGATGCGTGAGTCCTGGAAGATGGCCCAGCTGCTCGCGATCATCACCGAGTTTGGCTTCTGGGAAATGTAGGGCATGTGCACTACCCAGTAAGTCCAGCCTGCGTAGTAGGCCATGCGCGGCCCAATGGTCTGCATGATCCAAGAGCTCACGCCGCCCTCAGCGTCTTTGAAGGCAGACCCCAGCTCCCCAACCATGAGGGCGTAAGGCACAAAATACAGGGCGAAAATGATGATCCAGGCCACAATGGCCTTTAAACCATTGTATTCCGAAAAGCCGTTGATGACATTCCCGAAGCCCCAGACAGCTGTGAAGGCCATGAGTGCTAGGGTATACCAGCTCATTCTTTTTTCAACAGGTTGCGTGTTGAGTTGATTTTTCATAAAGAATACTCCTTTTTATGCAGTTATATAACCTGGGTTCCTTGTCTATTATGCAAGACCTGAAGGAAAAGGTCAAGAAAAAAGTCGAAAATAAGCGATAAAGGATCGAAGCGGCCAGAGTTTCGCAAATTTGGGGAACATTTAAAGATCTTGGCTTGTTATAATATACAATTGACCAACTGTGTTCAGAAAATAAAAGGGAACACCTTTTAATGAAAAAGAAAAATTTACTTAAGGCCAATATCCTTATCTGCGGTGTGACCGCAGCGGCATTTTTGGTAATTATGGTGCTCAGCGGATACGTAGGCTAGCAGCCTTGATAAATAGTGGTTAGGTCAGCGACGCTTTGGAAACGCAATGGCTAGCCACTGCTGTGGGACTGCTGCTCATGGTGCTGGTACTTGATCATTGGGGTGCTCGCGTACGCACTAAACACCTGCAACTGCCAAGTCATAACCCTGGTACAGAAATAGGCCAGAGTACCAAAGTGTGTTTGAGAAAGCCACCAAGGAGCTTTATGAGGATATTTATGAGCTCAATGTGACCAGGAATTGGCTGACCAACCGCGCGACAGAGGATTACTTTGAGAGTCTGGGTATTCCTGACGGCGCGCCATTCAGCGAAACCCTGGCCTTGGTTGCTGAATGATGGGCGCTACTACTGGATGTGCATCACTGGCCGGATCGTGAGGTGGGAGAGTAATAGAACCTTGCACATGCTCACCTACCGCTGAAATAACCGGCCTACTGAACAAAATCTGCCTCTCTAGCGGCAAAGCGCTGGCATATCTCTGCCAGTTTGGGTGTGACCTTTGCCAGCGCCCGGGGCAATGACTACAGCAATTTATATAAAATAGCAGAAAGGGCTCTGTACGCCACAAAGGCATGTGGAAAAAACGGTTTCACATTTAATGAATAGGAGCGTGAAGGTTCCCACCCCAGTTGGATTACCGCTTGACGAGATGGTCTCTGAGCTGGTGAAACAAATAAAGGTGTTGCGGCGCTCCCCGGAGTTCGTAGACATCGAATATGCTTATCAGCAGTTTGACTATGTAGAGACCTGGCGCTCAAGGGAAGAAAGAGGCTTTGGAAACGTTGATTTAAAAGCGCAAGTATGATAAAGTATTCATAAAATACAACAGATTTTAGACTGGAGGAATCTATGGAATTAAGCAAAAAAACAGTTCGTACGATCATCGGCCTTATTGTGCTTACCCTGTTACTCTCAGCGGGGTTGCAGAATTTTGGATCGGTGTGGAAGACTTTTGATTTTGTAATTGGTTTGATCTTTCCCTTTATTCTAGGGGCGTGTATGGCCTTTCTTTTAAATATTCCTATGAGTGTTATCGAACACCATCTCTTTAGTGAAAAGCGGGTGAAAGGGCTTAAAATGCACAAGATGGTGCGGCCCTTAAGCCTGGTACTGGCGCTTCTGCTGGTGTTTCTGATCATCATGGTAGTGATCTTTATCATTGTGCCCGAAATTGCCAATACGGTCGGCATTCTGGCAAACAGCGTGCCGGGCTTTGTGAAGCAGGTGGAAGAATGGGCTGCCAGTTTGGCAGGGAGCTATCCGGATATTGCCAGACAGATCAGCGAGATAACCATCGACTGGACGAATTTCGGTTCGGAAATTGTCGATTTCCTGCAAAAGGGCCTCATGAGCTTTGTGGGTTCTACTTTTAATGTGGCCAGCAGCATCGCAAGCGGGGTGGTTAACTTTTCTTTGGGATTCATCTTTGCCCTGTATGTACTTTTGCAGAAAGAAAAGCTAGGCTCACAGTTCAGAAAGCTTTTCTATGCCTATCTGCCGGAAAGGGTAACGGATAAGCTTTTAAAGATATGCCGCCTGTCCAATAGCACCTTTAGCAGCTTTGTGACCGGCCAGTGCACCGAATCGGTGATCCTAGGCGCTATGTTTGTGGTGGTCATGCTGATCTTTAGGATGCCCTACGCGCTGATGATCGGCGTGCTCATCGGCTTCTTGTCCTTGATTCCAATTTTTGGAGCTTTTATCGGCTGCTTCGTGGGAACGTTTTTGATCCTCATGGTAAACCCCATGCAGGCGTTCTGGTTTATCATCATTTTCCTGATCATCCAGCAGATAGAAGGAAACCTGATCTACCCCCATGTGGTGGGCGGCTCGGTAGGGCTGCCATCCATCTGGGTTCTGGTGGCGGTCACCATCGGCGGCGGCGCCATGGGCATTACGGGGATGATCATCACCATTCCGCTGTGCTCGGTCTGTTACATGCTCCTGCGTGAGGCCACCGGAAAGCGTCTGAGCAAGCGCCAGATTCCCAAAGAAAATATGTGAGCGCAGACGAGGCCGCGTTTCTTGCAGAAGAAGAGCATTTGGATGAAATGTAAAATAAATGTCCCTTGGATTTAACAATTCCCGTTTTTTAAAAGGTCACCGGAGTACTAAAATAAAGACAGTTAAAGCAAATGATTCGTGGAACGGCATCCCCAAGGAAGCTGTATCCATCGTGCCCCGGTCCCACAAGGTTGGCCGGTTTTTTTTGCCCGTCTTCACTCGATGTTCAACTCAATCGTCGGATGCGTATGCCCCCTATGGCCTCACCATCGCCTACGGAGAGAACATAGTGCAGAACGGCGTGAGAATCAGCTTAAACACAGCAGTGCTTGGTATAAAAATCGAAAACGTAGCTATCACCGCTGTGGAGACGAACCGGGGGACGCTGTATCTGGCGCTTGTCTGGGGACCGTTTTTATTACATTCATCCTCGAAAGGGGGACGAACTCGATTCTGGATAAAAAGGACGGGGGTCTGCTCTCTGGCATAACCGCCATCAAGATACTGGCAAAGAACGCTTCCCACACCAATGGCGGCGGCATTCTGTACACCGTTCACGATAACCTACTGGTAGGCCCCAATGCGGTAGAAACTTGGGAGGTGGAAGCTCCTGGACCTCCGGGGCTACGAAGAGATGTGAAGCGCCTGTTTCTAGGCTTTACCGACGTCGAGGAAGGTTTTTCTAAAAATGTAGCGAAAAATATCCGGCGGATCACCCACCGTTACGGGGCATGGGTCTAACCTTCTACGTGGTCAAAAGCTGGGAAAAGGGACGCGTTAATGCCCCCTATCTACGGGACACTATGCTGGACTTCGGCGTGATGACCGATACTCTGGAATGCTCTGTCAACTGATCCAATATGGGCAAAGTCCATAAAGAGGTGCACGCCGCGTGCCACGTTCTGCCAAATACCATTGTCATCACGCATATGTCTCACTGCTATCCAGAGGGTGCCAACCTGTGCTTTATCTTCATCATAAGAATGACCAACGCCGAGGACACTGGCTTAGCCGAAGGAATGCCCCTCATTGCCTCCATCTCTGACAAGGACTGCGAGGTGTTGGAAATGTGCTGCACCACCAGAGAAAAGGCCGCCATCGGCCTGGGCACCACAGCCATGATTACATTTATTACCCATCGTTATTTGGAACACGAGCGGTTCAGCCCACCCTATCCCTCCATTATCCCGGGGAATTCCCCCAAAGATTAAGAATTTTCGGGGCTATTGGCTCATCTCCTGGTTTTAGAAGGAGTTTGCCGAAAAGGAGGTGCGCTAGGCCAGAGAGAGGGGCGTCCCTGCCGAGGAACTGCTGAATCGGCGCTTTAAGGAAATACTGGCCGGATGTGAGGGCCTGCTGTTCCAGCCCTATTTTACCCCAATGTCACTAGGCCCACCGCCTGGGGCGCTGTCATTGGCTTTTCAAATTGCGATACCTGTATTCATATTTACAGAGCTATTATCGAAGGCATAAACTTTGCGTTCATGGAGAGAATGCGCCTCATGAAAAGAGGGGCGAATCACCGCTTTGAGGAAACCTACTGGGGGGGGGGATCCCAGAGCGATGAGATCTGCCAGATTACAGCCGATATGTTTGGCATCCCTTCTGTTTGCACCCAACCCCACGAGGTAGCAGGCATTGGCGCCTTTAAGGACTACCATAAGGCTGTGTCTGCTATGGCACACAAAAAGGATGGTTTCATCCCAGATATGGAGCAGTAAAAAATATATACCAAGTTCTATAAAGAAGTGTTGAAAATATCTACGGTTGTCTGTCAGGGCTCTATAGCAAGCTGCACGAAATTTACCACCAAAAATAAAAAAAACGAAAAAATAAGATACGGCGTATTGCCGCATCTTATTTTTAATCATTTTCTCCCAACACCAATATTCCGGCACCCAATAGGTTAGGGCCGACATGAGTGCCCAAGGTACAGTCGACCTCGCCCTCATACAGATTTTCAAAATCCGGCAGTACTCGGGTGTAGTGAACTTTAACTGCGTCCATCTCATCTGGGCAGCCGCCGTTTGCGACCATGAGGATATAGCGCGCCCCCCCTGGAACATGGGATTTCGCAAGGTCAATCATTTTCTGGATAGATTTCCGACGTCCACGCACCTTAGCCACGCTCATCAGCTGACCGTCATTGCTGAAAGTGATGATGGGCTTCACATTAAGCAGTGTGCCGGTCATGGCTGTAATCAGGCCGATTCGGCCGCCCTTTTGCAGATACTCTAGGGTGTCAATGCTGAAAAAGACCTTAGTGTTGGCGATGAGGCGCGGAAGGATAGTCTTGATTTCTTCAAAGCTTCGGCCCTCCTTGATGAGCTCCGCAGTGTGAACGGCGATGGCGCCAGTGCCTAGGCTTCCGCTCAGGGTATCCACCGCGTGCACGCTCAGGCCTTCAAATTCCCTTCCAATCAGCCGCACGAGATTAAAGGTACCGCTCAGTCCGCTGGAAAAAATAATGGCGAAAACCTTGCGGTAGCCCTTGTCGTAAATTTTCTGAAAAAGTGTACGCACCTCCTCGGGAGAGGGAAGAGAGGTCTTTGGGATTTCTGACGGTAGTCTGTCATAGACCTGGGCGGCTGTGATGTCCACCCCATCAGTATAGGCTTTGTCGCTGAAGATGATTTTTAGCGGCAGAATGTGTAAGTCATGCTTTTTTATTAATGTCTTTGGAATATCCGCGCAGGAATCCGTCAGCACGGCAATTTTTTCTCTATTCATCTGCATACTCCTATTTTTTACTATTCTGGTTGGCTTCGTGCATGCGCGCAAGCAAGGCCTCAATGGTGTCCATTCCGGTTTGCAGGGTCTCAAAATCCTCAGGCGGGGTATTTTCCATTACCTGAGCATAGCGGCTTTGGATCACCTGATCGATTTCCTTTAGTGTTTCCTGTCCCTTCTCCGTCAGAGAGACAAGGACGACTCGCTCATCATTTTTATCCCTGAAGCGGTTCAAAAAGCCGGCTTGGGCCAGTTTTTTACACATGTTGGAAACATTCGCCTTGTTGAGCTTCAGAGTATCGGCTAGGGCGCCGATGGTGATGGTGTTCGCGTGCTTGACCTCTGTCAGGACACGGCTTTGCAGAATTGTCAGCCCATTATCGCTCAGCACGTCGGCGAACAGGGCATCAATTTCAGTGGTCACATGCCTCACATAGTCGATTAAAATATCCGCGAATTTCAAGACCTGATCAATATACATGGCAAAGGCCGCCTTTCATTTGTTGTAGTCTAAAATATGTTTACAGTACATATATTATAGTTTAAAGTTAAATTTGTCAATAAAAAGATTCGCAGGCGTTTTCACAGGGTATAAAAATAAGATTCTATGCAATTTTTTAAGAAACTATGCTATACTAAGCAGGATAACCGATAAAATTGAAAAAAATGCTAAAAAGTAAAAAAGGGGTGATTTAATTGCTGAGTGCATACACACTTCCCATAAAATTTGCCTGTCTGGTGTTTCCGGTCCTGGCAGCGTTTTTTACCATTCCCTACGCCGTCTATCAATACCGGAAATACGGTTCGCTGCTGGTGCTTAGAGTTGTGATCGTCTATTCGTTTATTCTATATATGACCTGCGCCTATTTTCTGACCATGCTGCCGCTGCCGCCCATCGCGGAGGTCGCCCGCTATACCAGCTCTACCATGGATCTGGTGCCCTTTCATGCCTGGACAAACTTCTGGGAAAACACCACCCTGGTCCTCTCAGACCCCAGCACCTATCTCAAGGCAATGAAAGAGCAGTGTTTTTACGAGCCCTTTTTCAATATCCTGCTGTTGGCGCCCCTGGGCGTCTACCTGCGGTATTATTTCAGGCGAAGCTGGTGGCAGGCCATCCTCATCGGTTTTCTGGTGAGCCTGTCCTTTGAGCTGATCCAGCTGAGCGCCCTGTTTGGGATATATCCAAGGCCCTACCGCCTGTTTCAGGTGGATGACCTGATCAACAACACCTTCGGCGCTCTGGTGGGTTTCTGGATCACACCGGTTTTCAGCTTTTTTTTGCCCTCGCGGGACCGGCTGGACGAGGTATCCTACAAGCGGGGACGCACCGTTACCTATATGCGGCGGGGCTTTGCCTTTCTCTTTGACTGGGCCATTCTCACTGGGGTTCTGCACCTTGCCGGGCGGGTGCTTGGCAGCCCGACCTTAAGCGATATGCTGGCAATGGACGGCAAACGCTCGGTGGTGCTTTACATCATTGTCATTGTCCTGTATTTCATTCTGTTACCGTGGATGACCCGGGGAAGGACCGTCGGAAAATTTTTGGTTGGTATCCGGCTCATGTCCGAAAATAAACGCCCGGCAAAGCTTTTCCAGTACATCCTGCGCTACGGCCTTCAGTATCTCCTGGTCATACCAGCCCCCTTTATCGCCATGAAGGTCTATGAGCTCCTGCCCCTGTACACCGGGATCGCCCATACCATCCTCATGGTGATCGCCCTGGCCTTTGGTTTGGTCTTTGCTGTTTTCATCGTTCAGCTGCTCATCTCTGTCTTTACCCGTGAGACTCAGATTGTTTACGAGTCTCTGAGCCATACGATCAATGTGAGCACTGTGCGAAATGGGCGGCGGAGAAGGCAGTAGCGTTAATGACATCCATATTACTAAAAGCAACCGCATTTATTCTAGGGAGAGCGCAATGGATACTGTCACCAAGATTATGCTGAATATTACCCTGACGTCAGCCATTGTGACAGGATTCTGCGTTTCTGAGAAAAGCGGCACACTCTTTACCCTGATGCTGTTTGGGTTTTTTTGCAATGTGGGGATGTATCTTGTGGGCTTTGTGATCAGTATACGCAAAGGTAGGGCAAAAAAGGCGCTGTATACCCTGAATATGCCGGGGGATAATTACACTCAGGCTGTTCTATTTCTACCTGCCGCTGCGGCAAGTACTGGTCATTTTGCTCTTTTTGCCGATCACAGTACTGTCGCCGGTATTTACAGAAAAATGCGGGAGGTGACGCGGGCCTTTCCAGCTTTGCGGGCTCGGTGTCTATTTTGATCAGCATTGTGATTATGGTAACGCTGATTGCGTCCATGCATATCGGCTAAGGACAGAGGTCTTGCTTTATGCTATAATTAAGATACAAAATTTTACAGAGGAGAATCGACGATGCGAGAAAAGAGCGTTTCATTTTTATGCACACTGCTGGTTTTGATGGCCTGCTTTTGCGTATCGGTTTTTGCCGAGGAGGCCATCACCGTGACGACGAGCCCGGCCGATACCATTACCGATACCTCCGCTATTTTGAGAGGGGTATATTATACCGATGGTGCAGACATTACCGAACGCGGCTTTGCCTATAAACCAGCTGAAACCGGCGATGAAGACTATAAAACCGTGGTAATGCATGGCGACAACAGCGTCACCAAGTTCGGCTATACGCTGGATACGCTGATTCCGGATATGGCCTACACCGCTATGGCCTATGTCAAGACCGAATCGGGCGTCCATTATGGCCCGGAAATTGAGTTCCGCACTCTGGCGGCGCCTGCCAAGCCCAGCGAAGCGGCCGGGAAAACACCGGAAACTGGGATAGTGGAAGATGCCCTGACAGCTGCGATGCCCATGCTGCTGATGCTGTCCATGGCGCTGTCCTTCATGGTGTTGTTTAAGAATAAAGCACGATGAAAATCGCAGTGATTGGTTACAGCGGATCAGGCAAGTCGACGCTTGCTAAACATCTGGGGGAGGAGACCGGGTATCCCGTGCTCCATCTGGATAAGGTCAACTTCCTTCCAGGCTGGCAGGAGCGGGACCGCGCAGAAGCGAGGGCGATGGTCACAGCCTTTATGGCTCAGGACGACTGGATTATCGACGGCAACTACGGTGATCTCCACTGTGGACTTCGCATGGCTACGGCGGATAAGATCATGATGCTCTGCCTGCCGAGGCGGGTCTGCTTTCCGAGAGCCTATCTGCGCTACCTCAAATCCAGGAACCAGGTCCGGGAGAGCATGGCGGAGGGCTGTGAGGAAAAATTTGACTATGCCTTCGCCAAGTGGATTTTAAAAGACGGGCGCAGTAAACGCCACAGGGACTGGTATCGCAGTCTTCAGAAAGCCTACCCCGAAAAGGTTCTTTTCTGCCAGAACAGCCGGGATGTCAGAAAACTGCTTGAAAGCGGGAAAATATGGCAGTCTGAGTGTTGAGACAGCATCGCAACAGCGAAGCTGTCTCTTGTTTTTTTGATGGCGGCACCCTTGTCCAGATACAGGCTGAACACTGTCCCATCTCGCTTAAAAAACAGATAAAGGCAGCCTGGACTATAAATAATCCTAAAGGCTGCCTTTAGTTGATTATGCCTTGCCCTTTAAATGCTCCAGAATCTGGTCGGCGTTTTCGGCGGGCTTGACTTTTTCATAAACCTTTTCGATCATACCAGCTTCGTCAATGATGTAGGTGGTGCGCACAATGCCCATATAGGTTTTGCCGTACATTTTCTTTTCCTTCCATACATCATAGGCCTGGATAACCTCGGTTTTCGGGTCGGAGAGCAGCAGAAAGGGCAACTCATACTTCGAGGCAAAATTGGTGTGCGAGCGGGTGCTGTCCTTGCTGACGCCAATGACAACTGCGCCCAGAGCCTCAAATTCAGAATACGCGTCCCGGAAAGTGCAGGCCTGGGTGGTGCAGCCCTTTGTATTGTCCTTGGGATAAAAATAAAGAATAACCTTTTTTCCTTTAAAATCAGAAAGGCTGACCGGATGGTTGTCTTTATCAGGCAGTGTGAAATCCGGGGCCTTGGTACCTTGCTGTAACATCATTTGCTCCTTTTCTTACTTTTCTTAATAGGATACCCTTATTTTACACTTTGGAACGGTGCCATGCAACAAAACTTTAAAAAAATTAATAAGGTACCTTGACAAATATGTGAAAAGGGTGTAAAATTTAATCATAAGGTACCTGAATAAAAGAAGCGGCGGCGGAACGCCCCCGCTTCACGAATCGAAAGGGAGATAAAAAATGAACGAACTCAATGAAAAATTAATGGAACAGTTCAGAAAATACCAGGTTTTAATGCACCAGGGAATGCGTCGCTTTGCGCCGAGAGGGCCAAAGGAAGACCCACACCACGGACAGGGAAAAGTGCTTGTGATGCTGGCTGAAAATGACGGCGTCAGCCAGAAGCTGCTGACTGAGCAGTCCGGCATACGCCCGGCGTCTCTGAGCGAGCTGATCATCAAGCTTGAACGGAACGGGCTGGTGGAACGCCACAGAAATGAAGAGGACAAGCGAAACAGGAACGTTTATCTGACAGAGGATGGAAGAGCGCTGGCAGAAACCATCAAAAGCCGAAAGGATGAATCCGCAGATTTTCTTTTTGATGTCTTATCGGAAGAAGAAAAAGAAACCCTCACGGTGCTTTTCGATAAGCTGATCACCTCATTGGAAGATAAAGTAGCGGATATGGATGAAGAAATGCCACCGCTTGCCCCGCCGCATCCTCATTTACCGCACGGAGGTCCTCATGGACCTCATCATGAGCACTTTGGCGGCCCGCACGGTCCTCATCACGGACCCGGCCCCCATGATCCAGAGCATCCGCAGCCTCCGCGCCATCCAGAAGCAGAGGAAGAGGATAAAATTGTACTGGATGTTCTTAATGAAGAACAAGAAGAGGAATAATTCGATATGATTTACCCGGTTTTGTATGCGAATGGGGCAACAAAACCGGGATTTTTTTGTCAAAATATATCTGCAAATCTATTTTACAAAAGGAAATGAATCCGATATAATTGATTTACAAGAAACGTAAACCATTGCAACGGCACCGGATATTTTGTTTTAACAAAATTCAAGCGATTTTATTTTGAAATGAGGTACGAGATGTTTACAGCGTTTAACTTAACAATGGATGAAAAAGAGATGGACCGGCTGGAAAAGGGAGCGCCATGCTCAGATGCGGATGAAAGTGTGAATCAGGCGAAAGTTGTGGAGGAACTGAAAAAATACCTCGGAATGGGGGCCGCTTTTGACGGCGAGGCTCTGCTTTCTGAGTGGTTTCCAGAGTTCAAATTCCAGGTGTTTTTATCCCATGCTCTGGCAGATGGGCCTTTGGCATCCAGGCTTGAGCGCTGGCTTCAGAAAGAGCTGGGAGTTTCAGTCTTTGTGGATTCGTGGATCTGGCAGGCAGCAGACGAGCTGGTAGCCGGGGGATTTGCGCCCGGCCATGTCTACCCTGTCCTGAACATGGCATTGGGTAAGATGATCGCCCAGTGTGAGTGTGTGATTTTCCTGAACCCATATCATTCGCTGAAGAAGGAGGGAGCTGTTGAAGAAACACCGTGGATTTACACAGAACTTCAGACAGCCCGCATGACGCGGAAGAAAAAGCCGGAGCGCTTTAAGAAATTTCATTTTGCCGTCACGCTCGGCACCCAGTTAAAAATAGAGTTTGATCCACAGCTGCCTAATTTATTGCTTTTAAGCGCGGAGGATCTCGAAAAATGGTGCAGCCAGCAGCATATTGTCTCAGAGGATGTCTATCATTTAGACTTGCTCTATCTTCAAAAGCAAATTATTATCTAACTTTAAAACGCCATCTGACGAATTTCTCCGTCAGATGGCGTTTCGCTTATTTGGCGGCAATGGGGAAGCAGCATTCTGTTACCCATTTTTCAGGCTCGCTGGTATCGCCAGGCCCCACATGGTAGACATTGAACATGGTGCCGTTGGTTCGGTAGCCGTTTTCCTCAATCCACCTCATGGCTGTGATGTTGACATCGGTGATCTGGTCATAGGCTCCAGTGAAAGTGACGCTTGCCACCAGGCGTGCGGGCAGTTTTTTAAAAAAGACGTGCCCGGTATCCTGGTAGCTGCCAATGACAGACACCTGAACTTCTACATCCGGGTTGGCTTCATTGTATTCTGCATCGTGGTAGGTCGCGGTGCTGAAGGGCGGGGTGGCGAACTTGGGATGCTGAGGTGCGATTTCAGCGTGCAGCTTTTCCCAGAGTCGGCCTTCTTCAGTGTAGGTACTCAGGGTATCACGCAGGCTTGCAACCTGACAGGAGGGTAATTCTTTTGCAACAACGATATAATTTTTCATGATTTCTTCCTTTCTGCGAAGCCTTTCGCCAGCGGCTTTCAGCTGCCAGAGCTGAACCTGCAGTTTTTCAGCTTCCTTCAGCTTCTTCTGGTAGCAGGCTTCAATGTGCGTTTCAAGAGCCTGGGAAGTGCTGCTGCTTTTAAGAATTTCACCGATGGCTGTCAGGCTCAGGCCCATGCGCTGCAGAGAGACAATGGTGCTGACAGTCGTCAGCTGAGAAGCTGTGTAGTAACGGTAGCCGGTAAAGGGGTCAACCCGTTCTGGAAGCAGAAGCCCCATCTCCTCAAAATGGCGCAGCATTCGGACGCTGACGTGGCAAAGTTTAGAAAATTCTCCAATTTTCAGCATATTCCCATCTCCTTTCAAAGTTGGTTTTCTTGAGCTCATCCTTAGTATAATCCCTCACATAATGGCAGAGTCAAGGAAGAAAATAAAGTTTTTCAGTCCAGTAAATAGTGCAGCAACCGTTCAGGGTCATCGAGGAACATTTTGGTCAGGCAATAGGGCTCGGTATCCCTGTAGGCGGTCAGGGACAGACGGCCATCGGGGGATAAAATATAAATATCTGCATCGGGGCAGGCCAGCAGAATGGGAGAGTGGGTCGCGACAATAAACTGGGAGCCGTCCCGTGCCAGGTTGTGGATCAGGGATAAAAGCGTCATCTGGCGTGAGGCGGACAGGGCAGCCTCGGGCTCGTCTAGAATATAAAGTCCCTTGCCGCGAAAGCGGCTCTGGACCAGTGTCAGAAAGCTTTCGCCGTGGGACTGGGCATGAAGAGAGAGACCGCCGTAGCTTTTGTACAGGCCAGTCCCTCCGGGTTCATTCTCCATCCGGTCAATTTCTGCCGCAACATTGTAAAAGCTCTCAGCTCTCAGAAAGAAATTGTCTTTGGGAAGGGCGAGGCCCTTGGTCAGATTGATGAACTGGTACAGGGCAGAGTGGGTATCGTGGGAATGAAAATCAAAATTCTTTGACCCGCCCTCTGGGTTAAAGCCATACCTCACCGCTAGCGCCTCCAGCAGGGTAGATTTGCCGGTACCGTTTTCGCCGCAGAAAAAAGTGACGTTCTTTTCAAAGAAAAAGGGCTCAAGCTGCTGAATGACTGGCAGGTCGGAAAGATAGCTCTGAGTGTAGGCCGGATCGTTCCGGTCAATGGAAAAGCTACTGAGATAAAGGGTGCTGAACATTGGATACCTCCTCGATGTATCGGTTGTCTTTATTGTACCAGTTAAAGGACAAAAAGCAAAACCAGAATGTCGCGGTCCTCTTATATGAATGTCAAGCGTGAATTGTTAAATGTTTGTTAAATATTCGGCAGTCTATTGTGTTTTGGCAGTCACTCTTTTATAATGACATCAACAGATTGTTTGGAGAAATGATGATGAACAATGCCGTTGTTGCCCTTGTCTTTATAGACAATATCCGCATTGAGAATAGGTGAGACGCAGCCTGTACCCTCAGGGATACGGGGTGTGTCTTTTTGCGTGACGGTGGTTCATCTGGTAGGAGGAAAGTGAAAAGTTATGGGTGTTACTGATGTTTTGGGTTTACTCGGAGGGTTAGCCCTGTTTCTGTACGGAATGCAGATGATGAGCTCGGGTCTTGAAGCGGCTGCGGGCAATCGTATGAAGCAGATACTGGAGCGGCTGACCGCCAACCGATTTCTGGGAGTGGCCGTTGGGGCGGCCATCACGGCGGTCATTCAATCTTCATCCGCCACAACCGTCATGGTTGTTGGCTTTGTGAACTCAGGGATGATGACTCTGATTCAGGCGGTCTGGATCATTATGGGGGCCAATATTGGTACGACGATTACGGGCCAGCTCATCGCGCTCGATGTGGGGGCGCTGGCGCCGCTGTTCGCTTTTTGCGGCGTAGCATTGGTGGTTTTTACCAAAAAGGTTAAGCTGCACCACTGGGGCCTGATTGTCGCCGGACTGGGGATTTTGTTCATCGGTATGGATATGATGAGCACAGCGATGATGCCGCTTCGTGACTCACCGGCCTTTGTCAATCTGATGACCCGGTTTTCGAACCCGGCCCTCGGGATTCTGGCAGGGGCTGTTTTTACCGCTGCGATTCAGTCTTCATCCGCTTCAGTCGGAATTTTGCAGGCGCTGGCCGTCAGCGGCGTAATCGGCCTGCCAAGTGCGGTGTATGTGCTGTTTGGACAGAATATCGGGACCTGTATTACCGCAGTGCTGGCGTCCATTGGCACCAGCCGCAACGCCAAGCGGACCACAGTCATCCATTTACTGTTTAACATCATTGGAACGGTTGTTTTTACAGTCATTTGCATGCTGACGCCACTCACGGCCTTTGTCGAGTCCCTGTCTCCGGCAAATCCAGCAGCCCAGATCGCCAATATGCACACACTGTTCAATATTGCGACAACGCTGATGCTGCTGCCCTTTGGCACGCTCCTGGCAAAGGCGGCGATCAGAATTCTGCCCGAGCGCCCTTCAGAAAAAAGCGGCGAGCACCAGCTTTTATACATCAAGCCTGTTGAGGCTTCGTTGGAATACCAGATGGGTACCTCTGCCATTATCGTGAACGGTGTGTGGCGTGAACTGCGGCGCATGGCGAAAATGGTCACAGAGAACTTGGAACAGGCATTTCAAGGGGTTTTGGAAAAGAGCAGCCGCTATACAAAGGATGTGGCAAAATCAGAAGAGTATGTCAATTATCTGAATACCGAGATCTCCAGGTACATTTCGCATGTCATAACCTATGAGCTCAATGAAAAAGATGGGGTTCTGGTTTCCGCGTTTTTCAAAATCTGCGGCAGCCTTGAGCGCGTGGGGGACCATGCGGTCAATATCAGTGAACAGGCCAGGCTTTTGGAGGAAAAACATATCGGATTTACAGAGGAGGCCCAGGAAGAAATGCGGTCGCTTCAGCAGGTCAGCATCGGCGTGCTGGACTCACTCAGCCGGCTGGAGGCCATTACTGAAAAGAGGCTGACTGAAATTGCCGACTATGAACAGAGAATGGATGATTTGACACTTGATTACCAGAGAAACCAGATTGCCCGGATGCGAAAAGGCCTCTGTTCAGACGAAGCCTGTGTGATTTATTCCGAAATACTTATGGATATTGAGAGCATCGGCGATCATATCCTGAGCATCGGCGAGGTGCTGGTACAGGCCAGCGCCTCCAAAACAACGGTCGATATGGAACAGGAAGCTTATGCGAGGTAAGGATTAATATGGAAACTGAAAAACGGCGGGCTTTTATCATTAATTTTATGTATTTTGCCATTCTTGCGCTTCTGTGCTTTGCGGTACTCAAATATGCCATGCCGTTGCTGACTCCTTTTATCATCGGCTTTGCTCTGGCCTGTCTGCTGAAAGGACCAATCCGCCTGTTGTCCGGAAAACTGCGCTTGAACAGGAAAATATCGGCGATTGTGGTGGTGCTTGTCTTTTACGGTACCATCGGCACGCTCATTTCACTCCTCGGGGTTAAGGCATTTGCGGCTTCCAGAGAGCTGATTTTTAATCTGCCCCAGATTTATGCCCTCCATGTGGAGCCAGTGCTCATGGGGATTTTTGAGGGGGTAGAGCAGTCGGTGCTCAGGATGGATCCCACTCTGGTAGCAGCCTTTGAGGAGATGTTTAACCGTCTGGTGCAGTCTCTGGGGCAGATGGTTTCCAGCCTGTCCATGGGGGCTATGGGCACCGTATCGGATATTGCGTCTTCGCTGCCCGGGCTTTTTATCAAGCTGCTGTTACTCATTATTTCCACCTTTTTTATCGCCATCGACTATGACCGTCTGACAGGCTTTGTCATGCACCAGTTAAATGGAAAGACCAGGACAGTTTTTGTTCAGATCAAGGAATACGTGGTGGGAACACTCTTTGTGTGTATCCGCTCCTATGCGCTCATCATGAGCATTACCTTTGTTGAGCTCGTCATTGGCCTGACCCTCATCGGTGTCGACAATGCTCTGATCATCGCCTTTGTCATTGCGGTGTTCGATATTCTTCCGGTACTGGGCACAGGTGGTATCATGATCCCCTGGACGGTGA
The DNA here is from genome assembly GCF_003477535.1 of Eubacterium sp. AM05-23. Taxonomy (NCBI): domain Bacteria; kingdom Bacillati; phylum Bacillota; class Clostridia; order Eubacteriales; family Eubacteriaceae; genus Eubacterium; species Eubacterium sp. AM05-23. The sequence continues at coordinate 372,188 of NZ_QUDF01000002.1, forward strand.
TCACAGCCCTGCAGGGGAACTATCCGCTGGCATTGGGGCTGCTGCTGGTCTATCTGGTGGTCACAGTGGTGCGAAACATTATTGAACCGAAAATCGTGGGAAGCCAGATCGGCCTTCATCCGGTGATTACGTTGGCCAGCATGTTTGTGGGTCTGCAGCTTTTTGGCGTTGTAGGGCTTTTCGGTTTTCCGATCGTGCTCTCACTGCTGTGCCATCTGAATGAAACGGGCACCATCCACCTGTTTAAGCCAGTGGAGGATACCCGGTAGGTTAAACGGATTGCTTTAGAGATTAAAAAGGAGAGGCTGCGGCAAAATGCCGCAGCCTCTTCTTTTTCTTTAAGCTTCGATGATTTCGTGCTGTACTTTTCTGGGAAGGTTTTTGAGGACAGTCTCGTAGGCGCTGTCGAGCATTTTTCGGACCGTGCTCTCTGGTACGCCGCCTTCGAGGTAGAGCGTGTTCCAGTGAACTTTATTCATATAATAACCGGGAATAACCGCATCGGGATAGGCAGCCCGGAGGGCCAGACCCTCCTCAGGCGGCAGCTTCATCGTGACGATGGGATCACCGGTTTTATGCTCCCCCATATAGGCGAACATTTTTCCATGAAGCAGATATTTCATCGCCTTCCATTCGGCCTGCCAGACCTTCTCGACACCCTTTTTATCCAGACAATAGGGGTCGATCCATGAAGCGTTATTCATTTATTTCCTCCGCCAGCTCTTTGGCCAGGAATTGGACATAGGGAAGCGGGCACATGGTGCGCTCAGCGGTCGTCTCAATGCTTAACCCCTGGGATAAAAACCGCTTGATCACCAATGAGAGAGGCTCTCCAACCTCGATGATGTGGTGATCAGGGTCATAAAAGCGGATCACCCGCTGTCCCCACGCCTGGGTAAACATTGGCCGTACCAGCGTGGCGCCCCAGCTTTCCAGAACCTTGAGAAATCCGTCCAGATCATCCTCTTCAAAGTACAGCTCCTTATCATTGCCGCCAAAGCAGACAGCGTTTTCCGGTTTGTCGATGAATTCCAGCCAGGTTTCCTTTGTCTGGAGAGCCACGCCACAGTCATAGCTGACATTGACTCCCAGATCCATGGCAACTTTGAGCCCCAGAAGCTTTTCATAAAAAGCGCGGGATTTTTCCATATCGGATACGACAAGCATGAATGCATTATATTTCATATAATCTCCTTTACCGGTGGTGTCAATCTTTCCAGTTCCACCATTTTAGTTTTTCAGGGTCATGCTCGGTATTCTCAGCGAAGTAAACCGCCAGCCGGTAAACATAGAGAACACATCGGTCCAGCTGCTCAACCCTTTGCCGGCATTCTCTGCGATACATCGTCTCAGGGTCTGCCCCCTTCAGCGAATCGACCGTGCTGTAGCCAAGCTCCAGAAGATGCCTCTCCATATTTGGTCCAACGCCGGGAATGGTTTGTAAATCACTTTTCACGAGCGTCACCTCCTTGTTCTGTTACTATAAACTAAAACTTGTAGGATTCATTGTAAAAATCCGACATGTGAGCATAGTATTTTGTCGGTGATATACCGCAGACCGCCTTGAAATCATGGTTGAAATGCGATTGATCATAGTAGCCCAGCGTATGCGCGAGCTTTGTGAAAGCGATGGGATCTTTTTCCATGCGCTGCATGGCGAGGTTGATGCGGGTCAGCCGGGTAAAGGTTTTATAGCGCATTCCCAGAGCTTCTGTTATGAGACGCTGGAGGTGGCGTTCGGAATACCCGATTTTTTCAGCTGCGGTGCTGACCGTGGCCTGGCAACTGACATGCTTCAGAATGGGCGAAAGGGGCCGGGGGTTGCCGGGCATTTCCGCTAAGGCGGTCAGAAGCAGTGTGTCAATCGCATTGCTGAGGTAAGCCACCCTTTGGCTTTGCTCAAAGGCATTCTTTATCCCAATGCTCAGGGAAGGACACACGAGCTCAAGCGGTTCCCTGCGGTCTGTAAAATCCTTGAGGTTCAGCCCCAGAAGCCGATTTGCGCCGCCGGGAAGGAACTCGATAAAAAAACGCAGTGGGATGTTTTCAGCATCGCCGAAAACCACCACCGTTTTGGTGGTAGGGCCCCAGAAACAGCCGGACAGGGCTCTGCCGTCATAAGAAAAGACAACACAGCCGCTGGCATCGGGAATCAGCGTCAGCTTTTCAGGAAGGTGGCTTTTGGGCTGTGCTCCCTGAGCGCAAAAGGTGTAATGCGCGATATAAGGCCTTAGTAGTAGATGAGGCGCGATGTAGAGATGTGTGGGGGTGTGGGCCAGAATGGATAATTCCGGCCGTTTTTCAGGCTGCTGCATGGTGTTCCTCCTGTTGTAGTGAGTCCATTATACCTGAAATAACTTAAGTGTTCGATGATAAAATAAAAAATGGCTTGACCTTGTCATCATGTCAAGGTATAAACTACAGATGAACCGGTTCAGAAAATGAATGACACAGGAGGTAAGGATGTTCACCATTGGAGAATTTTCAAAGCTGGGGCGTATTTCACCGCGTATGCTCCGGTATTATGACGCCATGGGGTTGCTTCGGCCCACCCGTATTGGTGAAAATGGCTACCGTTATTACGAAGCCGCGCAGCTGGAAACCCTGGCGGAGATCGAGACACTGAAGGACTACGGCTTCGCCCTGTCTGAAATCGGCGAGCTGCTCACGCTGTCCGGGCAGGAGCTGGCTGTAAGACTCCACCGCAGGCGGTTGGCGGCCTATGATGAAATATATACCCTCAGAAAAAAGCTCCGTCAGATGGAGGACGCCATGATGAAAATGGAAAAATGCAATTTGTTAAAGGACCAGTATCACGTTATTGTAATGGAAACACCAGCGCAGCGGGTTTACGGTATCCGCCGGAAAATTAACATCAGTGAAACCGGAGACCTGTTTGATGATCTGTATAAAAAAGTCAATGAGCTGGGGCTTACGCGCTGCGGCGCAGCGCAGCAGGTTTATCTGGGTGAGGAATTCAGCTATGAAAGTATGGATGTCGAGGCTCAGGTAGAGGTAAGCGGTGAACACCCGGATGTTAAAGTCATACCGGCGCGCCTGTGTGTTGCCACTACCCATATCGGCCCCTTTGAGGGCCTGCACAACGCTTATGACGCAATCTGCTCGTGGCTGACCGAGCACCCGGAATACAAAGTAACCGGCCCCTCGGTCGAACGCTACCTGAAGGATGTGGATATGGTTAAAGATGAGGAGGAGCTGGAAACAGGGATTTTATTTCCAGTACAAAAGCTGCAGTAAGCAAAAAGAGAAGATGCGGTGTTTCGCCGCATCTTCTCTCTGAACGTTCTTCTGGGCTCTCTATACTTCAATTTTATCGGCATGGTCCATCCAGGGGCTGGTGGTAACCACAAAACGAACCGTTTCAGTGCCCTTATTTTCAAGACGATGGATTTCTCCCGGCTCCAAATGAATAAAATCACCAGCCGAGTAGGTGCTTTCGACATCATTTACGGTCATGGAGACAGTCCCTTCCAGTATATAAAAGTTTTCTTCCATAATCTCATGGTAATGGGGAGACACCACATTGCCAGGTAGCAGCTTGACAATACCAAAATTTGAGGTCGGACCCATCATCAGGTATTTTGGCCCGTGATCGCCGTGACGGTACGCTTTTTCGTCTTCGTGAAGTGTGAACATAATCATTTTCCTTTCCGGTGGAGTGGTTCTATTATAAACCATAAAACCGGGAACGGCAAATAAGCCTAAATTTAGCTTGACAGAAGCTTGGATTTATTATAGAATAGCACCAATCCAGAATAATCAAAACGACGAACGAGAGAAGTAGGTAATGACGGGTGTATCCAGAGAGCCGCGGCAGGTGGAAATGCGGCAGCACAGAAATTACTGAATGGACTTGGGAGTGCGGTCTGAAACCATGAGGGAGTAGGCGCCGACGGGAGCCCCATCCGTTATCAGCGGGGTGCATATGATGGTATGTAAAATGAGTGGGTGTGCTGTAAGGCAGTGCATCAATTTGGGTGGTATCGCAGAAGTTACAGACTTTTGTCCCTTAGTATGGGACAAAAGTCTTTTTTGATTATTTGGGCAAAATTAACATATATAAAGCCTGCAAATAAAAAGTCAAGGAGAAAATGAAAAAAGATAATACTGA